>NZ_JAYGGV010000001.1:0-505591 GCF_035181405.1 Moraxella tarda
AGGTGGCAACAATCCAAATGCAGGTGCATTGGCAACGCCTACCAACTGGGAACAAATCGCTACCGACATCAAAGACACAGCAGGCGTACTATTACAAACTCAATAACCAAAGCCCCTTTATGGGGCTTTTTTGGGGTAAATGATGAAAAAAATTCTTTATTTTACTGATGATTTTGGTTTGGACAACCAAGCATTTGCCAAAAAACACGGTCTTATCATTCGTAATGCGAGTGCTTATAAAGACAATGATTTTTTGGAAAAGTGCGACGCTGTGTATGGCAAAGTGCCACAGGCGTATTTAGATATTTATCCATTGCACAAACTGGCGACAGATGAACCAAAGGCTGAAGTGGAAAAACCAAAAGCCGAGCCAAAGGCAGAACCAAAGGCTGAAGTTGAACCAAAGGCAGAACCAAAGACTGAAGCCGAAAAACCAAAACGCAAAACCAAAGAGCCTTAAAAAAGTGGAAAGTTAATTTTTGAGCTTTTTTAGGCGTAATAAAATACCCAGTAACTGCGAATTACTGGGTATTTTTTATATCCCTTTTGATGTAGAAAAGGAATAATTTGATATGAGTGATTTTATCACACTTTTAGAGATATTAAAAGAATTAACTATGGTGCAAATTATGACGATTGGTATTGTTGCCTGTGTGCTGATTGTCCTTTGGCAATCCCCTAATATCATCAACGCAATTAACAATTGGCGAAAGACAAGCAAAGAGTTGCAGGATAAATAATGCTAACCATTGAACATATCCAATCAGCCTTAGACGGCTTAGATGAAACAGAGCAGAAGCGAACTTTAGCCGTTGTAAATGCTTATATCAAAAACAAAGGCGTACGGCTTACTAACCCCACTTATATTGATGATGTGCTACAAGTGCCTAGCGATATTGTGCTGGCAGGTGTTGAGCTTGCCACAGCCTTTCTTGACGGCACATTTATGGCAGGACGCACCGAAGGCGTGATTGCCAGTAAATCATCAAAAGCAGGCGATGTATCGGTATCTAAGACCTACAAAGACGGATTAGACGGTCAAGCAATCAGTCAAGGGCAGATGATAGCTGACGCATTGCTTGAGCCGTATGTCGTGAAATTTACAGGGCTAAATGTACCTGTTGGCAGGGTGTAAGCATGGGATTGTATAGCGACATTACAAACGACATCAAGCAAGCCTTTGATGATGACCTAAAAGACGCCGTATCAGAATTTACAGGCATACGCCAAACACTATCCGATGATGACTGGCTGGAAAATGGCAATGCCACAAATAAGCCTTATGAGTATGTTGGGCGTGGCGTGTTTAGTGCTTATCGTTCAAGTGAGATTGACGGCAGTACAATCATTGCCACCGATGTAAAACTCATCGTGCTACAAGCTGAATGCGATGAGATACAGCTAGACGATAGAATTAACGGTTATCAAGTCGTCCATATCGCACAAGACCCTGCAAGGGTAAGTATGACAGTGCAATTAAGGCAGGTGTAATATGGGCTGGGATAGACCGCCAACAGAATTTATTGATGAATTGGAAAAAAATGTAAATGAAGTAGTCAATAAAGCCGTGAATAACACAATCAACAATGTGCGTGCTTTAAGCCCTGTTGATACAGGGCGTTATCGTAACTCGCACCATATCAGCGTAGGCTCTCCAAGCTATGCGATGAGTGGAGCAACAACGACAACGCTTGCAATCGGGCAATATGAACCTGTATTTATCCAAACCAATGTACCGTATTGCATACGCCTAGAAAACGGCTGGTCTAAACAAGCCCCAACAGGTGTGTATGGCAATGCGTTTAACAGTATGGTGGCGAGTTTAGGGTAGTTTATGAACAGCCTAGAAATTGAAAAACAAATTATGACCCATTTAGTTGAGTGGGATTTATTCAATAAAGAACGCACGGCACGGCTAAACCGTAATTTTACACCGCCTAAAACTGGCGTATGGATTAGGGTAAGCGTTGTAGGGGGTATTAACCATATCGCCTGTATGAATGATAAGCCGTGCGTGCGTGAAGTGGGAACGCTAATTATCCAATTATTTGACCGTGAAAATACAGGCGCGGCAGAGCTTAAACGCCACGCTGATAGCCTAGCTCGTCATTTATCCTGCTACCAAACAGACAAATTGGAGCTATTAGCCCCCAGTATCATCAATGCAGGCGTATCTGACGGCTTTTATCAAATCAATGTCAGTGTGCCGTATCGTTTTAATTAGAGATGAACTTGACCATTGGGCATTTCAACCGATAAACGCAGTTTACCACCTAATGCAGTAACATATTTATTT
The DNA here is from genome assembly GCF_035181405.1 of Moraxella tarda. Lineage (NCBI taxonomy): Bacteria > Pseudomonadati > Pseudomonadota > Gammaproteobacteria > Moraxellales > Moraxellaceae > Moraxella > Moraxella tarda. Next base: position 2,297 of record NZ_JAYGGV010000001.1, read on the forward strand.
AATGTGTCAAGTTGCACATTGCCACTACTTTCAAGTTGTGAAATGGCTGATTGAGAAATGCCGATTTTTTCAGCCAATTCTTTTTGGCTAAGTTTGGCATTTTTTCTAAGCTCGGCAAGACGAATGGCAAGCAGGGTATGATTAGCACGAGCTTCAATTTGTTCACGACGCTTATCATCAAGCATTGCCATTTTTTCTTGTAAAGTGATGTATGTTGTCATAGTGATTTTTCCTTGAGATAGTCTGCATAGATTTGTTCAGCAAGTGGTATCATTTTTTTATAAAATCTTTTATCGCCTGTTTTATCGCCAGCACAAAGCATTACTGCTTGGCGAATGGGGTCAAAAGCATAAAATGCACGATAAGGCTTACCATTATGTTGTATGCGTAATTCTTTAAGATTGGATAACTGGCTTTCATAAAGCGTATCTGCATAAGGTCTGCCTAACTGTGGTCCGAGTTGTTCTAGTAGCTTTAAAGCATAAAAAACGCTGTCTTGCTCATCGCTGTCAAGTTCATCAAACCAACTATGAAAGACAGGGCTAAATATTACGGTCCACATAAACATTTCCTTGATTAGTTATTGTTAGTATAAGTTATAGCTTATATTTTGTAAATCTTTTCTTATAATTTTTTAACCGCCCTTTTGGGTGCTTTTTTATGGGAGTAAATCAATGTCAAGTGGTGCAAAAGTCGTCACAGCATACGCAAAACAGACGGATATTAAAGCCGTCCCAAAAACAGGTTGGAAAACCTTGCCAAACATTTCAAACGGCTTAACCGTATCAGCCGAGCTTACCGAAAGTGAACTGGTGGGCGGCGGTCGCATTGCCAAGCAAGGCATGGTAACTTCTGCCGAAGTGTCGGGCGATATTGAAACAGAACTCATGTTTGGGGCGTTTGATGAGTTATTAGCCGCCGCCTTTTGGGGTGAGTGGAATACCACCAATCCAAAACTGCATACGCTATCTATTGGTAGTGCCAAATCATCATTTGCTATTACCAAAGATTTTACCGACATCAATGTAAACCATATTTTTAAGGGCTGTGTCGTCTCAAAACTAAGCCTATCGGTGGATACCTCAAACCTTGCCAAAGTTACTTTTGGCTTTACAGGCTTAGGATATGACGAAAGCACCACCAAATCATTTGCCGTCAGCCCAACGGTTACGCCTGACAGCACCAAAGCAAGTGGCTTATCGGTCGGCAATATCAAGCTAAACGGAGCACCGATTGGCGTATGCGTGGAAAGCATTAGCTTTGAACTGGATAACCAAACCGAAGTGCAAAAATGCCTAGGCGATAATATTTATGGCGGCAATGTGCTTGCTATGCTTGCTAATGCGTCAGGTTCAATGACGATTGCATATAGTCCAGAAGCCCATGAAGTGCTTAAAAAACAAATCACAGGTCAAACGCTGGCGTTGGAATTTGAGATTAAATTCAACGAAGGCGAAAAATACATTTTAAAATTGCCAAAAATTCAAGTATCTGGCGAAATCCCTAGCCCTAGCGGTAAAGATTTGGCAACGGCTGATGTGAATTTTACGGTGGTGGACGAAAGCCCTGTTTTAGAAAAACATTTGCCTTAGATGCCAAGCTCGCTATGACTGCCTAGTCGCACCAAAGTGAGCGTATCGTTGTCTTTGGCATAGAGCAAAACCAAATCAGGCTTGATATGGCAATCTCGCAAATCTTGAAGATTGCCTGTTAGGGCGTGGTCAGCGTATTTGGCTGGCAATGGCAAATCATTTAACAGACAATACAAAACTTCTGCCCACGCCTCACTAGCTAAGGCTAAAAAATGCTTTTTGGCATCTCTTTTAAACTGGCTGGTGTAATCAATCTGCATTTAAAGCGTCCATTAAAGCCTTGCCATCACTTACGCTATGCACTTTGCCCTTGCGAAAATCATCAATGGCTTGCATTGTGGTGGGGTTTTGTTCATAAGCGATATAATCAAGCGATAATGGTACAGCCCCTGTTTGGGCAATCTGTGTCAAAAACATTTTAATCGCTTGGCTGGGTGTCATTCCCAAGCGTTCAATGACGGCAAAAGATTGTTCTTTTAAAGTGTCATCTAAGCGAATGTTTAAATTAGCCATAATTTACCTCCAATTTTTTTTATTGTAATGCAAATGTTTTACAATGTAAAGCAATATAAGGAATTTTAAAAATGACTTTTAACCTAAATATCATTAAAAAACCTGAATTTACCGATGAAGTTACCCGTCAAATCAAGCACGATAACGGCATTGAGCTGACGATTTGCATTAAAAAAGATGATGCGTTTAACGCTGCTTTTGGGGAGGTTGCCCCATTTTTAAACAACAATAAGGCACTGACCAAAGACCGCCTAAAAAAGGGCAATCAAGGCATTAATGCCAATGAAGCGGTGCTATTTTTGATTGGTGAATACTGTGTGAAAGAATGGAATGTAACTGTTGATGATACAGCATATCCGATTAATGGCGAAAATCTGCTTACCGTTGCTGAAAATGCCTTTACCGATAGCGATGATTTAGCAGAATTTCTAACGCTGTTATTAAACACTTTTACTGACTTAATGAAAGAGTTTGGCGAAAAGGTGCAAGCCGTTCAAAAAAAGTCATCGACCAATACAAATGGCAAAAACAAAAATCAGAATTAACCCCAAAACGCCTAGAAAGCTACAAACGGCTAGGCATAGCACCACCAAAAGCTGTGCCCAATGATGGCATTAGCCTAAGTGTGATACAGGTGTTTGTGCTGGCAAGCCGTGCTAGGCGTTATGTTGATGGCGTGGGCTTGCCTTTAACGGTGGCTGATGTATCAAGCGTATTGGCACATTATGCTTGCCCATTGCCACGCTGGCTGATTGATGAGCTTATTTTTGAGATGGATGGATTGGAATTGGCAGAAATGAATAAGAAAAAATAAATGGCAAAGCAGACAAAATCTGAATAAACAAAAACCCTTAAACTGTGGCGGTTTAAGGGTTTTTTAATTTAACCCCTTTGAATAAGAAAGGAATTAAACTTAAGATGAATTTTACCATAGATTTGACTAAATTGGGAGAATTGCCTATGACAAACTTAATAATCTTGGGCATTTTTGTGTTATTGATAGTACTTGCTTGGCGATTGCCTGATATTCTAAGTGAAGTGCGAAAGTTTAAAAGCGATGAAGATAGCAAATTGTAACCACCTATTGCGTTAATGTAACAGATTGTGTATTATGTAGGCTCGGATTTAATCGGAGTGTACAAATGAAGAAGTTTTTTAAGTTTATTGTTTATGCAATCATAGCGTTGATTGTATTTGGCTTTGTTATGGCTATGCTTGGCGATGATAAGCCTAAGACCGATGTTGCTAAGTCAGAGACTGTAGCTGAAGCTAAGGCTGGTGATGTTGAAGCGACAAAGCCTGAAGAGCCTGCACTAACTGCATCACAAAAAAATGCGGTGCGTTCAGCTGAAAATTATTTAGATTTAAAGGGTTTTTCTCGTGATGGTTTGATTGCACAACTATCATCAGAGTATGGCGATGGATATAGCAAGGAAGATGCTACTATTGCTGTGGATAGCCTTAATGTTGATTGGAATGAACAAGCCGTTGCAGCCGCCAAAAGCTACTTGGAACTTAAAGGCTTTTCTTGTAAAGGTTTGGTTGGTCAGTTATCATCAAAACATGGCGATAAGTTTACTAAAGAACAGGCAGAATACGGTGCAAAAGGTGCTGGTGCTTGTAATTGATATAAAAAACACAATAAAAACCCCGCTTTACAAGGTGGGGTTTTTGTTGTATATTATGTCCACTACTAAAACTCAAAGCGGTATCAAATCTCGCCCCGAAAGAGCGTTATTTTTGTGCCTGTAATTTGTGAACTGTGGTCATATCACCACAGTTGAACAAAAACGCATAGCCACATTCGTCTTATGACGGGTTGAGAGGCGTAATACAACACCCCTAAGGGAAATATGCCCGCTGTGTCTTTGAGTACAGTAGTTGAGACCCGTTACCCTATTTTGGGTAATACTAACTAAAATCCAAAGGAGACATTTTATGTCTAATCAAGTCCAAGCCGTCAAATTCTATATCGCACAAGAGTTGGCAGTTGAATTTTTGCAAAATCAGCGTGCAAGGAAATGTATTGCTTGATTGTAGCAGATTGGATTATGATTCATTTGTCTTACTTATTAGGAATTATCATGCAAGCAAAAATTCTATATTCAGAATATTTTGATGACCGCAAAGACTTTCATTATAGCTTTGGTAATTTTGTATTAAGACCGTTAGGAAGCAGGAAACTAGAAGTCATTCCTGATCATAAATTAGTTACAGCCAGCATTATCAAGGGTGCCTCATACGATGAAATGAATGACGAATTAGACAAGGTTCATCTTGTTTCAGGTTTATCCACGCCTATCGCCCTTGCCTCAGGCAATGGTATAGCCACTTTATTACTTGGTGGTCTTGCGTTATTTGCCAGAAGCAAACGCCGAGTACCACTGATACTCATTTTTGATGATGGCAGATCGGTTATCATTGAGTCAACCTTAAAATTTGCAGACAAAATGATCCAAAAAGCACCGCAAAACTAAGCGGTATAAATGATACAGTCAATATTTTAATCAAAAGCACCCATTAGGGTGCTTTTTTGTTGGAGTACCGAAATGTCTTTGAACATTAATATCGTACTTGGTGCCGATACGGTGAATTTTACTCGCAGTATTAAGCAAGTCAATATTCAGACCCAAAAAGCAATGACTGACATTCAAAACAATGTCAATCGAGCAAGCATTGCCACTGAGGGGCTGGTCAGCAAATTTCAAGGCATGGAGAAAAAATCCAAAATCAGCCTTACCAATGTTGTTACAGGCTTATCCTTAGTAACGGGTGCGGTTACAGTAGCGGGTTATGCTTTTTCTAATCTAACGGGCATCATCGAAACCCAACGCCAGTTCGATGTCCTAAATGCCAGCCTAATCACTGCCACAGGCTCAGCTCACGCTGCGGCAGAAAAGATGAAAGAGCTTAACGATTTTGCGAGCAAAACACCCTATGACCTAAATCAAGCTGTCGATGGCTTTAATAAACTTAAAAATCTTGGGCTTGATCCGTCAGTCGCCAGTTTAAATAGTTTTGGTAACACTGCCGCAGCAATGGGCAAAGACCTAAACCAGATGATTGAAGCGGTGGCGGATGCTAGCACGGGCGAATTTGAACGCTTAAAAGAGTTTGGTATTAAGGCAAAAAAACAAGGCTCTGATGTTGAATTTACCTTTCAAGGCGTAACCACCAAAGTCAAAAACAACTCACAAGACATTCAAAAATACCTGACCGATATTGGTAATGTCCAATTTGCAACAGCGATGGCGGAGCGAATGAATACGCTTGACGGAGCGATTTCTATGCTTGCTGGCAGTTGGGGTTCACTACAACTTGCCATTATGAATACAAAAGTCGGCAACATCAGTCTGCTTGATGTCCTAAAATCAGGGGCAAAAGCCGCAACGACAGCGATTGATTGGGTGGCAAACAATCTGCAACACATTGCCAATGTGCTAGGCGTGGTATTCGCTCCTGCTTTGACAATGATGGCTGCACGATTTTTATCGGCAAAATTGAGTGTGGACAGCTTGACAGGCTCAATGCTTGCAAACATTCGCACCAGCATTGCCAACGCAACCAGCACCCAGCAACTGGGTAATGTTCTAATGGCTTGGGCGAGTGGTACAACCAGTGCACAAATGGCAATGCACCGTTACAGCCTAGCGATCAATCAAGCGACCGCGTCAGTGATGGGCTTTGTGCGTGCAATGCCCGCCAAAACAGCAGCACTAGGCACAGCGACTGCCGCCGCCGTCGCCAAAACTCGTGCGACACTAAGCCTTGCTGCCGCCCAGCGTGCGTTAATCGCAACCAGCGTTACCGCCGCTCGTGGCGTGATGGGTATTGGCACCGCCTTTGCCGCCCTGGGTCGTATTATCCTAGCCCACCCCATTACGACGATTGCCGCCGTGATTTCGGCTGTGATTGTCCGCACGATGGGACTACAAAAAGCGATGGATAGCCTGTCTGATGCTGTCAATCTTGTTGGTAGTATGCTTGGTGATTTGGTGGATATCGGCATTAATGGCTTTAAATGGCTTGGCGGTAAGATAGACAAATTTTTTAGCTCGTTTGCCTCTGGCGGTGGCCAATCAACAGGCGTGGTCAGTGGCTATTTTAGTGAATTGTTCGCTGGTACAGAAGGTGGTTTTGTTGGCTTGATTCAAGTCATCGCTCGCCTACTTGATCGCATGATAAACTTCTTTGGGCGAGCAATCCACTCAGTGCGTGTGGCATTTGCCAATCTTTGGAATGGCATTGCAAAAGGAGCTCAAAGAGCGTTTAAAGCAGTCGGACTTGATGGCGTAATCAATGCAACGGTTGAAATGCCAAAAGATTATCAACCAAAAAATGTTGTTGAAAATTATGTCAATGGGCTGGTCGCCAAACAAAAAGCCAATAAAAAACTCACCAAGTCTCAAGATGACTTAAACAAAGCCGTAGGCAAAGGGATAAAAGATACCAACAAGCTCAGCGGTACACAAAAAAATGCAGCGGCTGCGACCAATGAAGTGGATGAAGCGATTGGCAAATTAAAAAAAGACATTGCGTTATTTGGCAAAGACGACCCATTGAGTGCCTTGCAATATGACATTGACAAGGGCAAATATACAGGCGTTAGCCCAAAAAAATTGCAACAATTAAAAACGCTGACCGAGCAGTTTTATACTTTGCAAAAAAACGAATCTGTCAAAGACAAAATGCTTGCCATTGACGAAAAAATCTACTCACTAGGCAAGTCTGAATTAGATGTTTTAAAATATCAATTAGACCACGCCAAAGAGTACAATGGTGTCTCTAAAGAGATTAAGCAGTCGTATCTTGAGCGGACAAAAGCCCTGCTAGAAGCACAAAAAGCCCATGAGCGAATCAAAAAAATTGAAGAAAGCAAAAAAAGCCTAAACAAAGCAAAATACGAGCTTAAACATTTTGGCGATGAGATGGCTGGCACAAGATGGGATTTAAAAGAGCAAGGCTATGATGATGAAGAAATTGGCAAAATCGTTGGACATGAACAAGCCAAGAAACAGATTGAAAAGCTAAATACGCTGTTTGAACAAATAAAACAAAATCAAGTGTTTGGTGGTGTTGGTATCACAGCTCGTATTGATCAAGCGTTCGGCGGTCTTGATTTTGCCAGTCAAATGCTTGGTCAGTCGTTTGACATCACAAAGAAATTTAAAGAAGAAAAGGACAGACTCAATCAAGCACGAGAACAGGGCTTAATTGATGAACAGACTTATTTAAAGCAATCTGAAGAATTGACAAAAGCACATGTACAAGCCAAAGAAAAACTCATGTTTACTGCCAATCAAAGCATTTTAGGTGGCATCACAAATACCATGAAAAAAGTCTATGGTGAGCAGTCTAAGCATTATAAAATCGCCTTTGCGATGGAAAAAGCCTATTCAGTGGCAACCATCATCATGAAGCAAAAAGAAGCGATTGCCAAAGCATGGGCATCAGCCCCATTTCCTGCCAATTTGGGGGCGGTGGCAAGCACGCTGGCAAGTACAGGGGCATTAGCAGCGGCAGTTAATGCCATTCGCCCAGTCGGCCAAGCCCACGATGGCATTATGTCTGTGCCAAAATCAGGTACTTGGAACTTGGAAAAAGGCGAGCGAGTATTACCCAAACACACCGCCCAAAATTTGGATAATACCTTGAACCGATTGCAGGGCAATGGTGGTGGTCAAGTCATCAACATCAGCGTAACGGTCAATAACGATGGTGGCGATGTGCAAAGTTCACATGACATGGGCAAAAGCCTAGGCAATGCGATTAAACTTGCCGTCCAGTCCGAACTACAAAAAGAAAGACGACAAGGAGGACTGCTCTATGGCAGATAATCTCAAGACTTTTGCTTGGAAAATGAACATGGGGGCATCTGCCAGCACCCAGCACAATGTAAAAAAAGTGCAGTTCGGCGATGGCTACGCCCAGCGTGTGAGCTTCGGCATTAACAACAAAACAAAAGATTGGAGTGGTGAAAAAACAGGCGATTATGACACCGTCATCAAACCAATCATGGATTTTTTAGATGAGCATGGGGGTGTTACCCCTTTTCTTTGGACTGACCCTCACGGCGAAACTAGAAAATATGTTTGTCAGGATTACAAAGAAAGTCAGCGAAAAGGTAACTTTTGGCAGATTAGTTTGAAGTTTGAGCAAGTTTTTTAGAGTAAGAATTTAAATTGTGGCCAATGTTGGCCGAAAATTTAACTCATTGATTTTAAATAATTATTTTCTTTGGCCGAGTTGTGGCTAACTCAAATTTAACCGTCCGACAATCGGACATTTCACACCCCAACCGTCAAACGGTTGGGCTTTTTAATGGAGAACGCTATGAGCGAACAAACCCTAACCACCCTATCACGCCTTGATGCCAAAACCCTACAAGATTTTATTTATCAAGTAGACCACTGGCAAGCCCAGTATGGCGAGAAAGCCGATAACATTGAGATTGTTTATCACGCAGATGATGATGATTTTGAAATCATCACCAATGACAAGCCCACCAAAAAAGGACGGATTAACGCCCTAACCGCTGAAATCTTGGCTTGGGCGAACGGCCAATTAAAACAGCTACAAGGCTGGAATCACGACAAAACTGTTACCGCCTTTACCTGCGTCTATAAAAACGATGAATTTGGCGTGGCGGTATCGGTGCAAGACAAGACCAGCCAAGCCTCTGAAAGCGAAACAGGCTCAGGTTCACTGGGTGATTAAAATGGTGGGCATAGTCCACCCTACGGATAATTAGATGAGTTTTAATAATCAAATCCAAAAGAGTAGCGTACAGGGTTTTATTACCCTGTACGAATTGGACGCTCGCAAATTGGGCGGTGAGATTTACCGTTTCCACGGACACAATGACGGTGTGATTCGCTGGCAAGGGCAAGAGTTTAGCCCCATTGCCATCAAAGCTGACGGGCTTGAGATGCGCTCGGACGGTAAAGCCTCCGCTCCCACTTTGACAATTCACAATGACATCAATGGCGTACCGCAGGCGTTGCGGTTACTCTGCCTACGCTACGGCGATTTTGCAGGGGCAAAACTCAAAGCCATCCATACCCTTGCCGAATACCTAGACAGCACGGACGAGCAGAATTACCGCACCGCTATCTGGTACATCGAACAAAAGACTAGCGAAACCAACGCCACGACCACATTTGAGCTATCAAACCCTGTGGACTTTGAAGGCTTAAAAATCCCAGTACGGCAAATCACCAGCTATTGCCATTGGGCGGTGTGTGGGCGGTATCGGGGCGAAGAATGCGGTTATCTTGGTACGGCAAGATTTACCAATGATGGCAAGCCAACGGATAATCCAGAACTGGACAGGTGTGGTGGTAGGCTTAGCGATTGTAAGCTAAGGGATAATGGAGCACGCTTTGGCGGATTTCCTGCAAGCTCTTTGGTCGGTTAATCAAGCGATTTGGCGTATTCAATCAAAGCGGTTTTAATTGCCATTGCTTTTGAGCAGTCCTTGTGTGCGATGATTTTTTCTAAGGCTGACAAAACTTGAGGCTCGGTATGGCTTATGACAAGGCTAATGCGTGCCAATGATTTTTCAAAATAGTTGTCAGTTGCTTTTTTGCGTGCTTGCGTGCTTGCTTTGTCTGCCATAAAAAAATCCTTGAATTTTACAAAAATGGTGCTATGATAATGGGTAAGGAGTGGCTAGGCGTTTCCACCTAACCTGCCATGAGCGTTGCACCGCTTTTAGGCTTTATCTGTTAGTAAGCTGGGTAGCTTAGCAGTAACAGAACGATGATGATAAACACCTTAGCAAGAGTTTTCATCGTTTTACTCCTTGTTTTTGGCGTAAGCGTTGGTTTACGCCTTACCAATCAACACCCCTTGTGTTGATGGCATATATTGTATTATATAATACAAGTAAAGTCAAGCAGTTTACACCTTTTTGTGTATAAATTGCTTGGCTTTTTTATTTGCAAAATATTTGAATTAAAACAGATTTTAACCGCTTAGGCGGTTTTTTTTATGGGTAAAAAATGCAACTCACCAAACAACTTACAACCGCCATTACAAGCCACGCCAAAACCTGCTACCCTGCCGAGTGTTGTGGCTTAATTATTGGCGATGAGTATTACCCTTGCGACAATATCGCTATTGACCCATACAATCATTTTGAGATTGACCCAAGTGAATTTATCAAATTATCCAAGATTGGCGAGATTAAAGCGATTGTCCACAGCCACCCAGATGGTGCAGGCGAGCTATCCGAAATGGATAAAATCCAAATGGGGCTACATGGTGTGGACTGGGTAATTTGTGGGGTTGGCAAAGATTTACTCACCCATGATTTTTATATTGATTTGCAAATTCACAAGGCAAAAGCCCACCATACCCCCCTTTTGGGGCGTGAATATGTGCATGGCGTGCAAGATTGTTATACTTTGGTGCAAGATTATTTTAAGCGTGAATTAAATATTGACTTGCCAAATTTTAAGCGAATTGATGATTGGTGGGAAGATGAAAACCACGAGCCACTTTATCAAAATAACTTTGCAAAGGCAGGGTTTGTAGTGGTGGACGATATAAAACCGCATGATGTGATTTTATGCCGTGTGGGGCGAACGCACCATATTAATCATGCCTTGATTTTTTTGGGTAATGGCAAATTAACAAGCGAAAATACGCCTGATTGTGTGGGCGATTGTTTGGTATTACATCACCCACACGGCAGATTAAGTGTGCGTGAAATGTATGGCGAAAGTTGGCAAAGACGGACGGCGTTGGTGGTTAGGCATCAAACATTAAGCCAAACCAACCTGTAAATGCTTACCCAATTTATCAAAGGCTTGTGCCAAAGTATCAATCTTGGTGGTATGCGACAAATCCACAAGGCGAGTTACCTTTTGGGGAACAATGCCCATTCTTTTGGCAAGCTCGGCTTGGCTGACATTTTGGGCAAGCATTTCATTTAAGAGTAGCACCTTTGCCCAAACTGATGGTGGTAAGCCAACCAGATGCTCGCCATCTTGGGCTGTACTTGGCATCGGTACGGCTCGGTTGTCCTCAAAATAAAACTCCATCGCCACAGCTAGGGCATCTTTTGCCATTTCCAGGGCTTCATCAATGGTATCGCCTTGGCTGATGGCTTCTGGAATATCACGAAAAGTAACGCAAAAGCCGTCTGTATCAGGCGTTAGGGTAACAGGGTAGTACATAAAATCACTCCATTTGTGGTTAGGGTTTGCAATCTTGGGTAAAGCTAGGGGTTGCCCCCTAGTCTTGGTTTGCTTGTAGCTGTTTAATAATGCCTTTGGCGGTGGTCTCTTTTACTTCTCTATGGCGTGGTATCGTGGATTGCTTACCGTTTAGATACACCTTAGTGTGTTTAGAACCCTCTTTAAAGGTCGCCCCCTGCTCACGCAAGAGTTTGATTAAATCGCTGTATTTCATAACTACCCTTGATTGCGGTTGATGGGATTATTATAAACAAAAATGTTTATAATGTCAAGCATTTTATCAACAAAAAAGTTTATTTTTTTATTAGAGTATATCCATGAAAACCATTGAACTACACGGCATTTTAGCCAAAAAATTCGGCAGATTTTTTAAACTTGATGTCAAATCCGCCAAAGAAGCGGTTCATGCGATAGCAGTCCAAATCCCTGCCTTTAAAGCTTTTATGAATGATAGCGAACGCTTGGGCTATCGCTTTGCGGTGTTTAATGGCAAAAAAAGAAACGAACGCACTAACATTAGCCAAAACGAGCTAAACGATACCACCACCGCAAGCCACATTCACATTGTGCCAAAGATTATCGGCTCAGGCGGTAAAGAATTTGGTTGGTTACAAGTGGTGGCTGGGGCGGTCATGGTCGGTGTGGGGGTGTTTGTACCAGGTATGCAGCCTTTAATTGGTGCAGGCATTGGCATGATGATGGGCGGTGTGGCAACGCTACTGATGCCAACGCCCAGACTTGACCCTGCCAATGAAGACGGCAACCGCCCCAATAACGGCTTTGGTGGTGCTGTCACCACCGTAGCACAAGGCAACCCTGTACCGATTTTGTACGGTGAGCGAGATGTGGGCGGTTTTATCGCTTCGGCAGGGATTTATACTGAAGATAAAGCGTAAATTTTAAAGGTTAATTATGCAAATTCACGGCTCAAAAAAAGGTCAATCACAACCCCAAAAACCCCACATTGCCAAAGATGATTTAAGTTCAACCAGTTTTTACAAAGGCTTGTATGGACTGTGCGAAGGCGAAATCTTTGGCTTGGCAGACGGTGGTAAGTCCATTAAGCTTGACGGCACACCTTTAATTAATGCGAGCGGACAGCCCAATTTTAAGGGCGTAACTTGGGATTTTAGAGCAGGCACATTAGACCAAAGCCATATTGCAGGCTTCCCTGCCATTGAAAATGAGCAAAACATTGGCGTAGAACTTCGCCACGACCGCCCTTTTACCAAAGCGATTAATAATCAAGAGCTGTCAGCGGTGCGAGTACGCCTAAACTTTAATGCCCTACGAGAACAAAAAGACAACGGCGATATTACAGGCTTGTCCATTGACTACGCCATTGATGTGCAAACTGACACAGGGGCGTTTGTTGAAGTGTTACGCCAAACTATTCGTGGCAAGGCAAGTTCTGGCTTTAAAAAATCGCATCGCATTGATTTACCCCCTGCTAAAAAAGGTTGGACAATTCGCATTCGCCGTATTACCCCCAATCGTGATAGCGATTTGGTGGCTGATACGATGACGATTGATGCAATTACCGATATTATTGATGCCAAGTTAGCCTACCCTTGCACCGCTCTTTTGGGTTTAACTTATAATTCAAAAACTTTTAATAACATTGCCAAATTGTCAGTACGCCTAAAAGGTAAACTAATCCAAGTACCCACCAATTACGACCCAATCACAAGGCAGTATCACGGACTTTGGGACGGACAATTTAAGCTGGCGTATTCCAATAACCCTGCTTGGGTGTTTTATGATTTATGCACGCATAAACGCTATGGTTTGGGTGAAAGATTGGCAGGGCTTGTGGACAAATGGCGGTTGTATCAGATTGGGCAATATTGTGATGAATTGATTGATGATGGCATGGGCGGTAAAGAACCAAGATTTACCGTCAATGTGTATATTCAGCAAGCCGATGACGCTTATCGTGTTTTACAAAACTTGGCTTCTGTATTTCGTGGCATGAGCTTTTGGGACGGACAAAATATTGTGGTGGACGCAGACACGCCAAAAGAAGCAGTTTATACTTTTAGCCGTGCCAATGTGGTGGGCGGTGAGTTTAGTTACACAGGCACACGAGCAAGGGATAGACACACCGCCGTCAAAGTAGCATGGGATAACCCAGATAACGATTTTAAGACCGAATATGAATTTGTCAAAGATGAGACCGCTATTGCCACACAAGGCATTCGTCAGCTTGATATTAACGCTTTTGGCTGTACATCAAAGGGGCAAGCCGTGCGAGCAGGACTGTGGGCGTTAAAATCCGAACAATTAGAAACACGCTCCGTCACCTTTAAAACAGGCTTACAAGGCTTTATCCCACAAGTCGGACAAGTGATTAATATTGCCGATGACATCTTTGCAGGACGAGCGATAAGCGGGCGGATTGTCGCTGTTAATGACAATCAAATTACCCTTGACCGCACCGCAGGTAAAGTGGGCGATACTTTGACAATCGCCACGGCAGACGGTGTTGTCTCATCAACCATTACCGCCATAAATGACAAAATTGTAACCGTTAATCAAGCGTTAAATGTCGCAAACGACAGCATTTGGGCGATTGTGTCAGATGATTTAAACTTAATGCAATTTCGTATCTTGTCAATCGCTCAAAATGATGATGCCACCTTTGACATCACCGCCTTGCAATATGAACCGCAAAAATTTGAAGCGGTGGACAATGGCGTACACATCACGCAAGAGCCTTACAGCGTGTTAAAAGCCACACCCATTACCGCCCCTAATTCGGTCAGCTTAACAAGCTCAAACCGCACCGTACAAGGGCAAGCACTAACCACGCTAACAATCAACTGGGAGCAAGTAACAGGGGCAACCGCTTATATCGTCAAATGGCGAAAAGATGACGGCAACTGGCAAACCTTACCCAAAATATCAGGGCAAAGCGTGGATATTGACGGCGTGTATGCAGGTAAATATGTAGCACAAGTACAAGCAGTTGATAGTTTTGATAATGAAAGCCTAGCCACCACCAGTCAATTAACCACCATCAAAGGCAAAACAGGCAAACCGCCACGCCTTGCTAAATTGGTTGTCAAGGGTATTTTGTTTGGTATGCAAATGGATTGGACATTTGCCAAAGGTAGTGATGACACCAATTTTACACAAATTCAAGTCAGCCCAGACGGACAAGCGAACATTGCTACGCTGGCGGTATTTAGTTATCCGACCAACAGCCACACCATCACAGGCTTACAAGGCGGATTAACCCAGTTTTATCGTGCCAGAATCGTGGATAAATTGGGTAATGCGTCCGACTGGACAGCGTGGGTATCTGGCACAACATCGGCGGACGCAAGCAAGGTATTAGACATCTTGTCAGGTCAGATTGGCCAAAGCCATCTTGACCAAACCTTACGCACACCGATTGCTAAGATTGGTACGCTTGAAAATGCGGTAAATGCCGTAAATAGCCAACTGCCAAGCCTAAATCAACAGCTTGCCAATGCAGCTCGTGATATTAACACGGAGCGAAACCGTATCACATCGGCAATCCGTGACATTGGCACTTTGCAGACCGCCAATAACGCCAAAACGCAAGAATTGGCAAACCTTACACAAACGGTAGGCGGTCATACATCAAAAGTGCGAGAGCTTGCGGTAACTACTGGCGATTTAAGCCAAAAATACAGCCAATTAAAAACTACCACAGACAACATCAACAGCGAAATTATCGCAATCAGACAAACCCAAAATGGGACGGCAAGCAGTATTGATAGACTGACTTCACGCTTTGATAATCTGATGAACTCGCCCAACTTGCTAAGCAATACCCAAGAGAGAACGACCACCGAGTTTTTAATCGGTGTTTATCCGATTGGTCGCACATTGACGGAGGGGCAAAAAGTTATCATCAAGGCGACAACAGCTCCAACTCAACGAGTACTAATTTACAACTCCTCGCCACGAGGTGTTAATCGGATTGGTGAGATAATGGCAAACGGAACGCCCCACGAGCTTGATTGGGTGGTGGGCGATGGCGGTAATGATAATCTACACATTTATCGTACTAGCCCACGAGATAGCACAACGATTACGCTAAGTGATGTGAGCCTTATATTGCCTGATAATGCCCTAGCAAGTGTGGTTTCGCTTTTGAGCGAATATAAGCAGTCGCAAGCGACACAAGAACGCTCATTATCTGAACGCATTGGTCAGATTGACACAGCTTATAAGCAAGCTGATAGAAGTGCTAACGCATCGATACAACAGCTTGAACGCTCTTTGACTGATAAAGAACGAGCGTTATCTGAACGCATTGGTCAGCTAAGCACACAAATCAGACAGCCCAACGGTCAATACGCCACCGCCACCGCTCTTGATGAAGTCAAAAGCAGCGTGCGGCAAATTGACGGCAAGCTGACATCGGAAGTAGGTAAAATCAGTACCCTACAAAGCACCGTAAACGGTCAGACAACCAGCATCAGAAATGTAGAGCAGTCGTTCAATGGCGTGCGTACGATTAAAGCGGTAACGGTTGATAATAACGGCTTTATCAGTGGTTATGGTCTGATGAGCGATTTGCAAAACGGTCGTGTTACTTCTCGCTTTGGCATCAACGCTGACCAAATCTACTTTGGGGGGACTACAAGTGCTAAAAAGCCTTTTATTTTTAACACACGCCCAACAACCATTGACGGCGTAAGCTATCCTGCGGGAGCTTGGTTTAACACGGCTCACATTGCTCGTGCGAGTATCACAAATGCTCATATTGCTGATGCTAGTATTGATAACGCCAAGATTGCTAACGCATCTATTGATAGCGTTAAAATCAGAAATGGCTCGGTGGGTTCTTTGCAACTGCAAGATGGGTCGGTAACATCTGCAAAAATTGGACACTTAGCAGTAGACACTTTAAATATTGCTAACGAAGCTATTATTGTGCCACGAGCCCTAAATTCTGGATTTAAGGAGTGGAATGGGGAGATTGAAGACGAAGTGATTTTTGCTGCAACAATGAACTCAGAACAAGCTCCTGTTGTAATTAATTTGTACGCACGAGTATCAGGAGCTAAAATTTCCGATAAATACAATGCATATAGCTCACCACCACGAATTAACTTAGTTGCTACACATATTTCCAGTGGCGAAAAAGAGTGGATTTTGGGTTATGGTGAAAAAAATCCACCGTCATTCAATAGGTTTGTTATGAGTGGGTATATGAGTGAAACTGGGGGTAATAATAATGGCCATTATTTTAACGGCAGTGGCACATCAGGGTATTTTGGTATTACAAGAGAAATTAACCGCAACACTTTATTGTTTTTACCAAAATACTCTGGAGAGTACCGATTTGAATTAACCTTAACATTAAAGGGCAATGTGCGTGCAAGACTATACGAAGCGTCTATGCTTTTAATGGCAGTTAAACGTTAATTTAACTTTAATTAAATAAGGAGCTTTTATGCTTGTTAAACTTTATATCTATCAAAAATCAACAGGTATTTATCTTTATACCGATATTGGCAATCCCAACCAAGTCATCAGCGACATCAGCGATGATAAAGATTTTACGCTGACCGCACCCCCTGATAACACCAAAGCCTGGCGGTGGATTGATGGGGCGTGGGTGTGATTTTATTTTTTTGCCCATGCGGTTTTTTAAGGAGGCACCATGCCACAAAACTTCACTAACATCCATTTAATCATCAAAATCCTTGCCGTGATTGTTGGAGCAGTATTTGCTCTTACGCTCACGGGTGATATTGACAACAACGGACGGCTCAAGCTGTCCGTTGGCGTTTTAATTAAGCTGACATTTAGTGCTTTATTTGGCTTTTTGATGGGCGGGTGGGTGATTGAATATTTTGATTTGTCGTCTTATAGCTACGCAAGTCATGGCTTTGTTATGATGCTGTGTTCTGTATTTGGCATGACGGCAGTGGGCGTATTGTATCAATCAATCAAACTTGCCACGACTGACAAAACGCCCTCTCAGATTGTCAAAGAAGTCAAAGAGACTTTCAAAGCGATTTTTAAGTAGTGATTTTTTAACTAATGATTGTTAATTTGCCCCACAATTGGGGCTTTTTTTATGGAGTAAACAAATGAGTAGCTATGTAAGACAACTTCAAACTCGGCTTAAAGAAGCGGGGTTATACACAGGTGCGATTGACGGTATCGCTGGCAAAATGACCGTCCGTGCGGTGGAGCTTGCCATCGCACGGGGTATTTGCACCAAAGATGAACAAAAAGATGTGGCGGTCATCAATGCAACCGACCCCACCGTAGACGGTAATGAGCATTTATTGGATAAGCCAACGCCCATCGCAACGGTGGAAAATAGTGGCTTTGAACTCAGTGAAAATAGCCTAAAAAAACTGGTCGGTGTCAATCCCAATCTGGTCAAAGTCGTCAAACGAGCGATTGAAATCACAGGTGTGGATTTTCGTATTACCGAAGGTGTACGCACCAAAGAACGCCAAGCCCTGCTCGTCAAACAAGGAAAAAGTAAAACGATGAACTCACGCCATTTAACGGGCGATGCGGTTGATGCGGTGGCGATTGTGGATGGCGAAGTGTCATGGGATTTTAATCATTACTACGCCATCGCCAAAGCTTTTGCACAGGCTGGGGGCGAGCTTGGCGTTAATGTGCGTTGGGGTGGTGCGTGGACGGTTATCACAAACAAAAACGGTACACCCCAAGATTGGGTTAAGGCGTATCGTGCAGGTGGGGGGCGGTTCTTAGATGGTCCGCATTTTGAATTGCCTGCTTAAAAAAACAAAACCGCATAAGTATCAACTTGTGCGGTTTTTAAATGCAAAAAAGGGGTTTTTGCTTTTTTATTTTCATTTTTTTTCAAAAAATGTGAAATATTTTCACAACAAGACAAGCGGTGGTTTTTTGCAATAAGTGATTATCTACCCTGCAATATTTTCAGCAATTCATCTTTGCCAATCATATTGATTAACGCTTTTAAAATATCGCTCGGTTTTTCACGATACACCCCTTTGTAATGTGTTGTGTCCCTGCCATTCGCCAAATCATCTATATAATCCGCCCAAGTTTGCATAAGCTCACACCGCTTGGCGTACAAATCCGCTCGCATATAAGGATTATCGCCCTTGATTTGATGTCCCAACATCATTTCTGTGATTAGGTCGCTGTAATCCAACTCACCCATCAGCAAACTTTTGGCACTTGAGCGAAATCCGTGCGATTGGTGCAATCCGTCATAGCCAAGCCGTTTTAGGGCGGTATTGGTCGCTCCGTCTGATATATGGCCAGTTTTTGTCTCTTTACCAAACACATAGGGTAAATGCCCTGTGAGTTTGTGCTGTTTTTTTAAAATGGTAATGACTTGGCGAGATAGGGGGACGGTCATTTTTTCCACCATTTTGATACCGCTGTTGGATTGCCCCTTGATTGGGATTAATTCCCATTTACCCTGTTCTAAGTCCAAATCCGCCCACTTCATCGCCCTAATATCGCCGTTTCTAACTGCTGTATAAGCAAGCAGTAGCATATTGTGGCGTGTGTGGTCGTCCATTGACTTGTCATCAAAAATATCTTTAAGCAGGCGTGCAAAATCGGACGGTTTAACCAATGCCTTGCGGTTGCCGTATTTAACGGTGGTTAATAGGTGGCTTGTTTTGGCGTTGGCGATGTCGCTCATCGGATTATGCGTACAATAGCCATGCAAGGTTGCCCATGCAAAAATATCAATCAAATGCCCCCTACACCTGTCCGCCATATCGCTTGGGCGTGTGGGGTCGTCTCTTTTGCGGTGGGTGCGTTCTATGTCTTGTAACAACTCTATTAAGTCTGCGGTAGTGATGTTGTCTAGCGGTGTTTGCCCAAAACGCTTAATAAACAAATTTAGGCGATATTGTCGCCTTTTTGCCGTGTTGCCTTTCCAGTTTTGTTTGTCCGCCCACGCTGTGCAAATCACATCAAAAGTGTTACTGGCTAGTCGTTTGAGTTCTCTTTCTTGCTTTTCAAAGTGGGCTTTGGGGTCAATGCCGTTTGCGATAAGTTCGTTTAGTTCTTGCCATTTGTCAAAGGCACGGCTCATTGTGATAGTAGGGTAATCGCCCAAAAAATACTTGGCGGTTTTGCCGTTTTTGGTATGGCGATACACCCAAGATTTGACCGATCCGCCCTTACTTTCTCTCACTCGGATAAATAGGCGTGGCTTGCCATAAACTTTGGCGTGGTATTCTTTGGGTCTGGCTTTTAGGGCAATGATTTGTTTGTCGGTCTTGATTTCTGACATAAAAATACAGGGTGCAAAATAGGGTACAAGTATTATGCAACAAAATGAAAAGCCTTGCAACAACGACAAGACACAAAAAACCCCAAAAACCTTTATTTTATTGGGCTTTTGGGGTTATTTTGGATTTTTTGAAATGCTTTGAAAAAGCAAAATGGTACCAGTGGTCGGACTCGAACCGACACGCTTTTAAAGGCAACGGATTTTGAATCCGTCATGTCTACCAATTTCATCACACTGGCATGAGTGGTTAAGTTTCTAACTTATGAATGCGTATTATATAGATTTTTAATATTGTGTCAAGCATTTTTTTATTAAAAATTTATGAATTTTTAAAATTCTGTAAAACTGCTGGGAAAATCAAACAGTCAGCTATTGCTTTTGTGCTGGAATAATTTTTACTTCCAATACATAATTCATGATACTAGGCTTACGCTCAAAACTGTCATATTCTAACCGAATGACATGACGACCATTTGCTACCACCAAATAATCACCATTGGCGAAATCATGATAATAAGGAATGTCCAAAAAGGGTTTCATGCGAGTATCTGATACCGACACACCAACCACTTCGCCCACATTTGGGTAGATGAAGTAATCGCAAGTATTACCCAAAATCTGCTCTTGGCGAGATACGATTGTCCTATCAATGCGTTTTTGTACCAACTTTGGACATTCATCTTGCACATTAATAGGGCCTTGCGTCAAACTTTCACGCCTAACTGGCTCATCTACAATCATCATAGACTTACCCGCCCTTTCTACCCCCTGCCCTGATGATACAGTGTCGTCGCAACCAGTAATCACTGTAAAAAGCTCAAAGAATCCCACCCATTTTGAGCGACACGCCATCATATGTCAAATACCTTTTAAAAAGTCGCTCACACACACATTTAAAGACCTCGATGCCACCGTATCAATAACTTGCATGCGTGCCTGCGAATCAATCGCTGCGTGTCCAAGCTCAGTTAGTGTAACGCTCTTTGAGGCTTGTTTAGAAACACAATCGCAGATTTTATTTTCCAAGCTCGCTTTTTGGCCTTTGCTCATCAGCATTGATGCAGTTTGATAAATATGGTTAGCATTCAATTCGTTATGACACCGCTTATCCACCACCGCTTTAACGATATTCATGCTAATAGTATTTGATGGACTGTGTACTGTTTGCGGACCAGTGGTGGTACAGCCCAATAAGGCAATTGTAAATAACCATGCAATTACCCAGCATTTTTCTTTCATAATAATCCTAACATAATAATCCTAAATTGCATTAAAACCATGCTTAAATCAAACATCAATGATATCATCAAATGCGGCATTCAAAATATTCGCCAAGTCAATTGGGTTGATGCCAACATCTAATCCTCGCCTAGCACCGCTGACATACATTTTAACCAAACTTTTGGCTGTGCCATCTATCACGGTTGGTAGTTTTTTCTTCTGTCCGATTGGACTAATACCGCCCACCACATAGCCTGTGATGCGTTCAGCACTTGACACATCTGCCATTCTTAATTTTTTGGCACCCACCGCTTTGGCAAATTTGCCCAAATTAAGCTGATACGCCACAGGTAACACCGCCACAAAGTAGCTTTTACCATCGGTGGCAAGCAAAGTTTTAAACACTTCTTGGTTGGTTAGACCCAATTTTTCTACCGCTTCATCGCCAAAATTGCTACAACTTGGGTCATGGTCATATTCGTGGATACTAAATGGTATTTTTTGCTTTTTTAATAAAGTAATCGCAGGAGTCATTATCATCACTCACTTTTTTAATTCATACATTTTTTTGCATAGCATCATAAAAATCCACCGCACCCATGCTTATCTTGTAACAAAAAATCCACAACCAATGAGTCAAAAAACCACGCAAAAAGCTACTCAATTGGCATAATGGGCATGACCACATCGCCATTTTGACCACGATGACGCAGATAATGATCCAGTAAGACAATTGCCAGCATACTCTCAGCAATTGGCACAGCTCGCACACCCACACACGGATCGTGTCGCCCAAGGGTTCTGACATCGGTTGGGTTACCCTGAATGTCAATGGTTTTACCAGCTGTGGTGATGCTTGCTGTTGGTTTTAGGGCAATGGCAACTTTAATCGTCTGCCCGCTACTAATCCCACCTAAAATTCCGCCTGCATGATTGGCATTAAAACCATCAGGAGTCAGCTCATCTCGGGCTTCGTGTCCGAATTGCTCAGCAACAGCAAAGCCATCACCAATTTCCACGCCCTTAACCGCATTGATGCTCATCATCGCATGGGCAATGTCTGCATCCAGACGGTCAAAAATAGGCTCACCCAAGCCCACAGGAACATTTTGGGCATAAATTTCCAGCCTTGCCCCACAGCTTGTGCCATTTTCACGCAATGATGTTACCAATTTTTCAAAGCGTGGTACCACTGTTTCATCACCACAAAAAAACGGATTGGTCTCTACAAGATTCCAATCTAGCTTGCTTGCTTTTTCGTTGCCAATTTGGGTAACACAGCCTCTAATGACAATACCAAGCCGTTCTTTTAAGTATTTTTTGGCAATTGCCCCTGCCGCCACACGCATGGCCGTCTCTCGTGCAGAAGAACGACCGCCACCACGATAATCTCTAAAACCGTATTTCATCG
Organism: Moraxella tarda; assembly: GCF_035181405.1. Lineage (NCBI taxonomy): Bacteria > Pseudomonadati > Pseudomonadota > Gammaproteobacteria > Moraxellales > Moraxellaceae > Moraxella > Moraxella tarda. The sequence goes on from NZ_JAYGGV010000001.1 coordinate 24,485, forward strand.
TATAGGTATAATCGGCATGGTTGGGGCGAAAAGTCTTGGCGATATTACCATAATCTTTGGACTTTTGGTCTGTATTGCGAATGAGCAACCCAATTGGCGTGCCTGTCGTCCGCCCTTCAAAAACACCTGAAATGATTTCTACTTGATCATCTTCTTTTCGCTGAGTGGCAAATTTGGAAGTACCAGGTTTTCTGCGGTCAAGCTCAATTTGCAAATCCTCTTCTGTGAGTGGCAAATTAGGTGGAATGCCGTCCACAATTGCCATCAAACCCACACCGTGCGACTCACCACAAGTGGTTACACTAAATAACTTGCCAATAGTATTGCCTGACATTTTTTATTCCTTATTTAACAAAAACCAGAAGAAAAGATGGTCAGTCGCTTTTCTTCATTATTATTCTCAATCGTTCTTGACTTTGCGTTTGATAAAAACCAACCCACAAACGCAAATCTACCTCAATAAAGCAAGTAAACATATCGTATTTTTGCAATATATTTTTCAATGAGGGTTATCTTGCATACTGCTCAAACAGCTCTCTGTATTCCACCAGCTCTTCTCTTGTGATGGCAAAAATACCATGACCACCCTTTTCAAATTTCAGCCAATTAAATTGAATGCTTGGATAAGCCTGTCTTAAATGCCATTCACTATTACCCACTTCACACACAAGCAGGCCATCACGAGTCAAATAATCAGGTGCATGGTACAAAATTTTATGCACCAACATCAACCCATCTTGTCCAGCAGCAAGTGCAAGCTCGGGCTCATGCAAAAACTCTGGTGGCAAATCTGCCATATCTTCGCTGTCTACATAAGGTGGGTTGGTAACAATCAGTTCATACTGATTTTCCATAGGCAATCTTTCAAATAAATCACTTTCTAGCAAATTGACTTGATGTTCAAGCTCATGGTATTCCACATTTGTCCAAGCCACTTCCAAGGCATCTTTTGAAATATCGGTTGCATCTACATTGGCATCAGGCAAAGCTTTAGCCAATGCAATAGCAATACAACCAGAACCAGTACAAAGATCCAGCACTCGCTCAGGCTGGGCAAGCTCCCTGCCTTCAAGCCCATGCTCAAAAAAACTTGCTTTATTGGCATCATCAACATCAAAATATGGGAAAAACCGCTTGTTAATCAGCTCAGCAATTGGCGAACGGGGAATAAGTACACGCTCATCCACATAAAAAGGCAGGTGGCAAAAATAAGCCAAATTAATCAGATAACTTAACGGCTTACGCTGTACAATGCGATTGCCAAGCAAATCAAGCACAGCCATCTTTTCTGCATCAGTCAAACGACAATCTAAAATTTCAGGATCGGCCGACCAATCCAAATTTAGCGTATGTAGAACAATTGCAGAACTTTCAGCAAACTCATCAGTCGTGCCTTGTGCCACCACCACATCGTATTCACGCAATTTACTCACACAAAAACGGATAAAATCACGAATCGTACGCAAATTTGCCTTAGCTTCATCAAGCTGTGCATACAGCTCATTAATTTGGGCGGGACTCAATCTCCCATCATCGCACGCGCCAAAATCAACAAAATCTTGCTCGTTAAAAATTTGATCATCATTTAAGTTCATATTAACATCATAATTAAGATTGGGTGCATCAGACATGATTGGCTCTATACAATAAAAATTAAAATAAAGTTCTCATTATAAATAAAATTGTATTTTTTTTAAACTTATTTTATGTAGTTTGGGGTGTTTTTATCTCTTAACATGAAATTTTGTTGAAAAAATAGTTTTTTTTGATAAAAAATTGTTACAATAAGCCAAATATTTATCCAATATATCTTTATCATTTCACAGTTTCACACATTCATCAAAGTCAAAGAGAAAAATCATGAGCGACAAATTGCCCTTTTGCTTACCCACCAACATCACCCCAGAAGTTTTTTTGGCTGAATATTGGCAAAAAAAACCACTACTGATCAAAAATGGCCTACCTGCCTTGGTAGGTATGTTTGAACCAACAGATGTGTTAGATTTGGCAATTGAAGATGGCGTTTGTGCTCGCTTAATCACCCAAAAAGACGATAATCCACAACAATGGACACTCAAAAACTCACCTTTGACCCAAAGCGATTTACAAAAAACACCACGCCTGTGGACGGTGCTGGTACAAAATTTAGAACAGTGGTCGCCTGAGCTGGGCGAACTGTGGCAAGCTTTTGATTTTATCCCCAAGTGGCAACAAGATGATATCATGGTCTCAGTCGCCCAAGCTGGCGGTTCAGTAGGCGAGCATTATGATGAATACGATGTCTTTTTAGCACAAGGCTATGGCAAACGCCGCTGGATACTTGGCAAAATGTGTACACCTGACACGCCATTTGTCAAAGACCAACCCATTCGTCTGCTAGATGACATGGGCGAGATTATTTTTGATGAGGTATTGGAGGCTGGCGATGTATTGTATGTACCGCCACGCCTATCTCATCATGGGGTAGCAATTGATGACTGCCTGACTTTTTCATTTGGTTTTCGTCGCCCCAATATGGTACAAATCCTAGACGAAGTGGCAGATGTGGCCACAGGCGAACACTCCCTATTTTCACCTCTTGTGTTGCCACAAGCCCTACAAAACAATCCTTATGAGCTATCAGCCAATAGTATTGATGCAATCAAAAGCGAACTCATCAATGTATTAAATTCAGACAAAGGCACAGCCATCTTAACCCAAGCTCTTAGCGAACTTGTCAGCAAACGCCAATACGACCTCATTGCCTTTGATGACGAATTAACACCAGACGAACTTGCTCAACACCTACAAAATGGCGAATATCTCATCATAAACCCTGCTTGCCGTTTTGTGTTACAAGATAATGAATGGTACATCAACGGAGAGAATGTCTGCTTAAATGATAATGAATTGTCACTCATCAACAGACTGACCAATCATGAAGCAATCGTCTTTGATGATTTGAATGGTAATCTACTGACAAGTGTGACCAATTGGCTAAATGACAATTGGCTGATTTTACTTTAAGCACACCAAGATAAAACAAAAAAATGAGCTACATAAAGCTCATTTTTTTACACCCACCCCAAAATCCGCAAAATCGCCATACCGACTGCCATACCAATCATACTAAAAACGGTAGTAAATGCCAAAATATTGGCAGCCAAAATCGCATTACCACCCATCGCTTTTGCCATCACATAACTTGCTGCTGCCGCAGGGCTTGATACCATTATAAACAAAACGCCAAAATGCACAGGTTCAAGTGCAAACAAAAACCCAATCAGCACAGCCGCTATTGGTGCAACCACAATTCGCCCAATACTCGCCTGCATAGACACGCCAGTCAAGGCAAACATTGATTTGGCGTTAATACTCGCCCCTGCACAAATCAGCGCCAAGGGCAAGGCGATATTGGCAAACAGTCTGCCTGTTTTAAGTACAAAATCAGCTGGCATTGGCAAATTAACCGCCTTATATAAAAAAGCTGATACCAAGGCAATAATCAAAGGATTTTTGATGATTTTAGGTAGTATATTCAAAGACTTTTGCCAAAAGCCCTGCCCTGTATTGGTGCGACTTAGGGTAATCACCGCCAAAATATTATATAAAATGGTAATCAGCCCCATATACACCGCCCCCACCGACAAGCCTGTCTCGCCATAGGCATTGGTTACGGTAGCAAGGCTGATAATCGCCATATTGGAGCGAAACACCCCTTGCACGAATACGCCTTTATCACAAATATCCTGCACAAAAAATTTGGCATAAATCTCTGCCAAAAAATACAGCAAAAAAGTTGTACAAATCCCTGCAAGCAATAAATCAAGCTGGGCATAAAAATGAATATCGCTGTTTAATACACTCAAAAACAACAAACACGGCAAGGCAACTTTAAAAACAATATCAGATGCTGTCGCTACAAAACCTGCATCAATCACGCCCTTTTGTTTTAATAAAAAACCACTTGCCATCAAGATTAAGTTGGGGGCGGTAATATTAAACGCAAAAATAATGGCGGATAGCATTTTGGACTCGTTTTTATATTTAACAAGTGTTTACTTTTTTCTTAGGCTATTTTTGATAATTTTAAACCTTATCAACCTATATTTTAACTATCAAGCCATTAAATAATTAAAAAGTTGTATCAGTTATATTTTTTACAAATCTAATGACTGCTTTCTCATCTTCTTAACCGTCATTGCAAGTAAACTTATCGCCGCAGGCGTCACCCCACTTATCCTGCCTGCTTGTCCAAGTGTCGCAGGGCGAATGTGGGAGAGTTTTTGTACAATTTCATTGGACAGTCCAGACACCGCTGTATAATCAAAATCAACAGGCAAGGCGGTATTTTCAAGGCGTTTCATTTGCTCAATTTCATCGTTTTGGCGGTCAATGTAGCCTGCATATTTAACGCCAATTTCAATTTGCTCGCCCACCTCATCGCTCACCAATGAATCGCTAATTTTGGCAATGTCAAAAAAAGTGATATTGGGGCGTTTTAATAAATCCAGTAGATTGTTTTCTTTGCTTAACACTTCATCAGGATTGTTTGCCATAAAGGCTTTGCCAAGCTCGTTGGTAGGCGTTGCCCAAATCGCTTTGAGTCGTGCGGTTTCTGTCTCAATTGCCTCTTGTTTTTGATTAAACTTCGCCCAACGCACATCATCTACCAAGCCAAGCTCTCGTCCAATGGCAGTCAAACGCTGGTCGGCATTGTCTTCACGCAAAAGCAGGCGATGCTCGGCACGACTGGTGAACATCCGATACGGCTCTTTGGTGCCGTGGGTAATCAAATCGTCCACCAGCACCCCCAAATACGCCTCGTGGCGTTTGGGCGTCCACGCCTCTTTATTTTGCACCAACAGTGCGGCGTTCGCCCCTGCCAGTAGCCCCTGTGCCGCCGCCTCTTCATAGCCTGTGGTGCCGTTGATTTGCCCTGCAAAATACAGATGGTCAATGGCTTTGGTTTCAAGCGTGGGCTTTAAGGCTTGGGGGTCAAAATAATCGTACTCAATGGCATAGCCTGCACGGATAATGTGGGCGTTTTCAAGCCCTTTCATAGAATGCACCAAATCCAGTTGTACATCAAAGGGCAAACTGGTGGAAATGCCATTGGGATACAGCTCGTGCGTGGTCAGACCCTCAGGCTCAATAAAAATCTGATGGCTGTCTTTGTCGGCAAAACGATGAATTTTATCCTCAATGCTTGGGCAGTATCTAGGGCCTACGCCCTCAATCACCCCAGAATACATCGGCGAGCGGTCAAGGCTTGCTCGGATAATATCATGCGTGCGTGCGTTGGTGTGGGTAATGTAGCAGTTGATTTGGCGTGGGTGCATGGACGCATCGCCCATATAGCTCATCACAGGCAAGGGCGTATCGCCTGCTTGCACGGTCATTTTGCTAAAATCCACCGTGCGTGCATCAAGGCGTGGCGGTGTGCCTGTTTTGAGTCGTCCCACAGGCAAATTAAGCTCCCGCAAACGGTGGGCCAAGCGAATGCTGGGCGGGTCGCCTGCACGCCCCCCTTGATAATTATCAAGCCCAATGTGAATCACCCCACCCAAAAAAGTGCCAGATGTCAGCACCACCGCCGTGCAATTAAAGCGAATGCCAGACTGGGTAACCACCGCCACCGCACGCCCATTTTCTACGACAATGTCGTCAGCAGACTGGGCAAAAATATCCAAATTGTCTTGATTTTCAAGGGTTTGGCGGATATAGGCTTTGTACAACAAACGGTCGGCTTGGGCACGAGTGGCTCGCACCGCCGCCCCTTTTCGGCTGTTTAATACCCGAAATTGAATGCCTGCGTGGTCGGTCGCCAGTGCCATCGCCCCACCCAATGCGTCCACTTCACGCACCAAATGCGATTTGCCAATCCCACCAATGGCAGGGTTACAGCTCATCGCCCCCAGCGTCTCAATGTTGTGGGTCAATAACAGCGTGGCAACGCCCATTCGTGCCGATGCCAATGCCGCCTCCGTGCCTGCGTGTCCGCCACCGATGACGATAACGCCGTAGTGTTTTGGGTAGTTCATTGTTTGCCCTATTTTTCAATTTAACTTAGCTTCAATTTAACTGGTTATTATAGCAGTTTTTGGTGGATAAAAAAATCAAAACCGCCATTTGGACGGTTTTTGACGGATAGGTTTAAAATCAATAACATCAAACTGCGTTTAAAATATAAAACATTTACAGTACACCTGATAAAAAATAATACGCTTGATAACAATAGTTTAAAGTCATTTATTATCACAATCCTATTATTTAGGTGCTTATTATGGCATTTAAATCAACCCCAACGCCTTTAAATTATCTATGGTACTTTGAGGCAAATTTTTATACATTACTTGTTTGTCCTTGTCATCGCCAAATTTTAAAATCATTTCAATCAATGTCAAACCCTCAAAAGGCAAGTTATCCAGTTGTTTTAAAAATTTTAATAAATACAGACCTGCGGTGATGTCCTTATCTGCCAGTGTGCGATGATTGACCATACGCCACGCCAATTCCCCTGCCCCGCCCACAGTGATGATTTGATGAATGGCTTGCAAGGCGGTATTGGGATTTTCACACAATTTGACAATGCTGTCAGAGTGGTATTTTATTTTGATTAATTGTTCATTATTCATAGATTTATTATTCATAGATTGTATCCACGCATTACAAACACAAAACGGCTGTATCAAATAAAATCTAATACTTAGCCGTTTTTTTGCTTATCGCTTTTATGCTTACTGTTTTTAATAGTCAAATCTAAGACAGATTTTAAAAAAAAACCGTTTTAAATCTCAGGGCTATGTTCTTCAATCAAGGGTTTTAATTCGCCTGATTGATACATTTCAAGCATAATATCACTGCCACCAATCAGCTCGCCACCCACCCATAGTTGAGGAAAGGTTGGCCAGTTAGCGATTTGTGGTAGCGTGGCACGAATGTCAGGATTTTCAAGGATATTAACAAAGGCAAAAGGTCGCCCAATTTGGCTCAAAATCTCCACCGCACGAGACGAAAATCCGCACTGGGGGAACTGGGGCGTGCCTTTCATATACAAAAGCACGCTATTGTCTTTGATTTGGCTTTCAATCAAGGCTTTGATGTCGGTGTCGCTCATAACTTTCTCCAAAAAAATTTGTGTGTTTATGGGGGTTTTTGTAATTTTTGCAAGCGGTTTTTGCAAATTATCCACGCAAAAATTCATCGCTATTTACCACCGTGGCAAATTCACCGTGCAAATTGGCAAGGCTAATTTGATGCACAAGCTCGCTGTCATAACGCTTGCCGTCCACGCCCACACGGTCAAAAGTCGCCGTACCGTCCGCCACCACAAGCACATCAAAGCCAAAATTGCCCGCCATTCTGGTGGTGGTACTCACGCAGTGGTTGGTGGTAAGCCCAACAATCACAAGACTATCAATGGCACGGCTGGTCAATTCATTGTATAAATTTGTGCCGATAAATGCCGAATTGACGGTTTTGCCAATCACGATTTCATCGTCAATCGGTGCGGTCAAGGGTTTAAACTCATTGCCGATTTGATTGGGGCGAAGTGGCGAGTTGGGGTCGGTGGAATTGTGCTGAATATGAAAAACAGGCATATTTTTTGCACGCCATTTTTGTAAAAGCCGATGACAAACCGTTTCGCAATGTGGATTGTTTCTATTGCCACCCCAATGGCTGTGATTGTCAAAGCCAATTTGTAAATCTATCAATAAAAGAGCGGTATTTGTAGCAAGCATTCTATTTTCCAAAACCAAATCAAATAAACATAATACCATTTAATCCATTTTTTGCAATAATACCACACAACTGGCAAATATCCCCTCGCCCCGCCCCAAATAGCCCATTTTTTCATTGGTGGTGGCTTTGATACTAATACAATCGGTATCCACTTTTAGAATATTGGCGATACATTCACGCATTTTGGTATTGTGGGGGGCGATTTTGGGCAATTCACAAATCACGGTCATATCGGCATTGATAAGCCGATACCCTTTATCTTGCACCATTTGATAGACTTGGCTCAATAACCGTTTGCTGTCCGCCCCTTTGTAGGCAGGGTCGCTATCACTAAAATGCTGACCAATATCGCCGAGTGCCAACGCCCCCAAAAGTGCATCCATCAAGGCGTGGAGCAACACATCGCCGTCAGAATGTGCCAAAATGCCGTGTGTGTGCGGTATCACAACACCGCCAAGCGTAATAAAATCACCGTCCGTAAAAGCGTGGACATCAAGCCCTTGACCGATTTTGAGCATAATCATCTCTCAAAATGATGATTGTAGCACATTCGTAGTCAAAATGGTATAATGGCTTTGATTAAGCTTATACCAATTATACACGCAATGCACAATCCTTTAAAAAACAGCCTGATTGTTATTATTTTTTGCATTGTGTTAGCAAGTATTGACCCTTTGGATTGGCACAGCTATTTATTGCATCAAATTGGCACGGTTTTTTTAATGCTACCGATGGCGTATTTATTTATCAAGCACAAAATCAGCACCAAAAGTCTTTATGCAATGACTGCTTTTTTGCTGTTGCATATTTTAGGGGCAAAGTACTTGTATTCTTATGTGCCTTATGACCAATGGAGCATAGTGCTTTTTGGTATTGGCATTAACGATATTTTTGGTTTTAAAAGAAATCATTATGACAGACTGGTGCATTTTGCTTATGGTGTATGTTTGTATCCTTTGATATATGATTTAATCAAACATTGGTTTAAAACCAGTAGCCAAAAACAGCTTGTGTTTATTGTGCTGACGGTCAATATGGCAACCAGTATGCTTTATGAACTTTTTGAATGGTTTTTGGCGATTGGCTTATCGCCCAAGCAAGCAGAACAATACAATGGACAACAAGGCGATATGTGGGACGCCCATAAAGATATGGCGTTGGCACTCATTGGGGCGGTGCTATCAAGTTTTGTTTATCCCAATTACAAAGCTTGCCAATGTAAATCTACCCAATATACACCTTAAGCACAAACTTGAAATTTGACTTTTAAACCTTATTATACAGCAAATTTGTGGATATATTATGATGACAACTTTCCCTTCACCCCCTTTCTCCAAAAATCCAAGCAACACCCGTGTCATTGTCGGTATGTCAGGCGGTGTGGACAGCTCGGTATCCGCCCTATTATTAAAACAAGCAGGCTATCAGGTGGAGGGTCTGTTTATGAAAAATTGGGAAGAAGATGACGGCACCGAGTATTGCACGGCGATGACAGACCTGGCGGACGCCCAAGCGGTGGCGGACAAATTGGGCATTTATTTGCATACCGCCAATTTTAGTGTGGAATATTGGGACAATGTGTTTGAGCATTTTTTGGCAGAATACAAAGCAGGTCGCACGCCAAACCCTGATATTTTGTGCAACAAAGAAATCAAATTTAAAGCCTTTTTGGAGTATGCCACGCACCATTTGGGGGCGGATTTTATTGCCACAGGGCATTATGTACGCCGTGGCGATATTGTCAATCATCATTCGCAAAATCTAGCAAAAGCCCCTTTATTAAAAGGGCTAGACGACAATAAAGACCAAAGCTATTTTTTATATGCGGTGGGCGGTGATAAATTGGCAAAAACTTTATTTCCCATTGGTCATTTACAAAAAAGCGAAGTGCGACAAATTGCCACACAATACGATTTAGCCACCGCCCACAAAAAAGACTCCACAGGCATTTGTTTTATTGGCGAACGCAAATTCAAAGACTTTTTGCAAACCTATTTGCCTGCCCAAATGGGCGATATATACACCGATGACGGACACAAAATCGGCACGCATTCTGGCTTGATGTACTATACCATCGGACAACGGGGTGGCATTGGCATTGGTGGGGTCAAAAACCGAGCTGACGAACCGTGGTTTGTATTACAAAAAGACTTAAAAAACAACCGCTTAATTGTCGGTCAAGGGCATAACCACCCTTATTTATTTTCCAAAGAATTGACCGCTTATAAACTGGATTGGGTGGTAAATCCGCCCCAAAATGGCGACAAACTCACCGCCAAAACCCGCTATCGCCAAGCCGACCAAGCCTGCACCGTGTATCTTGAAAATGACAAAGTGCGAGTGGTGTTTGATGAACCGCAACGGGCGGTAACTTTGGGGCAATCGGTGGTGTTGTATGACGGTCAGATGTGTTTGGGCGGTGGGGTGATTGATTGGTGTGATGCGCCGTGTTTGATTTAGATTTAGTTTGTATTTGTTCTAAACAAAACTAAAATAACAGCCTATACCCATAGCCATTACAAAAATATAATGGCTATTTTTAGCATCTTTTTAATGGTATGTTAATAACAACTACTTGCCTGACTTAGTGCGATTGCATTTTTGACACAGCATTTGACAATTCTCAAAAGTGGTTTTACCCCCTTTTGCCCAAGGGATAATATGGTCGGCTTCCATTTTATCAATCGTAAAATACTCATTGCAAATTTTGCAAACCCCTTTTTGGGCTTGATAGGCTTTTTGGCGGTCTTTGTCGCCAAATGTTCGTAAATTTAGATATTTTGGGTCATTTTTTAATAAATAGGCATAAATGCCTTTGTTATTCTCCACTTCATCGTCATTTATCAATTCACAAATACGCTGTTCTAATAACTCTGCGTCCAATACATCGTCTTTGTGGGCGTTATAAAATTCGCCCCATTCTAGCCCTTTCATCATTTTGCGGTAATGGGGGAATTTGGCTTTTGTCCAACTTATCACATTTTGAAAATATTGCCATAATTGCAGGGCATCGCTGTCGTGTTGGTGCTGTGCCATATATTGGGTAATGTCTTTGTTGTATTTGGGGTCGGTTTGGCTTATCCATTTTAAAGTTTTTTCTAAATAGTCTTGGCGAATGGGCGTGCCTGTCAAATAATCACTGCCGATTTGATACGCCACGCACCCAGTTTTGCTAAAATGGCGTTTGGCATCGGTGAGCCATTTGCCTGTGTACATTGCGTTTTTGAGTTCTTGGTCGGTCAATTTTTCGCCTGCGATATTGATAATCTCAAACCACGCCAATTTTTCGCTAGGCTCGCCTGTACAAATATAAATATGCAATTTATAATCCAAAATTTGCTTTTGGTCATTTGCATTTAAATTATGAAAATATAAAGCATTACCGTCTATTTTAATAGAAAAATCGCCCGCCACAAATTGACAAATGCTAATGGTGCGTTGCTGTCCGTCCATTAGCTCAAATTGTCCGTCATCGGTGGTTGCCCAATACATCACATTTAAAGGAAAGCCCTTTAAGACGGTATAAATCACTTCATTTCTTTGCTTTTCGTTATATACAAACTCACGCTGAAACGGCGGTCGCACATTTAACAATCCGCCATATGCCACCACGCCTTGTTCGTTATTATCGGCATAGCCTTGGGTTAATTCATCAATCGTGATATTTTTATGCTCAATGTGCATTAGTTTGCTCCTTTTTGTTTGATAAGAATTCTTGCATAAATTTTCTTTCTATCTAAATAAGGATATCCAAAGTTGTACTCATCAATTTTAGTGGTAACCATTTGTCCTATTAACTCAAACTGCTCTGGATTGTATTTATCCAAAAAAGTAATCGGTACGCCCATTGCACCGTCATAATCCATTGGGATATTTACCGCTTGGCTAACTTCAATAGCATTATAATTATCATATTTTGGATAGTCATTGGGATTATATTTTTTATGTAAAATAAATTTTTCGTGGCGTTTTGCAATATCCAAATTGGTATACCAATAAGTTCTTGCTGTTTCAAATAATGTGCCATCAGGTTTGCAAAAATGTCTGGTGCAATTATAGCCTATCCATAATTCATTGTTTTTTATCAATGGGAAAATCTCTTTATAAGTAATCGCATTGATATTACCGATTACCAAAAATTTTTTATTATATGCCACAAGCTGGGCGATATATTCACGAAACAAACTAAATGGCGGATTGGTAACGACAATATCCGCTTCACACAACAGTTTAATACATTCCTTACTTCTAAAATCCCCACCCAAATAGACCGTGCCGTCTTTGGCGGTATTGCCTTTTAATGGTGTGGTTCTTTCTTTGAGCCATTCAGTAAGATTATCAAATTTACCATCGTGCATTTTTAAGCCATCAACGCTTGTGATTTCAATTTTGTGGGCTTTGAAATCGTCATCAAATAACGACAACTGCGTGCCTGCAATAGGGCTTGTGGCATAGCCTGTGCTGATGAGTTTTTTAAGCCCCAAGCGTCTAAAATTTAACAAAAAATACTGTAAAAAATTGCTCTCGTAGGGGTCATCGCAATTACAATAGACGATTTTGTCTTTAAAATGTGCCTTATAATGGCGTAATTCGTTTTCTATATCAGCAAGGCAGGTATAAAATTCATCGTTTTTGGCTTTTTTGGCTTTGTGAAGCGTGCTGTTACCGCTGTCTGTGGCGGTCGCTTTTTTAGCTTTGGTAGGCTTGCTTTGCGTAGTTTTGCTTGGTGTGGCTCGTTTGGGCGTAGGGTCTTGTTTGACGCCTGTTTTGGCTTCTAAAAAGGCAGGGGAGATGTACTTGCTCATTGCACACCCCCAAAAGGCGTGCAGGCAAAATTTAGGCTATGCGGTGTGCGGTGTGCGGTGTGCGGTGTGCGGTGTGCGGTGTGCGGTGTGCGGTGTGCGGTGTGCGGTGTGCGGTGTGCGGTGTGCGGTGTGCGGATTATACGCATAATTTGCTCCTTGTCAAGTTATTTGTATTATACAAGATTGGCAAAATTGGTGCAATGCTAGGCAATGGCGGATAAATTTGCTATAATTGGTGGCAATTTATGCGTATCATCGCATTTAATCCAAAGCCCTTTTTTATTATTTTTTAAGGATTATAATGACTGTATCTGCCCTTACCGCCCTATCCCCCCTTGACGGTCGCTATGCGTCCAAATGCGACAGCCTACGCCCATTTTTGTCTGAATTTGGCTTAATGCACGCCCGAGTATTGGTAGAAATCCGCTGGTTGCAGGCATTGGCAAACCATAGTCAAATCACAGAAATCAAGCCGTTTTCTGATGACACCAATGCCAAATTAAATGCGATTATTGATAATTTTTCACAAGACAATGCCGAACGCATTAAACAAATTGAAGCCACCACCAATCACGATGTCAAAGCGGTGGAATATTTTTTAAAAGAACAAATTAGTGATATTGATGAATTAAAAATGTCAGGCGAATTTATTCATTTTGCTTGTACATCAGAAGATATTAACAATTTATCACACGCTTTAATGCTCAAAAACAGCCGTGAGATATTGGCAAAATCCATGCAAGCGATTATTGACCGTATTGCACACTTGGCAAACGAATATAGCGATGTGCCAATGTTATCACGCACGCACGGACAAACAGCAAGCCCCACCACAATGGGCAAAGAGCTGGCAAATGTGGCTTATCGCTTGCACCGTCAATTAAAGCAATTTAACAATGTAGAATTACTGGGTAAAATCAATGGGGCGGTAGGCAATTATAATGCCCATTTGGTAGCATATCCTGATATTGACTGGGCAAAAAACGCCCAAGATTTTGTGCAAAGTTTGGGGCTTACTTTTAACCCTTATACCACACAAATTGAACCGCACGATTATATGGCAGAATTGTTTGATGCCCTACGCCGATTTAATACCATTTTGATTGATTTTAATCGTGATATTTGGGGCTATATTTCTTTGGGCTATTTTACCCAAAAAATGAAAGACGGCGAAGTGGGTAGCTCCACAATGCCCCACAAGGTCAATCCCATTGATTTTGAAAACTCAGAAGGCAATTTGGGTCTGGCAAATAGTGTGCTGGCACATTTGGGCGAAAAACTGCCAATCAGTCGCTGGCAACGAGATTTGACCGATAGCACCGTTTTGCGTAATATGGGCGTGGGTTTGGCACAAAGTTTGATTGCTTTTGAAGCGTGCCTAAAAGGTATGGGTAAATTACAATTAAATGCCGATAAACTGGCACAAGATTTGGACAACGCCCAAGAAGTGCTTGCCGAACCCATTCAGACCGTGATGCGTCGCTATAATATTGAAAAACCCTATGAAAAATTAAAGGCACTGACCCGTGGGCAAGCGATGACCCGCCAGATGATGACAGATTTTGTGGGTGGCGATGAATTAAAGCAAGTGCCAGCCGATGACAAAAAGCGGTTGGGCGATTTGACCCCTGCACGCTATATTGGCAATGCCAGTGAGCAGGCGAAAGGGCTTGGGGAGTGGTTAAAGTAACTAATATTTTAAATTGTCAAAATAAATAACTGGACAAACCAACTAATTAAAAGCATAAATAAAAAGCATATTGATTTTTAATGGCTTCTTATTTATCACGCAAATTATTTGATGGTATAGTTATTTATTTTGATTGCTATTTATTTATAACTTGAATGTAAGGATTTTTATGAAAACCATGACCACCAACGAGCTACGCCAAGCCTTTATTGATTTTTTTGCCAGCAAACAGCACACGCCTGTGCCGTCATCTAGCCTTGTGCCACACAATGACCCAACTTTGCTATTTACCAATGCGGGTATGAACCAGTTTAAAGACACTTTTTTGGGGCTAGAACAGCGTGATTACCGCCGTGCCGTTACCGCCCAAAAATGCGTGCGTGCAGGGGGCAAGCACAACGACCTTGACAATGTCGGCTACACCGCCCGCCACCACACTTTTTTTGAGATGATGGGCAATTTTAGTTTTGGCGATTATTTTAAAGAAACTGCCATTCCTTTGGCGTGGGAATTTTTGACCTCCCCTGACTGGCTTGGCTTACCCAAAGAACGCTTGTACATTACCATTTATCACACCGATGACGAAGCCTTTGACATTTGGCACAACGTGGTGGGTTTATCGCCTGACCGCATTATCCGTATCGGCGACAACAAAGGCGGTGCCTATCAATCCGACAATTTTTGGATGATGGGCGACACAGGGCCGTGTGGACCTTGTACCGAGATTTTTTATGACCACGGCGAGCATATTTGGGGTGGACTGCCTGGCAGTGCGGACGAAGACGGCGACCGCTTTATTGAGATTTGGAACTGTGTGTTTATGCAGTTTAACCGCCAAAAAGACGGTACGATGGAGCGACTGCCTGCCCCAAGCGTGGACACAGGTATGGGGCTTGAACGAATGAGTGCCATTATGCAAGGTGTGCATAGCAATTATGAGATTGACACTTTTGTCAATTTGATGAACTCGGCAAGCGATATTATTGGCATACCCAATCAAAACGAGCCGTCCTTAAAGGTACTTGCCGACCATATCCGTGCGGTGGCGTTTTTAATCGCTGACGGTGTCGTGCCAAGCAACGAAGGGCGTGGCTATGTCTTACGCCGTATTATCCGCCGAGCGGTGCGACACGGCAACAAATTGGGGGCAAATGGGGCATTTTTTTACAAACTGGTGTCTGCACTGGCAGGCGAGATGGGACAAGCTTACCCACAGCTTATCGCCAAACAAGCCGACATTGAAAGCATTATTTTAAAAGAAGAAGAGCAATTTGCCAAAACCCTATCGCAGGGCTTACGACTGCTATCAAGCGAGCTTGAACACTTGCAACAAGGCGACACTTTGTCTGGCGAAACTGCCTTTAAACTGTACGACACCTATGGCTTTCCTTATGATTTGACCGCCGACATTGTGCGTGAAAAAGACATTCACATTGACGAGACCGCTTTTTTGCGTGAAATGGACGCCCAACGCACCCGTGCCCGTGAAGCAGGCAAATTTGGGCTTGACTACACCAGTTTGATTAAAGTAGAACAGCCAAGCACCTTTGTAGGCTATGAAAAGTTGCACGCCGATGGGCAAATCCTGCAACTGTTTACAGACGGCAGGGCGGTGGACACGCTGGTTGAAGGCGACACAGGTGTGGTGGTGCTTGACCAAACGCCTTTTTATGCCGAAAGTGGCGGTCAAGTGGGCGAAATAGGGCAAATGACCACCGCCACAGGCGTGTTTGTCGTGGAAGACACACAAAAATCAGGCACAGGCATTGTCCATTATGGGCGTGTGGCAATGGGGCAACTTGACTTAAATCAAAGTGTGCTGTCCGAAGTGCAAGGCGATGTGCGTCTTGACAGTGCCAAAAACCACTCCGCCACCCACCTACTGCACGCCAGTTTGCAACAAGTACTGGGCGATGGCGTGGCACAAAAAGGCTCGCTTGTGTCATCGCAACTGCTTCGCTTTGACTTTTCTTATGACAAACCAATCAGCGATGATGAGCTTGCCCACATTGAAACCATTGTCAATGAAAAAATCGCCCAAAACGACACGGTTTTGATTGAATATATGAACATCAACGATGCCAAAAACAAAGGGGCAATGGCATTGTTTGGCGAAAAATACGGCGAGACGGTGCGAGTACTCACCATGGGCAAAAATGCCGACCAAAGTGCCTTTTCTATTGAGCTGTGTGGCGGTATTCACATCAAACAAACAGGCGACATTGGACTGTTTAAAATCGTCTCTGAAAGCGGTATCTCATCAGGCGTTCGCCGTATTGAGGCCTTGACAGGGCTTGGGGCATTGCGTTATATCCAAGCAGGCGAAAAAGTGCTAAGCACCCTTGCCCAAGAATTTAAAGCAAAGCGTGAAGAAGTCTTGGGGCGTGTGCTGGTCTTGACCGACAAAGTCAAAGAGTCCGACAAACAGATTGAAAAATTGACCCAAAAACTTGCAAGTTTTGAAGCCAAATCGTTGATGGACAAAGTCCTTGACATAAAAGGCGTACCAGTACTCATTAGCAAGGTGGACAATACAGACGCCAAAGGCTTACGCAGTTTGGCAGACGACATCAAATCCAAGCTGCACACTGGCGTGGCGGTCTTGGCAAGTGTCAATGACGGCAAAATCGCCCTAACCGCAAGCGTGGGCAAAGATTTGACCGACAAAATCAAAGCAGGCGACATCATCAAATCGCTTTGTGAAACTCTTGACGGCAAAGGCGGTGGCAAGAGCGACTTTGCCCAAGGTGGGGCGAGCGATGTGGCAAGTTTGGATAAAGCGTTGGCTGATTTAAAAGATGATTTGGCAGGTAAACTATAATACCCACACCATGACAATTACATGACTGTTCACAAGGCAGTCATGCGTAAAAAGCTTGATAAAGACTGAACAATGGTTGATATAAACATTAATCATTGTAATACATCTGTCATACAAATGTCTTAAATCATTAAGCTGTTTATAAATTTTTGTCATGAATTTATCAGTTTATTTTAACAATAAATTGGGGTATAATCTGTAAAATTTTATTCACAACCTTTGGTTTTTCTAGCATTTTTTTTGAACAAAAGGCAAACATAATGGCGTTAATTGTACAAAAATACGGTGGCACCTCAATGGGTAATACCAGCCGTATCAAAAATGTCGCCGCACGCGTGAAGCGTTGGCACGATCATGGTCATCAAATCGTAGTTGTGGTATCAGCAATGAGTGGCGAAACCAACCGCTTGATTGGCTTAGCTCGTGAAATATCCAATGACCCAGACCCTCGTGAATACGACCAAATGGTTGCCACAGGTGAACAAGTATCCATCGCTTTGCTTGCGATGGCACTAAAAGACTTGGGCATTAATGCCAAGTCTATGACAGGTCGTCAGGTCGCCATAAAAACAGATGAGACTCATACCAAAGCTCGCATTGAACACATTGATGCCGACAACCTAAAACAAGAACTGGCTGACGGAAAAGTTCTTATCGTAGCAGGCTTTCAAGGTGTGAATAAATACAATGATTTGACCACACTGGGTCGTGGTGGCTCAGACACCACAGGGGTGGCAATTGCGGCCGCCATCGGTGCAGACGAATGTCAAATTTATACTGATGTGGACGGTGTATACACTACCGACCCACGAGTAACCTCAAAAGCCAAAAAACTATCAAAAATTACTTTTGAAGAAATGCTAGAAATGGCATCACTGGGTTCAAAGGTACTACAAATCCGCTCAGTGGAGTTTGCAGGTAAGTACAAAGTGCCACTGCGTGTACTATCAAGCTTTGATGAGGGTGCAGATGGTGCTTTTGATGACGAATTTAAACAAAATACTGGTACACTAATTACTGCTGATGAAGGAGATGATATGGAGCGTGCTGTAATTTCAGGCATTGCCTTTAACCGTGACGAAGCCAAAATTGTCCTACTGGGCGTACCAGACCGCCCTGGTATTGCTTCAGCCATTTTAAGCCCAATTGGTGCAGCAAACATCGAAGTGGACATGATCATTCAAAATATTTCAGAAAATGGTGTAACCGATTTTAGTTTTACTGTACCTCGTGGCGATTTTAACAAAGCCCTAAAAATTCTCAATGAGAAGGTTAAAGATGACATTGGTGCCACTCAAATCATTGGCGATGACAAAGTTGTTAAAGTATCCATTGTTGGTGTAGGTATGCGTTCACACGCAGGTGTGGCAAGCAAAATGTTTGAAACATTAGCTTCAGAAAACATTAACCTACAAATGATTTCAACATCAGAAATCAAAGTTTCTGTGCTTGTACAGGAACAACATTTAGAAAAAGCCGTCAAGTCATTACACACCGCTTTCGGTCTTGATCGTGAAGATGGTGAAAGCAAAGTTGCAGGCCTATAATTGATAGACTTAAAATGATTGTAAATTTTTAATAAGAAAAATTTACATAATTTACGCTAAAAATTACTGACAAAATATCCAAGCCGTTTTATAATGATGTCTTGGGTATTTTATTTTTTTGGGTATTTTTATTATTTCATGCATCAGTGCAAGGAGCGATTATGTTAATCCTAACTCGCCGTGTTGGCGAAACTTTAATGATTGGTGATGAAGTCAGCGTTACTGTACTTGGCGTCAAGGGCAACCAAGTACGCCTTGGTGTTAATGCACCAAAAGACATTGCTGTGCATCGTGAAGAAATTTATCAACGCATTCAGCATGAACGCTCAATGCAAGCACACATGAGCCATCTAGAACAAGGTAATTTTGCACCGCCATCATTTGATGATGATGATTACTTCAATCGTTAATTCATTGATTTTTAGGGGAAATTTATGACAAAAAGCATTTCCGCCCTACTTCATGGTATTGAAACTGGCGTATTAAACTTTGCCGACATCATTGTCTTTATTGACAGTCATTATACTTATACACCAGTTGAATTTCAAAATGGAGAGATCACCAATGCAGCTGGCACCAATGAAGGTTCTGCTAAAGTGTTTAGCTTTGCTAAATTGCATGGCCTCAATCAGTTGGATACACTAAAATTATTTGCTGAACATTACCAATCTGTGCTTAACAATCCTGATGGTACAGATCATGCCAATATTCGTAATTTTATTCACTACGGCTGGCAGGGTTTTGGCTTACCAAAAAATGCCCTTACGCCAAAATGATTGGTTTTTTATCACAAAACGCTCAAAATCAGTAGAATTTACTTGAAATATTGGTAGATTTCATTTATAATTTGGGCTTTAATTTTTCTGCCATTTCTTGATTGTTGTCGCCTTTAACAACAAAAAAGAATGGTGCAACTTGATAGTTTGGTCAAATTTGTGTCTTGTCCATACCATATTTATGACACCTTGCCCAGACGGCACATCCGATACCGCTCAATATCCGTGCCATGTTTTATTAGGAGTTCACCATGTCTCGTGTATGTCAAGTGACTGGAAAGCGCCCATTAGTGGGCAATAATGTATCACACGCCAACAACAAAACTCGTCGTCGTTTCTTGCCAAATCTACACAACCATCGTTTTTGGGTAGAATCAGAAAACCGTTTCGTACGCCTTCGTGTGTCATCTAAGGGTATGCGCATCATTGATAAGCACGGCATTGAAAAAGTGCTTGCTGACCTACGCGCACAAGGTCAAAAAATCTAATTTTAGATTTTCCACTTAGACTATTTTTAAGGATACGACAATGAGAGATAAAATTAAATTAGTTTCTACTGCTGGTACTGGTTATTTCTACACCACCACCAAAAACAAACGCACCATGCCAGGCAAAATGGAAATCAAAAAATTTGACCCAAAAATTCGCCAACATGTTTTATTTAAAGAAGCAAAAATCAAATAAGTTGCTCTTTAAAAATAAAAAAGACCGCACTTTTAGCGGTCTTTTTTATACATATTGTATCATTTGCAAAATACCGCCACTTCATAAACTTAGTGGTGGACAACCAACAAAGTTTGGTATGCCAATAACTTTGATGAATTCTTTTACAGTTCAAATGACCCAAATGTTGATTAATTCATACAATTTTTTTATAAAAATTTTTATAAAAAAATATTTGAAAATATTAATCATCTGACTTTTTTATTAGATGTTTATTTATTAGAACATCAGTTTAAAAGCACCCCACAAAAAAACAAACAAACTCAATAAAATCATCTACTTATGAACAATCACCCCCTACTCACTCCCCTTACCATCGGCAACCAAACCATACAAAATCGCCTCATCGTTGCCCCTATGGCTGGCGTCACCGACAATCCTTTTCGTAGGCTGTGCAAGTCCTTTGGTGCAGGTCATGCAGTGAGCGAGATGATCATCGCTGATACTGCATTATACGCTCGTAAAAAATCATTATATCGTGCCAACTTTGATGGTGAAATCGCTCCCATTTGCGCACAAATTGCAGGGGCAGAACCTGATAAATTAGCCGAGGCAGCTCGTTTTCAGGTGGCTAATGGTGCTCAGATTGTTGATATCAACATGGGTTGCCCTGCAAAAAAAGTCTGCAAAAAATTAGCAGGCTCAGCATTATTACAAGATGAACAGCTGGTCAAAAAACTTTTAGAAGCCACCATTGATGCTGTTGATGTACCAGTTACTCTAAAAACAAGGCTTGGCTTTGCAAACGGCCAAGAAAACATCTTGAAAATTGCTGAAATTGCTGAAAGTGCAGGCATTGCTGCCATTGCCATTCACGGTCGCACTCGAGAGGATTTTTATACAGGGCAAGCTCGCTACGACTTGATACAACAGGTCAAACAAATGGTAAAAATCCCCATTATTGTCAATGGCGACATTGATAGCCCTCAAAAAGCCAAAGCCATTTTTGAGGCAACAGGTGTTGATGCGGTGATGATTGGTCGTGGCGCCCAAGGCAAACCCTGGATATTTCGAGACATTCATCACTATTTAAATACTGGCAAACTGCCAGACGCTCCAAATATTGACGAACTTCGTCAGATTGTACTGACTCATCTTGAAGAGCTGTATCAATTTTATGGTGAATATTCAGGCTGTCGTATCGCACGCAAGCACATCGCATGGTATACAGGAGGTCTGCCCAATTCTAATGCCTTTCGTGAGGCGATGTATCAAGAAGAAAGTACCGCTGGTCAATTTAGGGTGGTTGAACGATTTTTACGATCATCATCTTAGTATGGCAAAAATCACAACAACCCAAGCCCAGTGGTTCGCACTATTGGTGTAGTTACGGCAAGCTGTAAACCATTTGATGTGGCAAAAATATCCACTTTTTTCTTAGCACGAGTAACCGCTGTATAGATCAGCTCCTTGGACAGCAAGCGAGTATTGGTATCATCAAACACCACCGCCACCCTTTCAAATTCCGAGCCTTGCGATTTATGCACCGTCATGGCATAAGCAGTCGCCACCGTATCACCACCAAGCATGGCAACCGAAACTTTTCTTAAAACATCACCATCAAAATAAACCACCAACTCTCCATCGTCACGCAGGCACACACCCACATCACCGTTAAACAATCCCAAGTCATAGCGATTGGTTTGTACCATCACCACCCTTCCATGATACCACTGCGATGCAGTCAATCCCATTTTAAGGTATTGTCTATGGTATTTTGCAAGAAAATCATTAATTTTTATATCACCAGCCATACCCGAATGAGAGGCGGTCAAAATGCGGTATTTACTTAGGCTTTCAATCAATTCTTTGATCAAAACCTGCTTTTTTTCATCAGAATGGTCATCAAAATAAGATAACAGACTCTTGGTGTGTTGAAAGTAGCTTTCATAACCTTTTGATAACTCATTGTAATAATTAGTATTTTTTAAAATATTGATGAAATTCAAATCATCATAATAACTAACTAACGCTTGTACGCTTTGCAACTCATCTAAAACATCATCAGTCTTGTTAATCAGCTTTGCCAATTTTCCTACAGCCGAATCAGCATCAAAACGCCTTGACTCCACAAGATGAACACGATGAGCATACAAAGCAGGTATAAGGCACAAATCTGCCAACACCGCCCCAGCTTCCACCGCTGCAAGCTGATGTGCATCTCCTAATAAAATTAACCTTGCCCCAGTTTTAACCGCTGATAATAAATGGCAAGACAGCTCTGCCCCCAACATGGAGGCTTCATCAATAATAATCACATCATGTGGTAGTGGATTTTTTTCATGATATCTTGGCACACCATGTTGACCAATGCCAAGCAGTCTATGGATGGTCTTAGGCTCTGGCAGACTGATTTTGACAGTATTTTTTTGCAGTGTATTTTGTAGCGATTCACTCATACGCTGTGCTGCTTTTCCTGTAGGGGCTGATAACGCCAAATCAATGTTAGGATTTTGCCCAATCAATGCCAGTACGATTTGTGCCACTGTAAAAGTCTTACCTGTTCCAGGTCCGCCTGTGATGATGGCAAATGGTTTTTGACTGACCATCTCAACCGCTTGTTTTTGTTCAATGTTCAACTCATCAGACAAATCAGTCAGACCAAATGGTGCAATATCCGCCCCACAAATCCTCTCAATATGTCTCATTGCTATTTGCTCAGCATGATAGGCACGGTTTGACCATATATAAAGTGCTTCATTGCTATTTTTAAAGACAATCGGCGTGCCAACTTGGACGGTCTGATGATGGGCAAAAAGATGGCTAGACTGCAAAAACTTTACCAGCTCACCCATGTCATTATTTAAGACAAACTTAATAAAATAATATACTCTAAGTAAGTGTAGTAAAATATCACCAAGCTCATTTTTGCCGATAGACTGCCTGCTTGTGCCAGCAACATCTTGTATGGCAAGATGAAAATCGCTAAGATACTGATTGATCAGATTTTTAAGGGCTGTCTGATCACTGGCATTTTCATCAATATGCCTGAATATGACATCAAAATCCAGCAAAAATTGCTCATTTTTACTGTATGATGACAGATATTCTTGAATGGGCAAAAGTAAATTTTGCCAGCCATCGGCTTGATTTTTTGGCAAAATCATCACTGTATGCCCCTCTGATAAGGACAGCATACTTGCCAAACTCACCACATAAAATAGACTTTGTTCATACTTGCCCAAAGCAAAGTTAGTACTGAGCATTTTTTTATTACCATACCAGCTGGCATTTTCAAGAATGCGTGTGGTCAAATAGCGGTCAATTACGGTTGTATTCATCATAATATTTTAAAGTTTAGTTAAACAATTTATCCAAATTTAACACCAGCTCAACAGGCACATTCCACACCAGTCGCCCAAGTGCCTCATCATCACAGACACCACGCAAAAACAAATATTCCACCGAACCCAAATACTTATCCTCATTGCCTATATAGTTGCTGATACGAATTTTTAGTAGGCGGTGCAATGCCACTTGATAGATTGCAGCTTGTAGCCAATAACCCGCCTTATCCATCGCCTCGTTCATGGCTGCTAAATGATAGTCTTTTGGCGAATTTCCTAAAAAATTTGATTTATAATCAATCACATAAAACTTACCATCTTTTTCATACATCAAATCAATTTCACCTTTTAGGTAACGATACAATGGTCTGTGATTGCCATCTTTGGTGAGCTGTATTGGTCGGTCGCTGTATCTTTTAAATACAACATTAAGTTCATTGATGCCAAAATGCTGTTTTAGACCCAGTACAAAACTCATTTCACGAACACTATTGTTGGCATTAAGACTCACCAAATTTGTTTTAGACGCATAAAACGGTGCATGAATAACATCATTTAGCCACAAAACAAGCCGATGATGCAAGGTGGCCTCATCATCAATCAATACATCATGGTTACGCAGTTTTTGAGCATTTTGACTCATATAGTCAGTTAAGCCCAAATAGCGTGCCACTTCATCTATCGTTTTGCTTATCGCTTTTAGACGCTCAATTGGTTCGCCTTGTGTGTTTACTTTTTGTAGCACTTGATGCAAAAAGTCGCCTGCAATCACACCACGCATGAAAACGCTACGAATATCACCATCTGCTGTTATCATCTCATCATCTGTTACCACAACCGCCACCTCATCATGGTCAGGTTGACCAATCAAAGACTTGGTTTTTTTATCAAGCTGACTGACAAGGGCCGTAAAGCTGGTCTGATACACCCCAAAAAACTGCGTGGTAGGCATGGTCTGTTGCCAATGGTGATAAGGAATCTTATGCAAATCCACATCGCCTGAGCAATACGGTGTTTTGATGAAATCATCAGCATCTAGATTCAGCCAGTCCATCTTTGCTTGCATTCTGATGGGCAAAGACAGCTTTTCATCATTTGCCTCACACCATAAAAATAGTGGTCGCAAATCAAGCTGTCTTTTTGATAACAAGTCCTCAGCCACAATAAATAGTTGCTCAGATGCACGAGTCAAAGCCACATAGCCCAAGCGTTTTTTTTCATCAAGGCTTTCTTTTTGGTCTTGATCTTGATAATAATTTGGCTGGCCTATCTTATGTGGTGTGGGCGAAATGCGTCTTTCAAATCGCTCATTGCTATACGGATAGAACATCGTATTATTTGCTCGCACCGCCTTGTCCAATTCAAGCACATAAACAATAGGAAATTCAAGCCCCTTTGATGTGTGCATGGTCATTAAGCTGATGCCAGATTCACTCGGCAGGGTCATCCTTTTATATTCATCAGCGACATCTCCACCCAATCTTGCTTGCATTTTGTACCAGTCAATAAATGCCAGCATTTGCAGATGCTCCTGCCCACCAACAATCTCTAAAATCTGGCAAATATCTGCCAAATACCGCTCACCAAACTTGGCAATATCCAGCCACAACGAATGATCATGCGGATAAAAAGGATGGGTAGATAAGGCAAAATTTAAAGCATTAACGACACCAAAATGTCGCCATTTTTCAAAAACCTTATTAAGATAAATCAATAAATTAGATTTTAACTGCACATCTGTTTTGTCATTGTCATGCACACCCAAAATCATCATCGCCTCATCAAGACTTTGTCCAAAAAGTGATGATGTCAAAAGCCTGCCTAATTTTTCAACATTACCCATATCCATACACGCCATTAACAAAGCATGAATATCCTGCCCTGCCTGTGTTTCAAACACATTGATTTCACGAGCAGCGATAGATGGAATGTTGAGCATATCTAAATAAGATTTGATGCCAGTCAGGCTATCGTGCCGAGCGGTTAATATTGCAATGTCGCTAGGTCGTATGGCACGCCTGCCATCTGGTGTCTGTATGGTATGGCCGCCTTGTAACACACTGTTAATGTGCCAAGCGGTCAATTGGAGTAGGTTATGCTCGCTGTCTTTTGCCAAATGTAGCATGGCAAAAGGCAAATCACCCAAATAGCTAGGCAGCGTTTGATCGGACGATTGCCAAGACAAATTTTGCGTTTGATGATGAGCGGTGATTTGCTGATAAAAAATCCCATCGCCCAAGTTAGCATGCCGATTATCTTGTCCACCAGAAAACCAAGCATTAAGGGCATCAATCAGGGTTTTATTGGAACGGCGATTGACAGTCAGTGTTAAGTGTTGCTTAATCATAGGTTTTTGGTTTTGGCTGTCTTTGCCAATATTTTTCATGCGATTATAATTGGCAACATCACCCCCACGAAAACGATAAATCGCTTGTTTAGGGTCGCCAACAAATAGTACAAAACCATAAGATGACTTGCCATCATTTTGTCCGTCCGTTTTCTCTGACTGTTTTTTTATGTCGGACAGATAAATCTGTCTTATCAGCTCAACTTGTGCCCCATTGACATCTTGCGACTCATCAATCAGTGCCACAGGGTAGCGATGGCGAATGTGGCGCGCCAGATTTGGACTTGCTTTTAACGCCTGATTAAGCCTATTCATTTGAATGGTAAAAGTGGTCTTGTGCTGATTTTCTAGCCAAACAGGCGTTTTGGCCTGCACCTCTAGGGCAATTTGGCGATATAAATAGGCACGATAATGATTTTGTATGTCATTGATTTGATGATAAATCTCTGACAATTTTGTCAAATCATGCTCAATAAAAGCCATTAAATTTTTCTTAACACTCTCGTCATACCCCTTATTAAAAACATTGTCTTTATCTATAACACTGGCGATACCATCTAGCCATTTGATATGGTGTTTTGCAAGATGATGTATGAAATTGACACCAAAATTTTTCATCAAATCACAAATTTCAAACAAATAATGCCAATGATTTAGTAAGGCATTTCTACCATTTATTTTGTTTTTTGTGCGATAATCTTTATCTTTAAATGCGTCAAATTGCAAAAAGTCTGCCTGCAAAAATTCATCTATTTGTTTTTGTAAATCAATAAGATACGCATCATCAATATTAATAGACTCATCAATCGGTGAACCAAAAAATTGCATGGTCAAATTGACCGAATGATAAGCTTTATCCAAATCACTAAAAATATCACTATGACGAATGACTTCATATAGGCGTGGCTCGTGCATCATGATACGAGCGTGCTCTTGACGCAAAGCATCATGAATGATGGCAGTTGTGATGTCGGCACTGTCATAAAGAATATCAGCTTTGGGACGATGTCCTATTTCAGCAGAAAATTCTTTGAGCCATTTTTGAGCAAGGCTATCAAGCGTCCCTACAAACAATTTATCTAGCGTGGCAAGCAATAGCCCTACTCGGCGTATCGCATCATCAAAAACTTTTGCATCTTGACTTAATAAATGGTTCATCAAATGCACATTGATGGGGTCGTCTGCACCCTCGATATGAGCACAAGTCGCCACAGACATCAGTTCATTAACTCGTTCATGAATGCTCAAATCATCAACAAACCAATGAGAATATGCAAGTTGCCTTGACTTTACCCAAGTCAGATACCGATAAAATACCGATAAGCGTTCTTGAATACGCTCTTGCATTTCAGCGGCAGCGGCACGAGTAAAAGTCGTGGCAATGATACGCTCTGGAGCATATCTTTGCTCAACAAGCAGGCGTAAAATAATGCCTGTAAGCGTCCAAGTTTTGCCCGTACCAGCAGATGCTTCGATCAAATACACCCCTTTTAGAGTACAAGCAATGGCAGGTGGCAGGTCGGTGGTGGTTGTGTTTGTTGTCATGTCAGTCTTTTTATGTTGATTATGAATCACTATCAAGCGTTTTGATTTGTTGTAACATCGTTTCATACAAAGGCACGCTTAATCGCCCTATCGTACTTAGCACCTCATCTGGGCTGATATCACCAATTACCAAAGCAACCAATTCATCAACCCACTCACCATTAATATCCACTTGACTCATGTCGCCACCTGCTTTGGCAATGATAAGAGCATTTAATGGCATTAGGGCAATTGGCAACTTAGCACCGATCAACACAAATAACACCAGATTCACCAAATACCGCTTGGCAACCTCTGCAAGCATGGGTGCAAATTGATAAGTGTCAGCCGATTTTAGTTTTAAGGCATTTAGCTGTGATGATGAGCCTTGATATTGCCAAATACTTGCCCCACGCCCATGCACCACATCATCTTGGGTTGTTTTTCGATGAATCTGCCAAATCAGATGATGCACCCAAAAGCCGATCAACTTATCAGCAGACGCCCGACTCACCAATAGATTTAGCCAAAGCGTCTCATCGCACATCGGCACGCTGGCAACAACTTTTATAGGATATTGCCCCATATTGAGCGTCATCACCTGTTCATGCGTTGTGGTCATCATGGCTGAAAAATCAGTTGGTTGTGCCACGCCACTTGCCAAAGCGTGCTGTTTGATGACATCAAAAAATGCCAAAAATCTCTTACCCACAAAACCAATACCATCTTGCAAAACACGCCAACGCACCACACCAGCAGGAAGCAATGAGTCATGGTACAAGGTGCTAAGTCGCATTAACGCTTCTTGGGAGAAATCTTGCCCAGACAGCTTATTATTAGACAGTTGTTTAAGGTCTATCTCTTCTACCGCCCTACCATCAAACACACCTGTACCAAACACTTGTGCAATCATTTGGCATAATTGCCAATTTCCCAGCCCGTCAAGCGACAATGGCTCATTCATCTGATCATCATCAGCCCCATCATCAATGGCAAATTTACCACGCAAATAATGTCGTATGGGTGATTTGATGACATTGGCAATCGTTTGTGCGGTCAGATAATTTGGCAATTTCAGGCGATATGTAATAAAAAGCTCGTCCATATCTTCATCAATATTTTCGCCTTGATTGTTTTTAACCAAAATATTTGCAATATGCCCCACTTCATCATCACTTGGCAAAATAACGAAAGGTTTATCATCAGATGACTTTTGGTCATCAATGATTTGCCTGACTTTTTGCCAGATGGGTGCAGGTGGTAAAGACAGTTTTTGTTCTCGCTTTTTATTGTCAATCAATTGACTTAGGGTGTTTTTGAAAAAATCATCATCTTTAATCTCAAAAGAGCGATTCTCATAAAATACCCCCTCTTCAAAGCTCATTGCGTGATGGTAGGTTACTAAATATCGCTCAATTAAGTTTGGTAGCAATAATGCTAACGACTGTACATTCTCGTCTTTGATGTCAGCCAATTGCCAATCAACATCTGCCTTAAAAAACTCAATCAACTCACCCACAGGAGAAGCTGGTAGCAGCACCGTATTGCCATCTGCACTGATGCCATCATAAAAAATTGCACAAGCATCTTTTGTGCATAACACGGCGTCCAAAAAAGCTCCGTTATCATCATCTTCATTGGTGCGATCGCCACGCCGTTTTAGCCCAGCTCGCATAAGGTCTAGGCGAAAATTGTTATCTTGGCGTGGAAAAGCAGATAAATTCATGCCAAGCATCAATGTTAAGCCAAATGGAATGCTTCGCAATGCACCAAATCTTGCCACCGTAATCACGCCAGATGGCTCGGCGGCTATCGCCTGCATACCCACTGCCTCTGCCAAGCTTTCTAGCACAAATTCAAGGCTAAGACAAATGTCATCTTGGGCAACATAAGCTGTGTCATCATGTATTTGTTTATGATAATTAACATTAGCCCTAAGGCTTGACATCATGGCATTTTTTGCTTCAAAAATCGCACGCATTTGCACGGTTTGTTTCATGCCATAAAAATAGCCATCAATCACCTCATGCTCAATTTTTTGAAGCCATGCTTGTACGGTATCAATTCGCTGATAATCATCAGAAAATTTTAATAAGGCTTCACGCATGGCGCACAATGCCACAACAATTTGTGTATCGTTTAGCCCAATGCCATCAATAGGTAATGTCGCCTCCTTATTGTGAGAATCTATCCAATCAAAAGGATGTAACACTTCACTGGCATCTAGGCTATCTGGGGCAATAAATCCCATGACAATACGGTCAAGTGCATAACTAAAAGTGTAGCGATAATCAGTATCTGCATCATGCAAGGTTGTGCTGATATGGCGTGCATCAAAGCCACGCTTAAAACCCGCCTGCATGAGTAGCTCTCTGGCACGATAAGCATCGTCAAAGGTTAAATTAAAATTTTCATAGATACTAGGATTCATCAACCATTCAAAAAAATCTTGTGCATAAAAGCGAGCCTCTTTTTCCCCCAACAAGCGATAAAAACCAATGATCGCCTGCATCAGTTCATCAATGGTGCGGTCGCTTACCCCTGTGATTTTAATGGGCAGTCTTAGCCCATCTACACCCACGCCATCAACAAATACCGAACGAATCACATTTTGGGCATTTTCAACATCAGGCAACAGTATCACCACATCGGACAACTGTCTAATCACACCATCACCATAATCGGTATTAAGGTATTTGGCAATCATCGTGCGAGCGATTTCTAGCTGGCGTTTTAGGCTGTGGCAAGCATGAATGCTAAGCTCTTGCAAAGCATGATTTGGCTGACCATGCAATGTCAAGGTGGGCTTTTGATGGGTTTTTTGTGTCAAAATAGACAGCATTTCACCCATTGCCACACCACCATCATCCACACCGAGCATTAAAATGTCTTGTTTTAGCTTTTGTAAAATACCATTTCCTGTCTTAGCGATGAATTTGTCCTGCCAATCAATTTTAATGCCAGCATGATTCAAATCTTTTGTATCATCTGTGCCATTGTCGCTATTTTGGTTGTTTTTGACCCAATCATCATTCAACTGTTCATAATAAAATTCACCGCCTGACATATCAGCAAGCATGGCAAAAGTTTCACGAGACTCTTTGCCAAGCCTTGACAACAGCCCATGCCCAAAGTCTTTTAAATAGACCATGTGAGGCTTGATGATTTGCTGAGTTAAAAGCCAGTTTTTATCAACAATATCTGCCCAAAACATTTTTGATGGGTTTAAATGAAACAGTCGGACATTAATTTTTGATGACAACCGCTTCAAAAACATAAGCTCAACCTGAGGGATTGTTTGAACCGTAAACAAATACAGCTCCTTTGGCATCTCATCAATGGCTGTCGCACAAGCCACCTTGCCACGCTTGCCGTCTAGCACCTGCCAAAACCGCTCTTCTAGTCGTTCACGATATTCATAAACCTCACTAAACAATGCTTGCCACAAATAACGAAGCAGTTTTTCAAGAGCATTATAATGGGCAAATAACCACTCTGGCGTCTCATTTTCTTGCCCAAAACTGTCGGCAAATTTATCCTTTTGACGAATCATGTCATCAACCGCCACAGGTAATGGCTTACCCACCCCCCAAGCGTGTAACCACTCTGGGCGATGCGTCAGATATCGTACATAAACTTTAGCAAGTTCATCGCACGCTTGCCACAGTCGTTGCTCTAAAATGCGTGATTGCCCAAAATGTGAGTGCTCATCGGGTGAAGCGACCGTTATCGTATCAGCAAGTGGCTTGAATAAAAAGTGCAAAACATTCGTTTCATCATCTAAAATTCGCTGTAAATCCACTTTGACGATTTGACTTAAAAATCCAAAAATCCGCCAACGCATGACCGACCCAGACAGCACAGCCACCTCAGGCACCGCCAGCCCATCGTCATTAATACGAGCATCAATTTTTAGCACTTTATCAATCATCTGCCATTGGTATTGCCCCCAAAACTGAGCTGTTAATAGTGTACTGATGCCTGCTTTTACAGCCACTTGCTTAGATAGCCAATCGCCAAGCACCACAGATGGCACAATGACGGTAAACGGACGAAAAATTGAGTCTTGGAGCAAACCGTATTGCTGGTTTTGCTCATAAAAATGAATGAGTTGATTGACCAGTTCGTCCGTGTCATTAGATTGAATGATTTGAAACATAATTTTTTGGCTAAAAGATTTGATGAATGATGATGAATAATAAAAAAACTTTGGGAAAATTTTATGAATAAAACAACACCCCAAATTGTACCTTGATTTGATGAATTTAGCCATTAGATTTAAAAATTTTAGCCAAAAAAACATCAGCCAATCTTAGGCCAAAAATTCTTTTATTTTATTACAAGTTTATTGCAAGCTAAATTTACTATATTTTCTCATCAGCACTTAAAAAATACCCCAATCAATGCTATAATTTGCCATTCATGCTTCACATCTAGCAACATCAAGGACACTCATGGCATTTGTGCATTTGGGCGTACACAGCGAGTTCGCCATCGTCGATTCTATTGTGCGTATCAAAGACTTAGTTAAGGCTGCTAAGGCAGATGGGCAGACGGCGTTGGCTTTGGCGGATTTGAACAATATGTTTGCTGTGGTCAAGTTTTATAAGGCTTGCACAGCAGCAGGCATTAAGCCCATCATCGGCTTGGAGGCAACTATTGGCGATGCCATCGACCGCACAGCCGAAGAAAATGCTCACACTGTCATGCTTTATGCAATGAATAATGACGGCTACAAAAATCTCCTTCGCCTATTATCCGATGCCTACACCGACCGCCCCAAGAACGACAATGGCACAGTATCTGTCCATACACCCATCATCACCAAAGATGCCTTGTTTGCTCACAATGATGGCATCATCGCCATCTTGACCGACCGCTCTGAGACAGCAAATGTCTTAAAGGGCAATCACCCAGAATCTTTTGCCAATTGTGTCAGACCATGGCAAGAGGTCTTTGGTGATCGCTTATATCTTGGCATTAAACGCACACACACAGGCGACGATGGCTATAATCGCCAAGCCATCATTCAAGGTTCGCAAGCTGGCATTGCCATCATCGCCCATAATGATGTCCGCTTTATGAACCCTGTGCCAGAGCATCAAAATCTGGGTAAAGATGACGAAGTCAGTAGCGACTTTGATGCTCATGAGGCTCGTGTGTGCATTGCCACAGGCTGGACGCTAGACAGCCCACATCGCCCAAGAAACTACACCGAACAGCAGTATTTTCGTACACAAGACGAGATGGCAAAGTTATTTGCCGACATTCCCCAAGTCATCAAAAACACCACACTGCTTGCCAGCCGCTGCAATGTAACACTCACGCTTGGGATTAATGTATTGCCCGACTTCCCCATTCCTGAGGGTGAGACGATTGAGAGCTTTTTTAGAAAAGTGAGCAATGAAGGCCTTGACCAACGCCTTGCCAAGCTTTACCCTACCCACACCCGTGATGAGAATTGGGATAAGACACTTAAAAGCTATCAAGACCGTCTAAATTATGAGCTAGACATTATCTTAAAAATGGGTTTTCCTGGTTATTTTCTCATCGTCATGGATTTTATCCGCTGGGCAAAAGCCAATGGTGTGCCAGTTGGTCCAGGTCGTGGCTCAGGAGCAGGCTCACTGGTGGCATACAGCCTAAATATCACCGACCTTGACCCACTTGAATACGATTTGCTTTTTGAGCGTTTTTTAAACCCTGAGCGTGTATCCATGCCCGACTTTGATATTGACTTTTGTATTGAAGGGCGAGACAGAGTTATCGACTATGTAGGTCGCACTTATGGGCGTAAAGCGGTATCGCAAATCATCACTTTTGGTACAATGGCAGCTCGTGCGGTAGTGCGAGATGTTGCTCGTGTACAAGGCAAACCACTGGGTCTTGCTGACAAAATGTCAAAACTCATTCCAAAAACTCCCGGCATTTCGCTTGCTGAGGCCGTACAAGAAGAACAGCAACTTAGAGAATTGCTGAGTCAAGATTCCACTCACCCAGACCACGAAGCTGCTTTGGAAATTTGGGACATGGCAGAAAAACTTGAAGGCATCACTAGAAATGTTGGTAAGCACGCAGGTGGTGTACTCATCGCTCCCAATCGCATTTCTGACTTTTCTGCCGTGTATTGTGATGATGAAGGACACCCAGTCAGCCAGTTTGATAAAGATGATGTTGAGGCGGTAGGTCTGGTGAAATTTGACTTCCTAGGTCTTCGTAACCTTACCGTCATTCAAGCAGCAGTTGATAACATCAATACCACTCGTGCCAAACTTGGTCAAGAACCCATTGATCTAGAAAAGCTACCCCTTAACGACAGTGCTGTCTATGAATCCGTCTTGCAATCAGGCAATACCACCGCTGTATTCCAGCTTGAAAGCTCGGGCATGAAAAAATACCTAAAACAGCTAAAACCAACCAATATTGAAGATGTTATTGCGATGTGTGCCTTATACCGCCCAGGTCCATTAGAATCTGGCATGGTAACAGACTTCATCGACCGCAAACATGGCATTCAAGAGCCTGCCTACCCCCACCCAGATTTTCAACATGAATGGCTAGAAGCACCACTCAAAGCCACCTATGGGGTCATTGTTTATCAAGAACAAGTCATGCAAATTGCCCAAGTTCTATCAGGCTATACACTAGGCGGTGCTGATATGCTTCGCCGTGCCATGGGTAAGAAAAAACCCGAAGAGATGGCAAAACAACGCAGTATTTTTGTTGAAGGGGCGATTGGGCAAGGCGTATCAGGTGAGCTGGCAGGGCAGATATTTGATTTGGTAGAGAAGTTTGCAGGCTATGGATTTAATAAATCACACTCAGCCGCTTATGGTGTGCTTGCTTATCAAACGGCTTATTTAAAATATTATTACCCTGCTGAATTCATGGCGGCCGTTTTGACATCAGAAATGGACGACACCGACACAATTGTCTTTTTAATTTCTGATTGCAAAGACAACTTTGATTTGTCTGTCATTCCACCAAGCGTCAATCACAGCGATTGGCGATTTGTCGTCCAAGATGATAAGACCATCATCTATGGACTCGGTGCGGTCAAGGGCGTGGGTGAAGAGGCGGTCGCCAGCATTGTCAGGGCAAGAAAAGATGGCGAATTTAAAGACCTCTATGATTTTTGCAATCGTGTGGACATTAAAAAAGTTGGCAAACGAGCCCTAGAAGCACTCATCTGTGCAGGTTGCTTTGATGATTTGGCAGTAAAGATCAAACCAGAATTTGCCGCCCAAGAACTACGCCATCATATCCGTGGCGGACTTTGGGAACAACTGCCAGCCGCTGCTCAGGTTGCCGAACAAAATCGCCAAAACGAGCTGGCTGGTACTTTTGATTTATTTGGTGAGGTTGATGATGGATTGTCAGTCGCTCCAGAATTGCCCAATGTCATCTGGGGCGATCAGACTCGTTTAAAAGGCGAAAAAGACACACTGGGGCTGTATTTGACAGGACATCCACTTGACAAATACCGAACCGAGCTCAAAAAGTACACCAACATCACCCAACTTTCTGAACTTGGCGATACAGGTCATAATAAATATGCTCGAGTTGCAGGGCTGGTCATTGATGTCGCCAACTTTGGCAACCGAGTCGCCATCACACTTGATGATGGCAGTTGTCGTGTAGAGGTGAGCTGTTTTACCGATAAGTTTACCCATCTAAAATCGGTGCTAGAGGCCAAAACGCCCAACGCCACTGAATTACGAAAAATTCCCAAAGAAAACTGGGAAACCATTGAGGATTTAAATGGGGCAATCATCATCGCAAAGTTAAGTGTGCGTGAGTCTGATGGACGAGTTTTTGCCAGAATGCAAGATGCGATGTCTTTAACACAAGCTCGATTAAAACATTTGTCAGCTGTTAATATCAAATTACACACCCACGATACAACTGCCTTAGCTGGCATTTTGTCTTTATTAAAAGAAAATCACCCACCAGAAGACATGCCTATTTTTGAAGACGAAGACAGCATTGAAGATGCGGTTGCCTATGATGAAGAAGGCAATGAAATCATCATGCCAAAACCTACCATCATCAAAGACGGCTGTTTGCCTGTATCGCTGTTCTTATACGATGATTGCAGCATCTCAAAACTTATGGTAAATGACCGCTTTCGCTTATGCCCTAGCGATACTGTCATCAGCGGTTTGCAGGCGATTTTGCCACCAGAGAATATCATATTAAGGTAGCTTGATACGGCTTAACATTTAAAAATGTGATATCCCCCACTTTATATCATAAATAAAAAACACACAAATGAATCATCTTAACCACTTAAAAAACATTCGTATTGTCATGATTGGCACAACCCTACCTGCCAATATCGGCTCTGCTGCTCGTGCCATGCACACGATGGGGCTTGATGACTTAATGATCATCAAGCCCCGCCTACCTATTGATGAGACAAGCATTGCCAGTGCCGCAGGGGCGGTAAGCGTTCTTAAAAAAGCTTGCATTGTTAATACGCTGGACGAAGCACTCGCTGATTGTTCGCTCGTCTTTGCCGCTTCTGCTCGCACTCGTCATCTACCACGCCCTGTCGTTACCCCCAGTCAAAGTGCAAATATCTTGGCAAACTTTTTTACTCAGCAAATCAAACAACCAGATAATAAAAAACCACCTAAGATTGCCATTTTATTTGGTCGAGAAGACAGAGGCCTGACCAACGATGAGCTTGCCGCTGCCGACTACCACATTCAAATTCCTGCCAATCCTGATTATCCTGTACTCAATGTTGCCGCTGCGGTACAGGTGATTGGTTCGTTCATTTATGATAGATTTATTCAATCAAATGAGGATAAATCAAATAACGCCAATCAAATGACACTCACCATTCGTCAAGACTGGGACGAGGCCATGATCACTCACAGCCAAAAAGATGCACTCAATGACGCCATCATCAATCTGATGACAAGGCTTGATTTGGCAGACAGCCAAGACTTAAAAAGCCTACCAAGTCGCTTGTCTCGACTAAGTAGCCGAGTACAGCTTGATCAAAAAGAATATGCTTTATTACGATCTTTGATTGCCAAAATCAGCCAAAAAATCTAACCAACCACGCTTTATTTTAAGGATTGCCATGTCCATCATCAATCGTTTAAAATCACTCATCTTTGCTGTCAATGAAGACATCGAAGCGGTGCTTGACAAAGACCCAGCTGCTCGTAGCAAAGCTGAGGTTGCCATTACCTATCCTGGCATTCACGCACGCACCCTACACCGAGCGGCCCACGCCTTATGGAATGCCGACCAAAAACTTGCTGCACGCACACTATCGCATATTGGCCGTATGACAACAGGCATAGAAATCCACCCTGCTGCCAAAATTGGTAGACGCTTGTTTATTGACCATGGTATGGGCGTGGTCATTGGTGAGACAGCAGAAATTGGTGATGATGTTACCTTATATCATGGCGTTACCTTAGGTGGTGTGTCATGGGAGAAAGGTACAAAACGCCACCCCACTCTTGGCGATCATGTCGTGGTGGGTGC
This sequence comes from Moraxella tarda, assembly GCF_035181405.1. Lineage (NCBI taxonomy): Bacteria > Pseudomonadati > Pseudomonadota > Gammaproteobacteria > Moraxellales > Moraxellaceae > Moraxella > Moraxella tarda. The sequence goes on from NZ_JAYGGV010000001.1 coordinate 61,237, forward strand.
AGGTGCAAAAATTCTAGGTGGCTTTACTGTAGGCAACAACGCCAAAATCGGCTCAAATGCTGTTGTCGTTAAGCCTGTCCCTAGCAACACCACAATGATCGGCTCTGCCGCTCGCATGATTGACAAAACCAACAAAAAAGATGCACCAAAAGTCAGTCAAGAGCAATCAGATGCTGCCAATGAGCTGTTCAATGCCTACGGTCTAAAACCAGACAGCCAAGATCCAATCGCCACCAGTATTGCCGCCCTGCTGGCTCACATTCAAAACCAAGATAAAAAAATATGCGAACTGCAAGCCGCCATCTGCAAACTGGATCCAAACTTTTGTGCCGACATCATCACGCCCATCTGCAAAGATGATTTAGATGTACTTAATTGCTAGACATTTGGCTAAATTTTTATGATTTGCTATTTTTATTTGCTATAATGGCAAGTTAAAACCCCTTTGATTGGCCATAGCTTAACAAACAGCAAAATCCTGCTTTTGCATTGATACTTTTATATTTTATACTTCATACTTTGATGATTTGACGCTTTTTATAAATAGGAAACTTTCCATGACTGACACCACCGAAAAAAGACGAGTTCTTACAGGGATTACCACCACAGGCATTCCACATTTGGGCAACTATGTCGGCTCAATTCGCCCTGCCATCGCTGCCGCCAACGAAGCGGTCGTCAAAGGTGAGGGTGATGCGTTCTTTTTTTTGGCGGATTTTCATGCACTCATCAAATGCTTCGACCCTGACGAAATCCATCGCTCCACTCGTGCCATCGCAGCCACTTGGTTGGCGTGCGGCCTTGACCCTAAAACTTTAACCTTTTATCGTCAATCAGACATTCCAGAGATTCCAGAGCTTGCGTGGATTTTAAACTGTTCATGTGCCAAGGGTTTGATGAACCGTGCTCATGCCTACAAAGCAGCTGTTGATATTAATACCGCCAAAGAAGATACCGACCCTGATTTTGGCATTACCATGGGGCTATTTAGCTACCCTGTACTGATGGCGGCAGATATTTTAATGTTCAACGCCACCCATGTCCCTGTTGGCAAAGACCAAGTTCAGCACATTGAAATGGCACGAGACATCGCTGGTACTTTTAATTTTAAATACAAAGCCCTGTTTACTCAGCCTACTGCTGTGGTTGATGAAGACACGCCACTACTGACAGGGCTTGATGGCCGTAAAATGAGCAAATCTTATGGCAATACCATTCCGCTGTTTGGCGATGGCAATCCACAAATTGATCCAGAAAAAGCTCTAAAAAAAGCGATTGCACAAATCGTTACCAATTCACAAGCCCCAGAAGAGCCAAAAGACCCTGACAACTGCAACATTTTTGAAATTTATCGTGCCTTTGCCAACAAAGAAGAAATCAAAGCACTGGCAGCACATTATCGCCAAGGCATCGGCTGGGGCGAAGCAAAAGAAATTTTGTTTCATAAAATCAATGACGAAATTGCTCCCATGCGGGCTCGTTATTTTGAACTGATGAATGATCCTAAAGAGTTAGAAGAAATCCTACAAATGGGGGCAATCAAGGCTCGACGAGTTGCCCAAAAGCAACTTGACAAAACTCGCCGTGCAATTGGTATCAAGCCTTTAGCGAAGCTCAAATGACATGACAGACACCATCACAAATCTTGCGACCAACGATACGCAGATTCGTATCTTTGACACCCCTGTTGAAAGCTTGCCTGAGGATTTATATATCCCACCGCAAGCATTTGCCATTTGGCTAGAACAATTTGCAGGCCCGCTTGACTTTTTGTTGTACTTGGTTAAAAAGAATAATTTTGATTTAACCGAGACTGCCATCTTGCCCATCACAGAGCAATATCTCAGTTACATCAAAGACTTAGATGAAGAATATTTTGAGCTGGCGGGCGACTATTTGCTCATGGCAAGCACATTAATCGCCATTAAAAGTGAGCTGTTGTTGCCTCAAGCAAGCATCAATGATGAAGAATTAAGCCCAAAAGCACGCCTGATTCAAAAGCTAGAAGAGTATGCTCAAATCAAAGAAGCCGCCAAACGCCTTGACAATCTCATTCGTCTTGAAAGAGATGTGTTTTTGGCATTTACAAGCCTACCCAGCACACAAGCAATGCGTGCCGAATTGCCCAAATACTCGCCACAAATTTTGGTTGACAGTCTCATCAATATGCAAATCAAGCCAGATTATCAAATGCACACGGTCGCCATCGACCCTGTGCCATTACCTGAGAGAATCGCCGCCATTACTCGGACTTTGAGCAAAAAAGGCATGGCCACCTTCAAAGAATTGCTTGAACCTACACAAGGTAAACTTGGCGTGGTGGTCAGTTTTGTGGCGATTCTTGAACTCATCAAGCGTGGTTTGGTGGGATTTGACGAGTACCCAACAGATGACTTTGATGATGAAAGTGCAGACAATTACGCTCTCACCACCGAAAAGCAAGCCAAAAATACACTGCCCAGCGTAGATAACATTGGATACGCCATTGGTGAGCAGACGCTTTATTGGTTACGCTGATTGGCTGATTGGCATTTTGTACTTACATTATTGATGTTCAGCCTATTGACACCACTATTTATTTCATCTTAAATTATTTTTATAAAAATCATGGAAAATTTAATCACCCCCCTAGTACTTGATGTGGCCGCTGCCAACACAAAAACAGACGAACAAAAAGCCATCTTGGAGGCACACGCTACCGCCGAAGCACTCAGTCGCTATATTGAGGTGCTATTACACGCCAGCGAAACTCCCCTAACTGATACCGACCTAAAAAAACATCTGTCCATGAGCAGTGATGAACTGCAAATGGCTCTTATCATTTTAAAAGAACGCCTAGCAGGAAGCGTGTTAACGCTTGGCAAAACTGCCAGTGGCTACCGACTACAAATCAAAGACAACTACTCACGACTCATTCAACAAATTTTTCCAGAAAGATTGGAAAGCCTAAGTCAGGCATTGCTTGAAACCCTAAGTGTCATCGCTTATAGACAGCCTGTAACTCGTGGCGACATCGAGCAGGTGCGTGGCGTTACCGTATCAAGCAATATTTTAAGACAGCTTTTTGACAAGGGCTGGATTATGGAAAAGGGTCATAAAGACACGCTGGGTAAGCCTGCCTTATTACACACCACGCCTGCATTTTTAGATGCGTTTGGCTTATTGAGTTTGGAGGATTTACCAGAATTACCCGACCTACAAAGTTTAAATATCAGATAGTCTGATTGTTGATTGTATTATTTAACCATCGGCAATCCTAATATGTTTTTTTATTTTTTGGCATTGTTAATTTAAAGTACATTTGAAAAACCTTTTACCTAAAAACCACCTAAAAAATGTCTGTCGGTAGAATTGGTGTTTTTACCACTTTATGACAAATTTTTCTTGCCAAATACCATCAAAAGCCGTATCATTAACCTTTTTAACATTGTGAAATGTTGCTATCCAACCACAGGACCATCATCATGAATGACACCACCAGCTTTACCGATATTGATTCGTCTCAATCAGCACCAACCAGCCACGCCGATGGCGAAAAACTTCAAAAATTACTCGCTCGCATGGGATTGGGCTCACGGCGTGGATTGGAAGATATTATTAAGGCAGGGCGTATCTCTATCAATGGTCGCATTGCCACTTTGGGCGACCGTGCCACCACTACTGATGAGATTCGTGTCGATGGTCGGCTTGTGCGTATCAAGGCAGAACGAGAAAAACGCCGCCGTATCATTGCCTACTATAAGCCAGAAGGTGAAATTTCATCAGCCTCAGACCCAGAAGGTCGCCCTACCGTTTTTGACCGCCTGCCTAAACTTACAGGCGATAGATGGGTCATGGTCGGTCGTCTAGACATCAACTCATCAGGGTTACTACTATTTACCAACGATGGTGAGCTGGCACACCGTTTGATGCACCCTTCAAATGAAGTTGTCCGTGAGTATGCGGTGCGTGTGCTTGGCGAAGTTACCCCACAAATTGCCCAAAACCTAACTCGTGGCGTTGAGCTTGAAGATGGCATAGCAAAGTTTGATGACATCAAAGAAGGTGGTGGCATGGGTGTCAATAAATGGTATCATGTCAAAATCAAAGAAGGTCGCAAGCGTGAAGTGCGTCGTATGTTTGAATCCCAAGAACTCAAAGTTTCTCGCCTAATCCGCACTCGCTATGGTACGGTCATTCTACCAAAAGAGCTACGCACAGGGCGATTCATTGAGCTTGATGCTAAAGAAATTGGCAAACTCATCGAAACAGTAGGCTTACGCCCTCGCATCGGCACAGGTCTTAATACCGCCGCCAAAGAAAAGCAAGCACGCATTCACAAAAAACCGCTCAAATCTCGTGAAATTCGCCGTCAAAAACACGAAAGACACGAAAAACAAGAGGAGCGAAGCAGCCGCATGGATGGTAAACCTGCCAATAAAGGCAAGCGACAATCACAAGAGCGTGCTTCAACACCAAACTCACCCAACCTAAAAACTGCCAAATTTTATCAGATATGAAATAAGGTCTAATCATGTATCCGTTTTTTCGTCTTGCCAAAACCATTGTCAAAAGCTCGCTTGATTTCAAAAAAGGCGATAAACTAGACTTTTATGACACAAGCGAATATTGTTTTACCGCCAATGTGAACGACATTGACAACTTTCTTGAAATGAATAATGGGCGAATTTTTACGCTATTTGATTTGGGTCGTACGGATTTTGCCATTCGTTCAGGTCTTGGGGCAAAACTCATCAAAAACCACTGGGGGCTGGTCGTGGCAGGTAGCACCATTCAGTATCGCAAGCGGATTCGTGCCTTTGATCAAGTCGTGATGAAAACTCGCATTTGCGCGGTGGATGAACGCTGGTTTTATGTTGAACAAACCATGTGGGTTAAGGACAAATGCACCTGCCACGCTCTACTGCGTACGGCGGTAACTGATTTTAAATCTGGCAAAGCCCTACCCACCAAAAAAGTTTTAGACAGTTTGGGCTATGTAAACATCCACCTACCCCCTGATGAGTGGGTGCAAGCATGGATTGAGACAGATAAACTGCGTCCTTATCCAAGTGAGTGATGAAACTATTTTTTTTAATAAAAAAAGGCTATCTAAATAAATATCGGGTTGGTATTTTTATTCCAAAGCATTAATTTAGCTTTTAAAATAAGAAAATAGCAGTCTTATTTTACTCCTAATTAAAACTCCTACCACAAAGGATAAAAAAGGACAAATAACCCCATATTAGATAGCACGCATTTTTTATTATTCATTTAAAAAATATATTCGTTTATTTTAAAAATAATACTTACCATCTCATCGCTTTTATGTTTTAATATGGCAATTTTTTTGTCAAGGTGGTATTTATTCCACCATCAAAAGCATTTTACTCATTTAACTTGAAACTCGAGAAGTTATCATGACCGCAACAACTACTGCACCAGATTTTGTCCGTCATCAAGCCCTAGTAAATTGGGTTGCTCAAATCGCAAATCTTACCAAGCCAGCTCGCATCGAATGGTGCGATGGTTCACAAGAAGAATATGACCGTCTGATCAATCTCATGATTGACAACGGCACGATGGTGAAACTGAATCAAGAAAAACACCCAAATTCATATCTGGCATTTTCAGACCCATCAGATGTGGCTCGTGTCGAAGACCGTACTTTCATCTGCTCAGAACAAGAGATTGACGCTGGTGCAACCAACAACTGCAACACCCAGACGAGATGCGTGCCAAGTTGGCAGGTTTATTTGATGGTTGCATGGCAGGACGCACCATGTATGTTGTGCCTTTTAGTATGGGCCCTTTGGGTAGCCACATTGCTCATATCGGCGTCGAGCTGACCGACAGCCCTTATGTGGTCGTGAGCATGCGTAAGATGGCTCGTATGGGCAAGGCGGTATATGATGTACTTGGTACAGACGGTGAATTTGTACCATGTATACACTCTGTTGGTGCACCATTAGCCGACGGTCAAAAAGATGTCGCTTGGCCTTGTAACGATGACAAATACATCGTCCATTTCCCAGAGACTCGTGAAATCTGGTCATACGGTTCAGGCTATGGTGGCAACGCCCTACTTGGCAAAAAGTGTTTGGCTCTGCGTATCGCCTCTGTCATGGGCCGTGAACAAGGTTGGCTGGCTGAGCATATGCTTATTTTGGGCGTAACCAATCCACAAGGCAAAAAACACTACATCGCCGCAGCATTCCCTTCAGCGTGCGGTAAGACCAACTTTGCTATGTTGATTCCACCAGCAGGATATGAGGGCTGGAAGGTAGAAACTGTGGGCGATGACATCGCATGGATTAAGCCATCAGCAGACGGCAAACTATACGCCATCAACCCAGAAGCAGGCTTTTTTGGTGTTGCTCCTGGCACAAACACCAAGACCAACTCCAACTGCATGAGCACATTAGGCTCTGATGTCATCTATACCAATGTGGCAATGACAGAAGACGGCGAGGCGTGGTGGGAAGGAAAAACCAAAGAAACCCCAGAAAAACTCATCAATTGGAAACGCCAAAAGCATGATGGTAGCGAAAAAGCATCGCACGCCAATGCCCGCTTTACTGTATCAGCGGCTCAATGTCCATCTATCGACCCACAATGGGAAAATCCAGAAGGTGTGCCAATTTCTGCCTTTATCTTTGGCGGTCGCCGCGCTGATACTGTGCCATTAGTATCGGAGGCTTTTGACTGGGTGGATGGCGTGTATAAAGCTGCCACCATGGGTTCTGAAACCACCGCCGCCGCCACAGGGGCACAAGGTGTCGTACGCCGCGACCCATTTGCGATGCTGCCATTTGCAGGCTACAACATGGCTGACTATTTTACCAACTGGCTAGAAATGGGCAAGCAGCTAGAAAAACTGACCAACGAACACGGTACCAAAATGCCTAAGATGTTTAAGGTAAACTGGTTCCGCCGTGATGAAAATGGTGATTTTGTATGGCCTGGCTTTGGTCAAAATATGCGTGTGCTTGAATGGATTATTGACCGCTGTGATGGTAAAGCAAATGCCGTCCATACACCAATTGGTCTTGTGCCTACTTATGGCGACATCAATTGGGCAGAGTCTGATTTTAGCGAGCAACAATTTAGCTTAGTAACCAGCCAAGACAAAGATGCTTGGGTAAAAGAATTAAACGACCATCAGGCACTGTTTGAAAAACTTGGTGAGCGTATGCCGCAAGCCTTGATTGACCATCAAGCCAAACTGCTTGATGCGGTACAAAGTGCTTAATCATCAATAATATTTAAAGCATTCTAATTATTATTAGAATGCTTTTTTATTTAAAAATAAGCCTTTATGACAACAGACCACCACCATCAAGGGTAGCTAAAAAAAAAACAAAAAGACAGCTTATAGACTGTCTTTTTATAATGTTAATCTGACTTAATCGGCTTGGCATATCAAGCGAAAAATTCCTCATCAAAAGACATGATGCTGGTTGCACCTGCTTGTGCCATATCAGCATGAGCATAGAGTTTTGGCAAACTACGTACCACGAAATAATCCGCCAATTTACAACGCTCATCATAAAATTTACCAGATTTACCATCGCTAGCATTGACTATCAGTAGATACATATAAGCATAACACAAATAGCCGACAGCGTGCAAATAATCCACCGCCGATGCATTGATGGTATTTACATCTGTTTTGGCAATAGCCATCAGCTCGTTAGTCAAAGAGCGAATACGAACAGTCGCTTGTTTTAGTGCTGTCTTGATGGCGTGATTGGTGGCGCTAGACTCACACGCCAAATCAATCTCATCAAGAAAGGCAAGCATCGTCTTGGCATCATTTTTTATCACCTTACGACCCAATAAGTCAAGCGACTGAATGCCATTTGTACCTTCATAAATTTGGCTGATGCGAGTATCACGGACAATTTGTTCCATACCCCATTCTTTGACATAGCCATGCCCACCAAATACCTGCTGACAATCAATGCTTGCATCAAACGCCATATCAGTCAAGAATGCTTTAACTACAGGCGTTAATAAGGTAACTTTGGCATTGGCATGAGACTGACAAATCTCATCATTACCAAATTTGGCGATATCCAGCTCCTTTGCCACATACATAGCAAAAGTACGAGAAGCAACACTATTAATCTTAGCATTCAATAGCATACGACGCACATCACCAAAACCGATGATGGGGTCGGCCATCTTATCGGCATTTTTAATGCCATCATCATGACGACCTTGCAAGCGGTCTTTGGCATAATTACAAGCGTTTTGATACGCCAATACACTTGCCCCCAGACCTTGCAGACCCATCGTAACACGCTCATAATTCATCATAATGAACATCGTAGCAAGCCCTGTATTTTCCGCCCCCACCATATAACCTTTGGCATCATCAAAATTCATCACACAAGTGGCAGAGGCCTTAATACCCATCTTATGCTCAATAGACCCTGCCAAAACAGCATTTCTCTCCCCTAACGAACCATCATCATTAACCAAAAATTTTGGCACAATGAACAGCGAAATTCCTTTTGAGCCAGCAGGTGCATTTGGCGTCTTGGCAAGCACCAAATGAATGATGTTCTCCGCCAAATCATGCTCACCACCTGTGATAAAAATCTTAGTGCCTGTGATATTATAAGAGCCATCATCATTGGGTGTGGCACGAGTCTTGATGATTCCAAGGTCTGTGCCTGCGTGCGGTTCGGTCAAACACATTGTACCTGCCCATTCGCCTGTATAAAATTTAGGCAAATAGGTCGTTTTTTGCTCATCACTGCCACCAGCAAGCAAGCAAAGGCTTGCCCCAACAGTCAGGTTAGGGTATAGGGCAAAAGACTGATTTACCGAAAACAGCATCTCCTCTGTCAGCATGGTTACCATTTTTGGCATACCCTGCCCACCAAATTCAGGCGAACCACCCAAGCCAACCCAACCCATGTCTCCATACGCATGAAACGCTTCTTTAAAGCCTGCTGGTGTTGCTACTTTGCCTTCGCCCAAATACTTAGCACCCTCATCATCACCAGACTGATTTAATGGCAACAACACCTCACGGCTAAATTTTGCCATTTCTTCTAAAATCATGTCCACTGTCTCAGTGTCCATATGCGAAAGATTGGGTGTATTTTGCCAAAAATTCGGTGCATCAAAGACTTCATTCAGCGTAAAACGCATTTCGTCTAAGGGCGCTTGATACTTCAAACTCATAATAACTCCTTTTTTGAGTAAAAACCAAACAAATATCTTGCTATATTTTACATTTTAAGACCAGTTTTATCAAAATCTTATGATCAATCATCGTACCTTAAAACACATTATCATCAAAAACCAACACTTAAAAACTATTAAAAATAGTTAAAAACAGTTAAAAATAAAAAAAAAGATTAAAAAACCAATGCAACAATAAGGACGATAACATGACAATCAGCCGTCTCACTGTAAAATAAAATCGACCATCCTTGCAAGCCCTTCAAAAGACCAAGCAGTCATTTTAATTACTTGCCATCAATTTTAGCATGGCACAAGATTGGCTGAATTTGGTATTTTTGGTATTATTATTAAATGTTAAAAATAAAGCACCCGCCCAATAATTTAGCATTTTATTTGAGAAATATTCAAAATCATGCTTTAATAGCCAAAATGAATCATCACACATTTTAATCGGTCAAATTATGCCAATCACAACCAAACCCACCATCATTTCTGCCACTTTTAAAGACACGCCTGCCGATTTTATCGTTACCGAAAAACTGAACCTTAAATTTGATGAGCAAGGCGAGCATCTTTGGTTATATGTCAAAAAAACTGGCATGAATACCACTTTTGTTGCAAAGCTTTTGGCACAATGGGCAGAAGTACCCAGTCGTGATGTAGGATACTCTGGATTAAAAGACCGCCATGCCATTACCCATCAATGGTTCAGCATACGCTTACCAAAAAAGAATCAACCTGAGCAAAGTTTTGCAGATTTTATCCAAGTCAAATTACAAGATGGTGAGGAAATTGACATTTTGCAACAATTTTGGCACGGCAAAAAATTGCATCATGGCACACATGAATCAAACCACTTCATCATCACCTTAAAAGACATCGTGGGTGAAAAGTCTGCGATTAATGCACAGTTAGAACACATTGCCAAGCATGGTGTACCAAACTATTTTGGCGAACAAAGATTTGGGCATGATGGCAATAACCTCACCAAAGCCCAAATGTTTTTTGAAAAACTATTAGCCAGCTCAAAACCCTACAAACCCAGCAAAAAAGACCTAGAACGAAACAGCCTGCTCATTTCAGCAGTACGCAGTCACCTGTTTAATCAAGTCTTGACTCTTAGGGTGGTGGATAATACTTGGGATAAAGCAATATCTGGCGATGTATTTAATCTTGATGGCACAGGCTCAGTATTTACTGCCGATATTGATGATGAAATTCGTGAACGCATTGACAATCATGACATTCACCCCACCATCGCTTTATACGGCGTGGGAGAAAATAAAGCAAGTAAACGAGCACTGGATTTAGAAAATCAAGTTTTTCAAGATGAAAAAAATATGATATTCACCAAAGGCTTGCAAAAAACAAATGTCAAAATCATGCGAAGATCCATGCGTTTGATTGTGCAGAAGCTTTCTTGGCAATGGCAAAACGACACCTTGGTAATGTCATTTACCCTGCCAAAAGGTACTTTTGCCACCGTTGTCTTGCACACTTTATCCCAAACACTAAACAACCATAATCACACAAATATTAAGGCATAAATGATGGCACATAAAAATAAGACACACACTACTTTTGTTATGGTCATGCTTGCCATTAGCCAAAATACATACGCCACCAACATACAAAACATACAAGATGACACACAAGCACCCACCGCCCACATACAAAGTAGCACACTCATCAACGCAAAAAACAACGAAGATGCCAACACCCTAAAAGCCCAAGCAAAAAATCCCCAATCGCCAGTTATGGATTTAGAAATAAAAACATCGCCCATCTGCTCGCCAGATGCTTTGTTGGTAGGTATTGAGCATTTTGCCTATGATGAAGTTTTTGCCGAAGACTTGGTGTGGAGTGGCTACGGTGATAAATCACATGAAAACAAACTCATTCACAAAGATGTCAAAAAACCCTTACAAGACTTAGTAAAAGCAGCAGCCAAAGACAAAGTGGCGTTATATCCAAGCTCTATCTTTCGCTCAGTAAGGGCCCAAGATGCCATCATCAAACGCAAAATCCGCCAGAAACAACCTCCCAGCAGTATTTATTTTACCTCGTCGCCTGCAGGCTTTTCTGAACATCATACTGGCTATGCGGTAGATTTTGCCCCAATTGATACTAAGTTTGCCAAAACCAAAGGTCATCAATGGCTCATGCAAAATGCTCAAAAATACGGATGGCAAAAGACCTTCACGCCAGAATTTTCTGCCAAGACTGGCGTGTCCGAAGAATCTTGGCACTGGCGTTATGTGGGTGATGAGCGTGGGCAATCATTATTCGCACCACGCACCTGCCAACCGCTAAACACAGATGATGGCACCGATAAAAAAAATGAATAATAAAACAAGATACCAAGCCATCGGCTTATCGTACACCTAAATGAAAAAATAGAGAAAAATTAAAGATAAAGAAAAATCAGAGTGTCGCCACATAAGCAAGCACTTCATCAAGTACAGACAATACCCTTTGGTCATGCCCTGCATTTGGTGCATTGACCATAACCACCAAAACATACCACCTGCCACGACTGTCCATGATATAGCCTGCCATGCTTTTAACATCATTTAGTGTACCTGTCTTAATATAAGCCCGCCCAATCGCAGGATGATTAAAATTTCTTTTAATCAAGCTTGCCATCGTGCCAGATTTTCCTGCTATTGGCAAGGAAGTCTTAAATACTTCAAAATTTGGCTGTTTGTACGCAAAAGCAAGCAATTCTGCCATTGCCATTGGAGTAATCTGACAATCTCGGCATAGTCCAGACGCACGACTCATCATCGGTGATGCACTTGTCAAATGGTCTTGCCACCATTGGTTGATAAAATCAAATGCCTTAGGGTAATCGCTTGCTGATACATTAGGTAGGGATAATGGCAATGATAACGCCATTTGTTCGGTCATGACATTATTAGAATATTGGTTAATCAGGTAAATCTGCTCAGCCAATGGCTTAGATGGGTAGATCAGCCAAGGCAGCGTCATGCCTACGGCTTGTTGTTTGTTTGCTAGCCCAACCATGCCCGAAAAATTATTGTCCAGCTTTTGCCATTCGCCCTGCACCGCCTTTACTGCAAGTGTATCAGCATCATTAAAGGTCAGCCAATAAGAGCGACGACCACAGACAGCATTTGTGCCATTAAGCACAACCAGTCTGGCATCTGTCAAATGAAAATCAGCATCAGACAGACAGCTTTTTTTATTCGTCAAAATTTGGTTCGGTGAATCAAAATCCGCTAATGTCGGCATGACCTGCACCATAGCACTTTGATTGTCCACTGGCAAAACATCCACTTCCAATGTACCAAAATTCACCAAAAAAGCATTTGGTGCAGCATTGTAGGCACGCACCCCCTGCCCATCAAAAGCATTGATGTCAAATTTAACATGATTAAATGCCAAATTATCAATCATGATATTGCCACGAATATGGCGAATGCCTTGTGCCTGCACCTGTTGCAACATAGCACGCAGACGCTCATGCGTCATTGCAGGGTCACCAGTGCCTTGAATGACCAAATCGCCATACAGTATGCCATTGACAATCACCCCTTTTGGATAGACACGCGTTACCCAGCGGTGGTTTTCACCCCAAGTGTGCAAAGCGATAAAAGTTGTGATAAGTTTTTGGGTAGATGCAGGTATGCGTGGCTGGTCAGCTCGGTGGCGAATGATGGGATTGTGGCGTAAATTGGCATTAGATGGATTAACACGACTTGGTGTTTGATTGATTTGGCTGTTTTGTGCTGATGGTACGGCGGTTAAAGGCTCAACCCAAAGACTGATCTTGTCATCATCCAATCCTGCAATCACCATTTTATCACGAATGGCCTGAGGCAGGGCATCGCCTGCATTACCTGCCATCAAAACAGGAGTATCTGTCGCACTTGCCATCTGAATACAGACAGACTCAGACATCATTAGGCTGCCAAGCAATAGACAAAACCAAGCTGACAGTCTCATTGTTTTAGCATTTTTCACACAAACACCAACCCAAGCCAAACTCGTGCATCAAGCAAAAAAATATCAAGCAAAATAGCGATCCAAACCCTCTTGAATGCCTGAACTGATCACACCTTTTAAAGGCTTTGCCAAAAATGCCAAATCCGCTTCAAAAATAACTTTATCTGCATCTAAAAATGCACGCCCATCTACACCTGATGTATTAATGGTGGCAGTGTCGGTATCCACACCCTCATGATAGACAGCATTCACACCAAATTGCATTTTAGCTTCTTCTAACCATTTTTTCGCCTGACTCCGAGCTGTTTGTAGGTCAAGATTATGGCGTTTTTCAATACGAATGTCTGGCATGATAATTCCTAAAAAATTTCAAAATAAATGCTTGGCTAAATAAAATAAGCAGCTTAGGCAAAAAAAGATCATGTTTATTTTATCAAACAAGCTTTTTAAAATACCAAGCTTTTTATATAAATCAATAAACACAGATGAAAGTTTGATTAAGTTTTTGGTAGGGTAACCCCTGTTTGACCCTGATATTTTCCACCACGGTCTTTATAGGATATTTCACAGACATCATCTGCATCACTTTGAAAAAACAGCATCTGTGCCACACCCTCACCTGCATAAATGCGTGCTGGCAAGTTGGTGGTATTGCTAAATTCCAAAGTTACATGACCCTCCCACTCAGGTTCAAGTGGCGTAACATTGACGATGATCCCACAGCGTGCATAAGTGGATTTTCCAAGACAGATGGTTAGGACATCACGAGGAATCTTAAAGTATTCTACCGTGCGAGCCAACGCAAATGAGTTTGGCGGAATAATGCACTCATCGCCTACCACATCAATAAAACTGCGTTCATCAAAATTCTTTGGGTCCACAATGGCAGAATGCACATTGGTAAATACCTTAAATTCATTGGCACAGCGTACATCATAACCATAGCTTGATGTACCAAAACTAACAATTTTGTCGCCTTTGTCATTATGGCGGATTTGATTTGGCTCAAATGGTGCAATCATTTCACATTCGCTGGCCATTTTACGAATCCAACGGTCTGATTTGATGGACATAATTTTTCCTAAAATTTTGTTCAAGTTTAATGATTTATCATTATAAATGATAACACCGATTTAAGCAATTCACGAGATTTTGAGCTCAAAAAATCCGCCCATCATGACGCACTCTGGCATATTGCTTAATATGAGTTTCAATATTTTTAGCAATGTCATCATAAATGTGTGCAATTTTTGTATCAATATCAGTTGGCGTGCCGTTATCCATCTGCTCACGAATTTGAATATCAATGGGAAGTTGTCCCAATAGTGGCACACCATACATCTTTGCCATATTTTTACCACCATCTGCACCAAAAATATGATCAATATGTCCACATTGAGTGCATATATGCAGTGCCATATTCTCCACAATACCAAGCAATGGAATGTGCACTTTTTGAAACATCTCCACACCTTTTTTGGCATCAAGCAAAGCAATGTGCTGTGGTGTGGTAACAATCACCGCTCCTGTTACAGGTATACGCTGGGCAAGTGTCAGCGTAATATCACCCGTCCCTGGTGGCATATCAATAATGAGATAGTCAAGATTTGGCCAATTGGTCTGATGATACATTTGCATAAGTGCCCCAGTCGCTTTCACGCCACGCCACGCAATCGGTGTACTATCACTGTCAATCAGACTACCAATTGATAGCATTGCAATGCCATTTGCATCAATTGGGATAAATTGATCATTCTCAATCTCAGGTCGCACACCCACTTTTCCTAGCATATCTGGTATAGATGGGCCATAGATATCAGCATCTAAAATACCTACCTTATTGCCCATTTTTTGCAGGGCAAGAGCGACATTTACAGTAGTGGTAGATTTGCCCACACCACCCTTACCCGATGCCACAGCAATGATATGACGAATGCGTGGGTGCGGTGCAATATCCGATTGTTTAGAATGAGACTTGGGCAGTTCTTCTTTATTATCTGCATTGTTTGTATTGTTTGCATTGTTTACTGGGATAAAAGTCTGGGCTGATGGCTTTGATAAAGTTTTTGTTGTAGGTGCAACGCTTTGTGTCATGACAACATTCAGATTTACCTCTTTAATACCCAGTATGTGCAGTTTGGTACGCAAGGCATGGTAAATGCTCTCAAGCTGTTTGCGGTCGGTGTCTTTGGTGATTTTCAAGGACAAATTCACCACATCATCTACCAACTCAATGCTTGTTAAGTACTCAACCAACGGCTTATCACACAAGCGAAACTCACTCAACGCATCAGCGATTTGTGCCTGCGTGAGTTTCTTTTTTTTAAATAATTTAAACATTGTTATCGCCCAAAGCTACCAATTTGTTCACTTGTTGATCAACTGTTTGACCAACTTTTATTTTATTAACCAAATAGTTTGTCTGTGCGTGGTTTTGACAAAATCTTTGCATAAGACACACAAAACAATCCAAAAGCGATGATCCATACCACCTGAGAAACCAAAATCCATAGCATATAATCACCACCAAACATCGGCATAAACACCCGACACGCCCCCGAGACAATCATCAGAACAAACATCAAACCAACCGCCTTAGGTGGTGTGTGAATGTTTCTTGCTGTATGCCCCAAAGACACCCTCGCCATCATCGCAATTGTCATCAACCCCACACCAAACAATGCCAGACCATGCAAACCAAGTGAATGTAGATTCAAATTGTCATCAACAAAAGGCGATATGACAAAAATCAATAATCCTGCCGTCATGCCACCAAAAGCAATGACAAGCGACCATAAAAGTGGCTTATGCCAAATACCATGATGATACCAGTTTTTTAGTCTTAGGGTGTTAGCAACAAAGCAAATCAAGGCAAAAATACTGGCAATTTTTGGCCAGTCTAAAAATAAATCCACCACCATAAAAAGCACCAAGCCAAGCAGATTGGCACGGTCAAGCAAAACAGAATTTCTTTGCTCAACCTTCAATCCATTCGGCTTGCCATATGTATCCACACTGACACCCTTAGCGATAAAAAATGGCAATACACGGCGTGCAATGGTGAACACCACACCAATGATGACATATAACCCTGCATGGAGTGAAAGTTGCTGAGTGGTCAAATGATTGGTCAGTACGCCCCAATAAAAAGCGATGTTTGCAAACATCAGCAGAACAAGTTTTAATACAATACCAAGCTGGTTTTTTTGTCTTGCCAGCCATACCGCCTTGATGACCCAAAAGCTGGTCAAAGCCCAAAATAAAACATCAAATACAAACGCCCCAAAGATGATTGCCATACTTGGTGTTGCGTGTAAACCAAGCCACAAAAGACGAGCCATCACCCAAGGAGAAAAAATCCAAAATAATCGCCAACCATAAGGCATGGGCTGATTTGTCCAAGTTTTTACCGCTGTCAATAAAAATCCTGCAATCACAGCAAGTGAATAGCCAAACACCATCTCATGACCATGCCAATAAAATGGATCTAATTCACCTTTAAAAGAAACAAAGCCTTGTAAAATCAGAAGCCAAAGCAACATACTTACCACAGCAAACATCGCCGACCCCATAAAAAAGATACGAAAGCCTAGATTTAAAATGGGGTGCGGAGAGCTGGGTCGCTTGGTAACATGATCAATGTCAATCAGCATGATTGTCTTATCTTAAATGATTTTGGTGAATTTTATCAGATTGATGATTATGATACGCCCATTTTTATGTTTTTTCAAAGCCTTTATTTTTTAAATATTTTAGCTTTTAATTCATCTTAAGTCTAAAAACCGATAAAACTCATGGCGAATGTTAGTAAATTTTGCTACAATGCTCCGCCAATACCATTGCCATCAATACAGCATCAATCAACCAAATCTTGCAACTCATGACCAATCTTACCAGCAAAAAATCTATACATATCAACGACTTTGACTACCACCTACCTGACCATTTAATCGCACGCTATCCGCTTGATGTGCGTTCGGACTCTCGCCTATTACATATTAAGGGTGGGCAAATCTTTGACCGTCATTTTTGTGAATTGCCAGACCTTTTAAATACAGGCGATTTGATTGTCTTTAATGACACCAAAGTAATGAAAGCACGCCTTTTTGGACAAAAACAAACAGGCGGTAAAATTGAAATTTTGGTAGAACGCATTATCGCCGATAATAGCGATTATCACGCCATTTTAAATAACGATTATCCTTTTTTAGCATTGTGTCATATCAAAGCAAGCAAAGCCCCCAAAACAGGCAATATATTACACATCAACAACTCGCCCACAAGTCTTTGTGTGCTTGGGCGATTGGACAATTTGTTTATTGTTGGTTTTAACTCGCCCATTTTACAAGTGTTAGAAAAATTTGGCGAGCTTCCCATTCCGCCTTATTTTGAACGGCTTGCCGATGATAAAGACGACACTCGCTACCAAACTGTATTTCATAATCCTAAAAAACTTGCCAGCGTGGCATCGCCCACCGCCAGTCTGCATTTTGATGACAATATATTAAATGCTTTAAAAAACAAAGGGATAAATACCGCTTTTGTTACCTTAAATGTCGGTGCTGGCACTTTTGCCCCTGTCAAAACCGACAATATTCTGGCACACAAAATGCACAAAGAATATGCCGAATTGCCCCAAGCCACCGCTGATTTAATCAATCAAACCAAACAAAATGGCAAGCAGGTGATTGCGGTTGGCACAACCGTTACACGAGTGTTAGAAACCGCTTATTTGTCGGTTAAGTCAGGCAAACAGCCGACTTTGAGTGCTTGGGCAGGCGATACCGATATTTTTATTTATCCGCCTTTTGAATTTGGCGTGGTAGATAGGCTCGTTACCAATTTTCATTTGCCAAAATCCACTTTGCTAATGCTTGTGTCAGCCTTTGTGGGGACAGATGTCATCAAGGAGGCCTACGCCCACGCTATCAAAAGCGAATACCGCTTTTTTAGTTATGGCGATGCGATGATTTTGGATAGATGATGTTTAAAACCAAACTTCAAAACTTTATGATATTTTTATTGGTATGGGCTTTTATTGCTTGGCTTTTGGCTATTTTTACACAACCTAAGGCAATGAAAGTAGGTGAATATTTTCATATTTGCGTGCTTGATAAACAAACACCCAAAGCGATTGCCATTAAAGACTACCAAAACGAGCCTTTTTGCGATACGCCTTTTGACTATAAACCAATAAACAATCCGATGTTTAGATTTAAACTTGATAAAATGGGCGATGAATGGCAAATTACCGAGTACACCGACAGTTTGTCCGACCCACATATTTATCGCTACAAGATTATCCAAAACCAAGCAATCCCAATATCGCACCAATATGGCGGTATGGCAACAAAATTTAGTGCGGTTATTTGTGGTTTATTTTTAACAGCGTTTTTGCGTATGATTTTAAAGAGAATTAAAAAGAAAAAAGCAAAAAATACTTAGATAAGTAGCCATTAAGCAATCAATAAAGCAATAGCCAATCACTTAAAACAGGAAAAAAGATGAAATTCACCCTACACAAAACTGACACCAAAAGCCGTGCGCGCCGTGGCACGGTTCATTTGGCACACGGCGATGTCGCCACGCCTGCCTTTATGCCCGTTGGCACTTATGGCACAGTCAAAGGTATGCTCCCAAAAGACATTCACGCCATCGGTGCGGACATTATTTTGGGCAACACTTTTCATTTGTGGCTACGCCCCACCACGGCAGTGATTGATAAATTTGGCGGATTGCACGATTTTATCGGTTGGCATAAGCCGATTTTGACCGATTCTGGCGGTTTTCAAGTGTTTAGCCTTGGGGCTATGCGAAAAATCAAAGAAGAAGGCGTGTATTTTCGCTCGCCGATTGACGGTGCGAAGGTGTTTTTGTCGCCTGAGATTTCTATGCAAATCCAAAAGTCGTTAAATTCTGACATTGTGATGCAGTTTGACGAATGCACGCCCTACCCTGCGACACACACCGAAGCGGATAAATCGCTTGAACTGTCGCTTCGTTGGGGCGAGCGGTGTATCAACGAACACACAAAACTTGGCAACAAAAACGCCCTTTTTGGCATTATACAAGGGTCAATGTACCGTGAGTTGCGTGAAAAATCGTTAAACGGATTACTTGATATGCCCTTTGACGGCTATGCCATTGGCGGATTGTCGGTGGGCGAACCCAAAGATGAAATGATAGGCGTGCTTGATTATCTGCCAAATCTTATGCCGTCCGACAAGCCACGCTATCTTATGGGGGTGGGCACGCCTGCTGATATTGTGGAAGCGGTACGCCGTGGCGTGGATATGTTTGATTGTGTGATGCCCACTCGTAATGCAAGAAATGGACATTTGTTTACCAGCACAGGGGCGATTAAAATCAAAAACGCTGTCCACCGCTTTGATGAGCGTCCACTAGATGATGAGTGCGACTGCTATACTTGCCAACAGTTTAGCCGTGCCTATTTACACCATTTGCACAGATGTGGCGAAATGCTTTCAGCTCAATTAAACACCATTCACAATCTGCGTTATTATCAAAACTTAATGCAAGGCATTCGTACTAGTCTTGAAAACGAGTGTTTTGATGAATTTGTGAATGCGTTTTATCAAAAGCAAGGTTTAAGCGTGCCGATGCTCAATTTATCATGAAGCAATTTTGTTTTATCGCTTCATTAATTTAATCAGACTCAATAAAAATAACCCAAACCAATCTTTGTTTGGGTTATTTTTATTAAAGCTCTGGCTTGGAAATTTAAGGCATCTGAATCAGATTAGTGTTTTTTACAAATGAATTTTTTAAAAATCAATCGCCAAGAGTTATAAAACCATCGCTCCATGTGCTGATAGCTGATGGCTGCGATAAGAATGACCGCCATGGGTAATAACATGGAAAAATATCCTACTTGATGATATAGTATGACCGCCACAAAACCACCAATAAAAAAACCCCACCATAGGGCACTTTGCAATAGCACCTTGTTCATATTTAATTGACGACCAACCAACCAGCTACCCACCATCGCACCCAAATCTGATGTTGTCCCTGTCAAATGCGTGGTGCGTATTACCGTACCATGATAAGTTGCTACCATTGAATTTTGCAGTCCACACGCCATCGCAATCATCATTTGCCCAAAATCATTTTCATTCATATATAGGACAAAACTGGTAAACAGTAATACAAATTCAAGATACATTGCATAACCATAATTGCGATGGACATGCAACTCGCTACCACCTATCAGCATACCACTAAGCACCGAGCCTAGCCAAAATGACGCAATGGACATCAAAAACAACTTTGCATTAACCCAATCGCCAAGCAGAGTCGATACTGCCAACGAGCTGACATTGCCTGTAACATGTGATGCTGAAATATGCGTAAAACCCATGAGGGCAGTCGTATTGAGCACGCCTGCACAAAATGCCAACACAATCGCACCACATAACACCCAATTAGGAATCTTATCCATGTAAAACAACAGCAGTAAAATTTACATTGTAATCATTTTTTCATAAAAAATCAAAGCACAAAATATCAATCATTTTGTGCTTTGATGAATAAAAAAAATCATACCAATGTTAATAAAAAGAATTATTCGTCATCACTTGTCATCGCCATGATTTGCTCACTGATTGCGACAGTATTAAAACCTGCATCTACAAACAAAATCTCACCAGTAATACCACTAGCCCAAGGGGATAAGAGAAATAACGCTGCATTACCCACTTCCTCTTGATTCACATTGCGTTGTAATGGGGCTATTTTTTCACTAACATCAAGCATACGGCGAAATGATTTGATGCCACTGGCTGCCAATGTGCGAATCGGACCTGCAGAAATGGCATTCACACGAATGCCCTGACCACCCAAAGAGCTTGCCAAATAACGCACAGATGCCTCAAGACTTGCTTTTGCCATGCCCATCACATTATAATTAGGCAGCACAGAAATACTGCCCTCATAAGTGAGCGTAAGCAATGAACCTTGACGAGCAGCAAGCAACTCACGACCCGCTTTGGCTAATGCCACAAAGCTATAACTTGAAATGTCATGAGCAATACTTGAACCCTCACGAGTGGTTGCATCAGTAAAGTCCCCATCTAATTGGTCGGCAGGAGCAAAGCCAATTGCATGGACAATACCATTGACACCCCTATCTTCACCCTGACCCCAAATTTCATTAACCCGAGCAAAGCAAGTATTGATAGAATCATCAGAACTGACATCACATTCGATGACAGCGGTTGCACCAAAAGCCTCTGCCGCCATGTCAACACGCTTTTTAATTTTATCATTTGGATAAGTCAAAATCAGTTCTGCACCCTCACGGTGCAAACTTTGGGCAATCGCCCAAGCAATTGATAGCTTACTTGCAATACCAGTAACAATAAAACGCTGACCTTTTAATAACATAACCGCCTCAAAATTTGTTGAAATTTTAGCAAATTATAGCATGATTTTTTAAAAATAGCTAAAATTTAGTACAGATGTAAACTTTTTTATTTAACATCATGCCAAATTTTAATGCCAAGTCGTAAAATAAATCATCCACCAATAAAATCACCATTTAAATTCATGTACTGCATCAACGAATGCTTTGGCGTGGTCTGGATTTGCCCACTGGGTAATACCGTGTCCAAAGTTTGCCACATAGCCTGTATGAATGCCACCATCATAGACATCATGAAGCATATCACTCACTGCACGGCGAATATTGTCAGTTGTACCATACAGCGTGGCGGGATCTAAATTACCCTGAATGGCCTTATTCTTACCAAGCAAAGCTCTTGCTTTGTTTAGTGGCATACTCCAATCAAAACCAAGCGCATCTGCCTGACTGTCAGCCTGAGTATCCACCCATAGACCACCACCTTTGGTAAACATCACAACTGGTGTGCTTGAGTGCTTGGCTTTTAATTTGGCAATGATTTCACGGTTGTAATGATGACTAAATTCAGCAAACTGGCGATGACCAAGAGCCCCGCCCCAACTGTCAAAAATCTGCACAAGATCTGCCCCTGCAATGATTTGAGCGTCTAAATACTCAGTTACAGCATCTGTAATCTTGGCAAGCAAAGCATGGAGTAATTCTGGGCGTGCGTACATCATCTCTTTGGCATGACGATACTCACGACTGCCACCACCTTCAATCATGTAAGTTGCCAAAGTCCAAGGAGAACCACTAAAACCAAACAATGGCACCTGACCACCCAAGGCGTGGCGAATACTTGTTACCGCATCGGTAACATAGGATAAATCCACCATGCTAAGCTTTGGTAAATTAGCAATATCAGCTTCGGTGCGAACAGTTTTTTTGAATTTAGGACCTTCACCAGTCTCAAAATACAGCCCTAAGCCAAGTGCATCAGGCACGGTCAAAATATCACTGAATAAAATCGCTGCATCCAACTCAAAACGACGCAAAGGTTGTAAAGTTACTTCGGTTGCTTTATCCGTATCCTTACACAAGCTCAAAAAATCGCCCGCCTCTGCACGAGTCGCCTTATACTCTGGCAGATATCGTCCAGCCTGCCTCATCATCCATACTGGCGTTGCATCCACAGGCTCAAAACGCAAAGCACGCAACAGACGGTCATTTTTTAAGGGAGAAAATTGTTGGGTCATGAGATTTCCTATTTTTACAATTAGATTTTGACAGATTGAATCAGCAACACCATTAAGACGACCATTTCATCACGGTAAATCATGGCGGTCTTTAAATCATGGCAGTCTTATTGGCATTATTTTTTGGTTTGATATTTACAATCATTCATCGGCGTGCTTTGATGTTTTGTGCCTGGCATGAATGCTATCACAACCAATTTGCTTACCCTGCACACCATTAAACAAGCACCACTTAATATCTAATAAGGAGCATATTCAACTGCCACATCATAATCATCATCGTTCCAGTCGTCCTCATCGTCATCAGACAGACCCTCTCGCTCAGCTTTACGCTTAGCACGATAAGCCTCTTTTTGAATTTCAGTATTATGACGAACCTCTTCTTCAAGACGAGCAAAACGGCGAGCTTGCTCTTTGGCAAACTCCTCATCTTCTGCTTCACGCTCCTGCTCAGCTTCAATCCCACTCATCAGATGATATTTAATCTCATCAAGACCTTGTCCACTGATGGTAGAAGTGCGAAAAACCTCGCCCTGCCAATTCAACCCTTTGACGATACTTTCACACACTTCATCAATTTCATCATCATCTAGTTGATCAATTTTATTAAGCACCAAAATTTGTGGCAGTTTGGACAATTCTAGCGAAAACTTCTCCAGCTCTTGCAAGATAATCCTGGCATTATCCACAGGATCAGATTCATCAATTGGCTTAACATCAACAATATGCAACAATCTGCGAGTGCGTGCCACATGCTTCAAAAAGCGAATGCCAAGCCCTGCCCCATCTGACGCTCCTTTAATGAGACCTGGAATGTCCGCCATCACAAATGACTGATGTGTGCCAACATCTACCACGCCCAAATTTGGTACAAGCGTGGTGAATGGGTAGTCCGCCACCTTTGGACGAGCAGAGGATACTTGACGAATAAAAGTGGACTTACCTGCATTAGGTAAGCCAATCAGGCCAACATCAGCAACAACCTTAAGTTCTAGCTTGATGTTCTTAAATTCGCCTGCAAAGCCAGGAATCGCCTTACGAGGAGCCTGATTGGTAGAGGTTTTAAAGCGAGTATTGCCAAAACCACCATCACCGCCCTTTGCCACCAGTACAGTTTGCCCAACCTCCGTCAAATCACCAATCACCACATCAAGATCAGTATCAATGATGGTCGTACCCACTGGAACTTTTAGATAAATATCATCTGCCCCTTTGCCTGAGCAGTTTTTGGAACGACCATTCTCCCCTCGCTTGGCTTCAAATTTACGAGTATAACGAAAATCTACCAGTGTGTTAGTGTTGTCATCTGCCATGACATAAACACTACCACCCTTACCGCCATCACCACCGTCAGGGCCTCCTTTGGGGACGAACTTTTCACGGCGAAAACTGACGATGCCATTACCGCCATCGCCTGCCTTTACGCTGATTACAGCTTCATCAATAAAACGCATAAAATCTCTAATAATTTAAAATTAACTGGATATTATAGCATAGTTTTCAAGTGAATTTTATATATCTGCCAAATCAGTGGCCAAAAAATAACCCAAAGTAATTTTGGGTTATTTTCAAGAGGTTGTACATCAAATCCAAACACAAGAATGACCAGAAACTGGCCAATTTCCATTGTCATACCAATCTCTTAATTCGGAGCAATTTAAGTTAAAAAACCAAAGATTTTACTTAAATTACTCCGCATTATTAAACATACAAAATAAAGCGAGATAAATTCCATTTCCATCTCGCTTTATCAAATCAACCATTGACCGCCATTTCTTCAGCGACACGAATGACTTGGGTGCTATAGCCCATTTCATTATCGTACCATACATATAAAGTAGCACGGTTGTCGCTGGCAATGGTGGATTTGGCATCAAAGATGGCCACTTTTTCAGAACCCACAAAGTCGGTTGATACCGCCTCTGGGCTGTCTGAATAGTCAATTTGCTCTTGCCATTGAATACTTTGAGATTTTGTTTTGATAAAGGCATTTAGCTCATCAGCTGTACCCACCGCCTTTTCAAAATTTAAATTTAGTATTGCCAAAGAAACATTTGGCGTTGGTACACGAATTGCATTACCAGACAATTTACCCTTTAATTCAGGGATTGCTTTGGCAACCGCAGACGCCGCTCCTGTTGAAGTCATCACCATATTTAGCGGTGCAGCACGACCACGACGATCAGCTTTATGGTGATTATCAACCAGATTTTGGTCATTGGTAAAGGCATGTACGGTTTCCATATGCCCATTGATGATGCCATATTCATCATGCAACACCTTTAAAGTTGGTGTGATGGCGTTGGTGGTACAGCTTGCTGCTGATACAATAGCATCACCACCAATAGTGTCGTGATTAACACCATAGACGATATTTTTTACTTCACCTTTGGCAGGGGCAGTCAATAGTACTTTTTTTACGCCTTTTGATTGCAAATGCTTACCAAGACCAGCCTCATCTTTCCATTTGCCCGTATTGTCAATCACAATCGCATCTTTAATGCCATATGCAGTATAATCCACCTCAGATGGATCCGATGCATAGATGAATTTGATAAATCGGCCATTAACGATGATACCGCTGTTTTCTTCGCTGATTTGCACTGCACCGTCAAACCAACCATGCACACTATCACGCTCCAAAAGACTACCACGCTTGGCAAGATCACCTTCACCAGCTGGACGCACAACAATAGCCTTGAGCTGCAAACCCTTATCAGATGCAGGACGACTCATCAATAAACGAGCCAAAATACGACCAATACGGCCAAAACCATAAAGCACCACATCAGTCGCAGGGATTGGTGCACCACCCATAAAATCACTTGCTTTTTTACCACTTTTTACCGCCTGACCAACATCAATGGCGGTATTGGCAATATCCAGTCCTTTAACAAAGGCCAGTGTATCTGCCACGCTGATGCCTGATGCGGCGTGCTTTGCCAAAATATCTGAAACAGACAATGACACACGCTCACCAAAAAACAGTACATTTACATTTTGCACACCCAAATTTGCCAATACTGCCAACAATTCAACCGCTTGGCGTTCATCAGCTTGACGCTTCACTAAATGGTCTTGATAAATACTCATGATAATTTCCTAATAATAAAACAAATAAAATAAACCCTAAAAATGCCTAAATTGTAAAATAAAATAACTGTCTTGTCTAGGACTATTCACAACCAAAATGGTGGTATTTTTTACAATACATACTTTTGATTTTTATTTTGCTTATTCACACTTGTACAATCTATTTATACAAAACCACGAATGCCCGCCACCGCTAGCCCACCATGCCTTTGAGCAACATTTAAGTCATTTGGTGTTAGCCCGCCAAGTGCAACGACTGGCATATTTGCCAAGTTTGACAATTCACAAAACCCATTCCAGCCTAAAACAGGTGCTTGCAAGTGAGTTTGCGTTGGCAAAACAGGAGAAAGCAAAATTGCCATCACAGTATGAATGCTTGCCAAATCATTCGCCTTTTTGATACTTAATTCATCATGACAGCTGGCAATGATGGGTAAATTGGACAAGCCCATCGAGTGCATTTTCCCCAAAAATTGCGTCAAATCAAGTGCCATCAGCTCATTTTGGGTCAATCGCACCGCCATTACTTTTTTCATCATGCCGTTTAAATCATTGATCATGCCATGAGTTAAATCTTTTAGCGACACAATAAACCGTAAATCATCTCTTCGCATGGCAAGCTTTCTCATCAGTTCAATATTAGCATCATCGGCGTGCGTACGCATGAGCAGAGTACAGTTTTTTGGTAAATTTTCATAAAAATCCAACCAGTCGGTTTTATTATTAAAAAAATCTAACCGATGGCTGACAAAAAACATATCTGGCAAACCCAGCCAACTAAAAATCGGTACATTCGCCACAGGAAAACTGCTTTTTTGCGATGATACATATTCTTTATCAAAAAAACCGATCATCTGTCCATCAAGACCAAATTTTTTATCTTTAAAATTTAAATATTGACTATCGTCTAATAGCACTTGATACACATGCAAGCAGACCGATTTATCGCCATAATCATGGTGGATACGACCCATTTTAGTGATGTTATTACGACTAATATCCAGACCTAATTCTTCATTCACCTCTCGAATCAAAGCAGATTGCGGTGTTTCATCCAACTCAATCTTACCACCAACAAATTCTATTTTTCCGCCCTGATGTTGCCATGCCTGACGCACTGCAAGAAGGAATTTTTCTTGTTCATTATTGGTATATTTTAATACCGCCACCGCCACCTGAATGGCTTTCTTGTGTGCCAAACTACCATTTATCATGATTTTTATACCGTTTGTCAGAAAATTGATAAAAATTCTTAAATTTTACAATTAGTATTTGCAATCTTGGAAATTTTTGCTATCATAACATCAAATGATAATTATTGTTATTTAATAATAAGTAACACCTGAAAATCTAAAACAATTTAGATAAGTTATCATTTTATTAACGCTTAAAAAAATTGACATGGTGTCAATCAGCGTTTTATGTTCAAAGTTAAGCCAAAAGTGGCTCGGGAAAACACCCGCAACCCACCAATAAAAGGAAAATCGCCATGACTATGACAATCGCTCGCTATTTTAGCAACCGTGAGGCCACTCGCCTTCCAACCCTACATTCACAAAACCTGTTCGCATTGACCAAGGAAGTACGCATCGAACATCAAGGCGAGGAATATCGCCTGCGTCTAACTCGTAATAATCGCTTGATTTTAACGAAATAATTTCAACATTAGCACTATTTGATTGGTTTGAATTCATTCATTAGGTGGCACAATCAGACCATACAGACACATACCACCCACAAATGGTCAAGCAATCAACTGTTCATTTCTCCAAGCCAAGAATACCACATCGTATTGTGGCATTCTTGGTTTTTTAATTAAGAATAAAAAAATTTTAATACTTAAATAAACCAGATTTAACGCTTCTTTAATGGTTAAAGCTAAAACTTCCAACGATAAATCATGTCTACCGTATTTTCGGTTGCCTTTGCCGCCTCAATATAAATACGACGGGTCAGCTGATAACGCATTGAGAGCGTTGATTCAGCATTAAACAAGCCCACACCATAGCGAATGTATAAGTCTGGACTGATATAGCCTGTCACACTCACATTTGTATCATCTGAACTGCCTGTCGCATCAATGGTTAAGCTTTCAAGACCGAAAGCCTGCCCGATTTGATTGGTGAGATTGCGTGTGCCTGCAAAACCAAGATTTAAACCTGCTGCTGCAAGATTGTTGGTAACTCGTGAACGAAAACCTTGCTCTGAAATCTGCCCATCAGCAGCCTCGCTAATGCGTCCAGTAACAAGTGCATTCATTGCTTGTTGCTCAGTCAGACCTGCATCGTTAAATACTGTAATGCTCGGACTGCTTACCGTACCTTTGACACGCACACCAACCGTACGACCTTCAATTTGTTTTTCACCTTCAATAGATAAGCGTGGGTTTAATAAATCACCATCAAACCGAATTTGGGCGTAGTTCAGCTCAAGATTTCGCCCAATGCCATCAACCTTAGTACGCTCAGAAACCTGAACCACACCTCTTGCTTGCATCACGCCCTGACCTTGCTGAGTAAGATGAAGCGCACCTGCTAGGGGCAATCTTGCACCCAATCCACGAAATATGACATCATCGCCCAAATCAAGGCCAATATTGGCATTAATGCTCCAAGGTGCTGCCACCGCAAGCACTTGGTCAATATTTCCAGTAGCACGACGATCAAGCACCGTCACATCGGCAGACTCTGTAACAATATCAGCGGTTGATTCTGGTGGGCGAATGATCGCACTTGGCACAGAAATCACACCCTGAATGTCCACATATTGCTCAAATGGCTTGACCAAAACTTCAATATCAGGCGTCATCTTTGCTGTTAGCATCGGCGGGTGATTGACGTCCAAATCCTCGCCCATGATTCGCAATTTTGCCCAAAGTGACTGAGACCAATCAAGCTCGCCCACCAACTTTCCAGCACCAGCTCCTGCCATAAAATCACCGTTTAGATCGGCATTGGTGCCATCAACCTTAACAGTGGCGTTAATGCCATTTAAGTTCAATGGCACTCCAATCAAGGCTACCGCACCATCCATTAAATTGGCATTACCATAAAACAATGGATTTTTTAAAGTACCGCCAATTGTGCCTGAGACATTTGCACTGCCTGCCAATGTTTGGAAATTAGATAAAAACGGACGCAATACAGCAAGGTTGATGTCATCAATCTGCAATTCACCAGCAATCGGCTTATTTTCAGCATAAGGATTAAGCAGTACATCAGCATAACCATGAGCCACCGAACCTGCGACATCAGCACGCAGTTTAAGCCCATTGATGGCACTTTGTGCAATGACAGAGACTCGTTCATAAGGCATTTCAACATACGCCCCATCTTGTTCAAGGCCAATGCGACCATCGTCTGAATACAAAACTGCACTGATGGTTGGGTTTTTGTTTTGTTGCCAAGATGCTTGTACTTTACCATTGAGAGTGGATTGCCAATGAATGTCTTTTGGTACAACTGCCAAAAACACTGCTGTATCTAGGTCTTGCACCACAAGATTGACATCACCTGCCGTCTTGGCATAATGCAGTGTATCTTGCAGGCAAATTGAGCCAGATTTGGCCTGTTCATTACTCACACTTTGCCAGCAATGTGCTGCAAGGGCAACATCACCACCATCTAAGCCATAACTAAACTCAGCTGGCTGACTTTGGGTTAATAGTCCAAACCGTGAATGCAACGCACCATCACTGAACACACCACGGTAACGACCAGCCACTCTATCTAGACTACCCTCAATCTTGGCGATGATTTGATTCTCGGTAGATTTGGTATTTAGTGCCAGTGTGTGTCTTTGCTCTGTACCCTGAAAATCAAGGCGTGCCGACTTAATCACCCGCCCCATGGCAATGATGTCTTTAATATCAATGAGTATTT
The DNA here is from genome assembly GCF_035181405.1 of Moraxella tarda. Taxonomy (NCBI): domain Bacteria; kingdom Pseudomonadati; phylum Pseudomonadota; class Gammaproteobacteria; order Moraxellales; family Moraxellaceae; genus Moraxella; species Moraxella tarda. Next base: position 90,978 of record NZ_JAYGGV010000001.1, read on the forward strand.
GACTCTCAGAGTTGCCCAGATTGATAATCCTACCTAAAACACGAGCCTCTTGTACCACCACATTGGCCGTACGCACACCACCTGCTACCATATCAATATATAAGGTCGGTAATGAATTGCCATCATCTATTAAAATCACGCCACCTTTTATTGCACCTGCTGCATTTGGTAAAATCTGACCCAAATCTGTGATTGAAACACTGCTGGTCAATGCTGATTTATCACCATCTAAGCGAACATGATTATCCCCCAATTGTACAGTCAAATTATCCGCACTGATCTGCTTAATGATGCTTTGGGTGCGTCTGGCTCGTTCATCAATTTGGGTACGCAAGGCAAGTAACTCATCAACATTTTTTGGTGCATGAGTTTTAAGCTGATCAAAATATGCCGTCAAATCATCAGGCAGTGCCAAATTAACCATCAGCAACCCTGACGCATTAAACGGTTGATTGCGTAGCATACCGTGTAGGTTTAGACGGTCAATCCTCACCAATTGCTCATTTTTTTGCCAGTAGCCATTGATATTAAAATTTCCTGTTAAATCGCTAGGTACATCGTCGATAAATGCACCAATGTTAAAGCGATTCATGTCAGCTGTCATTTCCCATACATAGCCACTAGAAATATCCAAAAATCCCTGTGTACGCAATTGTCCTGCTGCACCGTGATAATTTAGATGATTGATGTGATATTTTTTGTCCCGACCTTCAACATCAAAACTTAATTGACCCTCTGGCAACTTGTCATGACCAACCTCACCATCAAACACCGCCTTGACATCTGTGAGCGTCTCATTGCGATAGTTCCCACTTGTCTGCAAATCACCCGTAACAACAGCAACCAAATTGGCATTATCACCAGCAAATTTTTTGGTATCAACATCATCAAGCCTTGCTTTAATATCCCAACCAATGCCATCTGCCAAAGTCAGTATGCCTGTCGCTGCCACTTTGCCAGAATCGGTGTCAAGATTCAGCTGTGAAATATTAATGGCACTTAAATTACCCGACGCATCAAGCCTAACAGTCGCCTTTGCAATTTGTGGCATGACAGATTGGCGTAAATCACCATCAAATTTGGCATCAAAATACTGTACATCACCGCCATTTAGACGCACATTGGCCTTACCAGCACCTTTGATGGCGATGGTATTTTTATCCATCAAAATGGCTGTCAAATCGGTATCTTTGATCACAATCTCGTGCAAATCAGCTTTGTTGCGTGCATCACTACGCATTCTGCCTGTCGCCAAAATACGCCCGGAGACGGCTTGAAGTGGCGTCTTATTGGGTTCATTAAAATAGGCATTTGGCATGAGTTTTTTTGTGGTCAAATCAAATTCCCATGATAAGGGCTTTTGTGCTGTCGCCAAATCAATACGCCCCACACCTGCCAAATCACCCATCACGCCAGCATAATTAAAATCGGTTAGGTGAATGCGTTCACCCTTTTCAATATTTGCTTTAATCACATAGTTACCCTCAGGTGCAGTGGAGAGCTTTTTGATATATCCACTTGCATCAATATGGGTGTATCCTTCTTCTAGGCGTATGCTTGCCCTACCGTATGTAGAATTAATACCGTCCAAATTTGGTACATTGGTACGAATCAGATTACGCCAATCGGCATGAATGTGCCATGGTGCATTTGGATTGTTTTGTGATTGCGTCAGTGTGGCATGAACCTTTTCGCCATCTTTTTGATTCAGATTGAATGCTAGGCGTGTATCATTATTTTCGTCCAAATCAAAATAATCCACACTCAAATCACCCGTCAGCGTTTTGGGCAAATAAGCCTTGTAATCACGATATTCTATCGGCAAGGCTTCTCGTATTTCATACCCATCACCCTGCAAGGTGGCGTGCAACTCAAACTCATCTGACCATTGCATATGTCCCGTAGCGGTCAAGATGCCATTTGCTGTATCCGCCTGCAAAAAAGGAATGTCCATACCACCATCACGCACAACCCCACGACCAAGATACCGACCAGACGGTATGTCCTTAGCGGTCAATGTGCTGTTAATGCGTAGCTCAATATCACTCACCACGCCATCAGCGGTAATCATGCCATCGCTTAGCGTGATGTTTTGTTCGGTAGCATAAGGCAGAACCACTTTATCAAAAGTCAATTTAGCACTAAAAGGCGAATTATCATCTACCCCCTGTGCGATAAACTCTCCTTTAATGTCATACCCATTGTATTTGGAGGTCAATGTGCCTGTGGTGCGTTTTAATGTGCCTGCGGCCTGTATATGCAATGTGCCAACATGAGCCTTTTTGATGGCAGAAACTTCCACATCGGCACGCACATCAAGTGGGTAGTCGCCCGTCAAGTCAATCTTGCCATCAATATGATTCACCGCTACCGCATCATCATAGCGAATGCTTGCATCATTTAAGCTAACCTTTGTGCCTGACCACAACCCATCTTTAATATCAATGTCGTACAGATAAATCGGTTCTTTGCTGGCTTGACGATAAATAACCTGATTGGCACTTGTATTTTCAAGTTTAATCGTGATAGGTAAATTGATGGTTGCATAATCAAACGGTTCATCTGTCGGTGGTTTTTTGTTAACAACCTCAACCGTCTCAATGTGAGTATCAACCAAATGCAACTGACGAGACAAAATCGCTCGAAATCCAAACTGGACATAAGCTTTATTAATATAAAGCTCAACATCTTCACCTTGGGCAACTTTCACATCAGACACCCATACGCCATCTCGCAGATTACCTTCGGTATACTTTAAATTTGTACCAGTTTCTAAGGCGATTTTTTCAACCAAAAACTTTGTGCCACTTTGCGTTCCCATTGCATAAAAAAGCAACACTAAGATCAAAATAATCGCCACAAGCAATGACAGCACCATACGAATGAGGTATATCAGCCATTTAGATTGTGACTTATTATTAGATGGCTTGTTATTGTTAGGTGATTTGACATCAAAAGAGTCTTGAGAAAAATTGGCATTACCCACTTCCTGTGGGGAGCCCAAATCATCGGATTGATTGGAGTATTGGTCAGTCATGATAAAATTTATTATTTATTAAAGGTTAAAAAGAACCAAAAGTTGGGTAACAAAGTTGAGCAACAAAGAATAGGTAGCGTCATTAATACATCAAACATTAAAATGGCGTACCAATAAAAAAGTGTAGCTTGACAGAGTGCTTATCTTCTTTCACACCTGTAGCCACATCAACTCGGACTTGACCAACGGGCGACGCATAACGAATACCAAGCCCTGCCCCAATCTTGGTTTCATTGCTAAAATCCTTGTTGTAGGCATTACCCACATCAGCAAATGCAGCCACACGCAAACCATTCATCACCTCATAGTTGTACTCACCACTGACTACCGCAAGTGCTTGACCACCTGTCAAATAGCCTTTATTAGAAATGGGCGAAAGAGTTTCATAATTATAACCACGAATGCTTTGGTCGCCACCTGCAAAAAACCGCAATTTATAAGGCACAGCATTAAAATTATCCGCCCACAAATAACCCAGATTCAGACTGCCGATGACCTGATGTGCACGATTTTTGCCATAGGCATTATCACCAAAACTGTACACACCACCCAAACCCATACGAGCAATCGCCATGTTGGTGTCTGTAAGCAAACTTTTTGCACCTGCTTCTAGTGAATAACTTTGGCGATAACCACGCATAGGATTGACAGGATTATCGGTAACGGTCTTACTGATGGCAAAACCTGCCAACAATGCCTTTTGGATTGGTTTACCATCAAGAAAATGCACTGGTAAATCTTTCCATGATTTTGTAGGTTCGCCTGTTTTTAGTCTATCTAAACGATAACGCAAAGAAAAACTTTTATTCCAACCAGACTGATTAATGATATTGCGACTTAGGCTCTGTTGTAGCGTGCGACTGCTCAGGTTAAATGTACCCTTTGCACCGCCAATCACCTCATCATCATAGCTTAAAGATGCACGCAGTTTATCATTGATAGGGTGGCTCATAGGTTTGGTGATTGACAGCCCAACCCCTTTTTTATCTTTAGACAGGCGAATGTCGGCATTTGCCTGATAGCCACTTTTATTAATCAGGTGATGCTCAAACTTGGTAATCAAGCGTGCGCCACTGTCCGAACCCCAGCCCAGACCAATTTGTGCATCTCTTGGTTTATCAGTCATGACAAAAACATACAGCGGTACTTTTTTATCGGCATATACCTCCTGTGGGGTTTTACGCCCTACCAAAGTCGGTATTTGTATGTCTTTGGCTGCATCAAATTCATCTTTTGATTCATCAGGCAAAATCATCTTCGCTACGCTACTCACCGCATCTGAGATACGCCCCAACACGCTTCGTGATTTTTTACGACTGTCAGTGATGAGTAGGCGGTCTTCTGGCATGTTATAAAGTCGCTCGGCCTTTTGGGTAACAAGTGCCAATTTATCTTGTATGACTTGTGATGCACTAAACTCAATCGGTGCAACCTCAGCAACCACCCCATCACCCAAATCCACCACCTGTTTGGTATCATCAGCCATACCATCATCATTTTCAAAAGCAATATCCTGAGTGCCCGCTTTATTATCTGGCAAAACAGTCTCGGTATTGACAGCATTAAAATAACCTGTGGCCAATAAATTACTGCTCAAATCGCGCACCGCAACACGATTATAAGCATCACCCATCTCAAAAGTAACCAGTTTTTTAAGCAATTCGGATTTGACAGGAAGTTTATTAGGATCAGTGGTTAGCTGACCTGTTTTTTCATCAACAGTAAAAAACACCACATCATCAAAGGAATACTGTTCACCACTATCATAGACCAAACTGACATCAGCCACATTATCGGGCAAAATGACATCCGCCGAATTATTCAGCCATCTGCCATCAAAGTATCCTTGCTCAGCACTTGCGTCAACAATAGCAGACTTGACAGCTTCATAATTACCATGATGAAAAACATCATCTTGGGTGAGTTTTGCTTCTTTAACCGCCTTTTGATAGGCCGTATTATGTTTTCCATCGCCACGCACTTCCAAAGCCTGATTTGAGATACGCACAGGCTCGCCAATGTCGTTAATAATAATACCAACTTTGCCAGCATCTACTTTGACAATCTGAAAATCCACTTCATAATAACCAACCGCTCGTGCCGCTGTATCAACCGCCTGGCGTAAGCGTGGCAAAGCACTATTAAAATCCGACACGCTCTCAGCAGCCATATCTTCAAGCATGGCTTTGATATTAGCGATGGGTTCTTTTGTGAGTTCGCTACGGCTCATCTTGACAATTTTTCCATCAGCTTCGATATCCAAATCTACACCTTGGCTTTTACTGATTGGCGTCGTACCATCAGCATGATAAAATTCGGTCTCTAAACGCACCACCGCATCCACACCATCATTAAATAGCTTGTTGTATAGGCGTTTAATGGCATTTGGTTTTTTGATTTGCTCTTCTTGAATGACAGGCTCTATCAAATCACGATGCGATGATTTTTTGTATTTTGGAATACGATTGGTCAGGTCAGGACTTTCTTGGGCATTTTTGGTGATATTCTTTCCTTGAATATCATCTGGCGTTGGTAATTGTGCAACAGCATCAATGTCCAGCCCCACAGGTGGCCGTTTATCATCAAGGCGAGACACTAAAGACGCATCAGCGGAGTCTAAGATGAGTGGGTTTTCTTGAGTAGCATTGTGTAGGCGTGCTTCAATTTGTGCTGGTGTATAAAGTAAGACATCAGCAATCACTTGTGCTGATTGGGCAGTTTCCTCATCCAATAAAGCTTTTGGCTTACCGATGAGTTTGGCTTGGTGATCATCAGCTGTATTTGCCCATGCTTGCTGAGCCGAGCAAATGATTGCCGTTGATAATGCCGTGTACAAAAAGGATTTTTTTTGCCCTTGTTTACATTTGCTCTTGTTTGTTTTCGCCACACCCACCGCCATTTTAACAAACCTTTAAAAGATTAAAAAAAAATAATAAAACAACAAAATATTTTTTAAAAGAACTTAAAAAATAAACACAAATTAAAAATACCTGCTATTATAACAAATCAATTAGGATTAACAATCACTTATTATTGATTTTAGCCATGGCATCACAATTTTCCTTATTCAAACATCGCCGCTTTAACGCCATGTTTTTTACACAGTTTTTTGGTGCTTTTAATGATAATGTGTTCAAGCAAGCACTCATTCTCATTTTAACTTATGTTGCCGCCAGCAAGATGGGTATGAAAGTCAGCCTGCTGAACAATCTAGCAGCATTATTATTCATATTACCATATTTTTTATTTTCAGCATTGGCAGGACAAATCGCTGATAAATATGAAAAGACTGCCCTTACTCAGAGTGTCAAGCTCTTAGAAGTCATGATTATGTTGCTTGCTGGTGTGGGATTTTGGTTTGAAATTTATTGGTTGTTATTCGTTTCTTTGTTTTTAATGGGAACGCAGTCTGCTTTTTTTGGACCGATTAAATATGCGTATTTGCCAGCAATGCTACAAAAAGATGAGCTGGTTGGTGCAAACGGACTGTTCCAAACAGGCACAAGTCTTGCCATATTAACAGGCATGATAACAGCAGGCATACTAACCCAGCTCAATGATTCCACGCTTTGGCTTATCATGACGACTTTGTTGATGGCAATTGCAGGCTATATTGCATCAAAATTCATGCCAAAAACACCAACAACCACCAAGAACCTGACAATAAACTATAATATTGTCAGCAGTAGCATTGAAATCATCAAATATTTATACAGCTTACCCTTATTGTTTTTTGTCATCATCGGTAGCAGTTGGTTTTGGTTTTACGGTGCAACTTTTCTCACCCAAACGCCAGAATTTAGCAAAGTCATATTGCACGGCAACGAATCGGTGGTAATTTTATTACTCACACTTTTTTCTGTTGGCACGGCATTAGGCTCGCTGGTTTGTAAAACCTTGACCAAAAATCAAGTCGGTCTACGCTTATTGCCGATTGGCATCATTGGATTGAGTGTTTTTGCTATTGATTTGTATTTTTCGTTATCAGATATCTCTAACATTCCCACTAATACCATCTACGGTATTAACGAGCTTTTAACAGTTTCTGGCACTTGGCGTATATTTGCTGATTTATTTTTACTTGGTGTATTTGGTGGCGTATATATCGTACCAATGTATGCCTTTGTACAATCTTATGCACCCACGAGCCACCGCTCACGCATTATTGGTGCGAACAATATTTTTAATGCAATTTTTATGGTTGGGTCAGCGATTTTTTCTATTATTGTTTTAAGCGTGTTAAATCTTGGCCTGCCTATGCTATTTTTGATTTGTGGTGTGATGAATGCACTGTTTGGGATTTTTTTATATCAAAAACTTAAGCACCACAAAGACAGCATGATGCCAAGTAATGACAACACCTCATCTGCCTATACCAAGTAAGTCAAGTAAGCTAAGTTACAGTTAGGTAATATTTAGCGATCAAACTCTTGTAAAATTTATCAACTTATTAAAGTAAATCTGTTATCATTGGAAAAATTTTGTCCAGCTTTATCATTAAAACTTATGAGGAAAAATTCATGAACAAGCTTACCGCCTTAGCTTTAAGCCTAACCCTTTTAAATGTTGGCATTGCACACGCCACCTCCAAAGCCAACACTGGCACCACCGCTGTATTGGGCAAATCTCAAGCATCCAGCCCAATCATGCGTGGCGAAATTACCACCGCCATTGTCAATGAGGGTGCTGCCGACTTGCTTAGCACACCCATCAAAGGCCTACCAACGCCAAAAACACAGGTTAATAGCATCAAGCAAGTCCCAACGGTTCTAACTTTAGCCAACAAGTCAGGCAGCCTTGTGCTTGACACGACACTTATGGATGAGTTCATCACCATGGTATCGCCAAATGCACGCCATTATCCACCAAGTTTCCCAAATGCCACCGCTGAATATCTGGCCAAACAAAACATCAAACATCTATCAGATTGGATTGAGCCATATGCCAATGCTACCGATGCGTCATTTGAAGTTGTCTTGCGTGCTGCCAAGCTAAATGGTATTGCCCGCAATCTGAATGTTGGCAATGATTATTCCGTGCGTGCCTCTAAACACATGCAAAAAGCACTACGCTTACAACCAAGCCACGATGAGGCCAATTTTTTGCTTGGTATGATGCTAAGCGAGGCAGGCGGTTTTGCTGAAGGCAAGAAATACTTAGAAAAAGCAGCATCTTTAGGGTATACCGAGGCCGAGCAGAGTCTTGCTCAGGCTGACTTATTAAATGACAAAAAAAGTCTTGCTCTTAGTCGTCTAAAAAAACTACAAACACAACATCCATCTAATGCCCAAATATCAGAACAAATTCGCATTATTGAAGAAGGTGGCTATTACATCTGGCGTACCGACAACAAACCCTTAAACATCAAACCTGTACAACCAGCAATCAATCCATGATATTAAATCGGCAATATTGATGAATAAATCCGTCTTGGCACACCATGGCTAAGACGGATTTACTTAACTTAATTTTTATTTTAAAGTTATTAAAGTTTTAAACCAATCTTTATCCCATAAAAATAAGAAAAGCCCTAAAATTGGGCTTTTCTTATTTACTGACTATCTTTGTCTAAGATTATTCATCATCTTCATCAGCGACTGGTGCATCTTCTGACAAAATGGTTACCAAAATTTCTGCTGAAATATCATGGTGAAGTTGAATGGTAACCTTGTACTCACCTACTTGACGGAAAGGACCATCTGGTAATTTAACTTCAACACGGTCAACTTCAAGGCCAGACTTCGTCAGTGCATCAGCAATATCACGAGTACCGATAGAACCAAATAGCTTGCCTTCATCACCAGATTTGGCACGCATGATGACATTGACATCAGCCAAGGCATCGGCACGCTTTTGAGCTTCTGCCAATTCTTGAGCTTCAACAGCTTCTAGCTCAGCACGACGAGCTTCAAACTTAGCAATATTCGCTTCATTTGCTGGTAGTGCTTTGCCTTGTGGGATTAGGTAGTTACGACCATAACCTGCCTTTACATCAACTGTCTCACCAAGTTTACCAAGATTAACGACACGCTGTAATAGAATAACTTGCATGATTTATCTCCGTTAATTACTTGTGGTTGTCGGTATATGGCAATAGTGCCAAATAACGAGCTTGTTTGATGGCAACTGCCAATTGACGCTGATATTTATTAGAAGTACCAGTGATGCGGCTAGGAACAATCTTGCCATTTTCACTGATATATTGTTTTAGCAATTCTACATCTTTATAATCGATATGTGTGATGCCTTCAGCGGTAAAACGACAGAACTTACGACGACGATAGAAACGAGCCATTTAGCTTCTCCTTATAATTATTCGCTGTCAGCAACAACATTCTCACTGTCAGCAGTGCGAACATCGTTACGACGGTTAGCTTTACGAGCACGCTTATCTTCAGCTTCTTTCGCCAGTGGCGATTGTTCTGTGATGGCGTTCTCACGGCGGATAACTAAGCTACGAATGATGGCATCGTTGTACTTAAACAACTCTTCTAGCTGAGCCAGTGTTGTTTCATTACATTCAATGTTCAAAAGTACATAGTGTGCTTTGTGGATTTTATTGATTGGATACGCCAATTGACGACGACCCCAATCTTCTAAACGATGGTTTGCACCGCCGTTCTCTTCAACGATAGAACGGTATTTTGTTACCATGTCGGCAACTTGGTTGCTTTGATCTGGATGTACCAGTAGCACCACTTCATAATGTCTCATAAGGACTCCCTACGGATTAAAACAGCCGCCATCAGTAATGTTAATGACAGCAAGGAGATGTAATTTTTAAGATTTTTAAAAATTACAAGGCGAAAATTATACAGGATCAATTTAAAAAAATCAAGCCTAGAATCAGAATCACTAAAATAAAATGACAACTCAAAAAAAACACAAAGCCCAGCAATGGTCAATCAGACCAAAATAAGCCAACCGAAAGTCAAAAGTAATTTTAAAATTAATTTTATCAGCTCATCACTTGGGTTTGATCTTTTGCCAATCGGTGTTTTTCCTCTTGAATATGGAGCATCTCTTCGGTTTTGGCTGTTGTGCCTTCAATGACACTTTGAAGCATTTGCCAAATCGCACCAATCACCAAAAACACCACAAAAGTCGCCAAAATCGGTAAAGCATTTAATGCCATATCCGTAAAATTTTTCATCAACAGTGAATGAAAAACACTGATCATCGCAGGTGCGATAGAGCCAGAATCATCAAAAGTATTTGCTGGGGCAAATAATAAAGACGCCAAAAATATCCAGCTGATACCGCAGATTGAACGCGGTAAAATTCGTATGACCAAAAACCATAACAACAAAACAAGCACAGACGCAATCACATACACCACAAGTGGTAAGTACTCATCAGGCACACCAGAAACAAGCTTTGACCACCAAACAATCAAGCTTGCCAAATTTTCACTGATGGCATCTAAAGGCAGGTTTTTAATCCATTCCATAATGTATCGGTTTTAGCAAAATGAATATATTCTAGCACACATTGGCAATATTATTAAAATTATTAAAATTTATTAGCCATTGGCAGCAACATCAATCGTATTTTTTGTCCTGCAATGCTTTGGCTTTTGCCATTGCCTGTGCTGCCAAAATATCAGCAGGCGGTGCTTGTACATAATAACCCTGTGTCGCCAATTTGGCTTTAACTTCATGAATATCCACTCTGGCCAATTTCTCACGAGCATTTAAGTCTAAGTGCATGACAAACGACCCAAGTCCTAGTTTTTGGCGAATCTCAGATGGTAAAATACCAAGCCAATCACGCAGCTCATCAATGTCATTAGGATAATTTGGGCGGGCAATATATACATACCAACCATCGTTTTTTGCAAATTTATAAACATCACAATGCATAGTAAGGCTCTTTTTGTCAGATTTTGTATTGGTTTTTTATTTTAAGAACATTTTAAAGCATTTTTAAAAAAAATAAAAATTTTACTTGTAAATTTGCAAAATATTTTTCATAATAGAGTTGCCTGATTTTTTTTAGGAGAGCGTGATTTTTAATCACCACCGAAGGCGTAAACACCCTATAATCGCTCAGGTAAACGGACTGAAAAAACAAGTTTACATTACATATTACAATACTACACTTAACTACACTTAACTACACTTAGGTAAATGAGTAATTAGTATGACAAACAAGGCAATTCTGGAGAGCGGTACATTCTACCCACCGAAGGGAAAAAGGTGTTTTTGTTTTTAGTAAACCTACTCAAACACTGAAAATCTCAGGTAAATGGACAGAAAGGGGCAAATGATGGGTTTTTCCGTCACAACTTTTTTTTGCCTAAGGAAATCTTATGTCCACCCTTCAACGCACCCCCTTATTTGATGCTCATGTCCGCCACAATGGCAAACTCGTTGATTTTGGCGGTTGGGAATTACCTGTTAATTATGGTTCGCAAATAGCCGAACACGAAGCTGTTCGTAACGACGCAGGTTTATTTGATGTGTCGCATATGCTTGTTACTGATGTGGCTGGCGACAACGCAAAAGCTTTTTTTCAAAAACTCATCGCCAACGATGTTGCCAAACTAGGTTTTGTCGGTAAAGCATTGTATTCTGGTATGCTAAACGACAACGGTGGCGTGATCGATGACCTGATTGTCTATCGCATGAATGAACATGAGACCGCTTATCGCATTGTCTCAAATGGTGCAACTCGTGAAAAAGACCTTGCTCAATTTAACAAAATTGCTGCAGAATTTGGTGTAAGCATTAACCCACGCTACGAATTTGCCATACTTGCTGTACAAGGCCCAAAAGCCATAGAAAAACTCTGCACCATCTTAACTGACGACAAAGACAAAATTACCGCCTTAAAACCTTTTGTTGGTGTGGACTTAGGCAATGATTGGTTTGTCGCACGCACAGGCTATACTGGCGAGGACGGTGTAGAGGTCATACTACCAAAAGATAAAGCCGATCAATTTTTTGACAAGCTTGTCGATGCTGGCATAAAACCCTGCGGACTTGGGGCAAGAGACACATTGCGTATGGAAGCGGGCATGAATCTTTATGGTAATGACATGACCGATGATGTCAGCCCACTAGAAGCAGGCATGGGCTGGACAGTGGATTTAAAGGATGAGAATCGTGAATTCGTTGGAAAAACCGCCCTCATTAATCTAAAAAACAGTGGTGTTAAAAACAAACAAGTTGGTCTATTGCTGGAAACCAAAGGCGTCATGCGTGCAGGCATGGAAGTAGTTACAGATAAAGGCAACGGCATTACCACGAGCGGTGTTTTTTCTCCAAGTCTCAATCAGTCTATCGCCATTGCTCGTGTACCCACTGATTTTACAGGCAACACAGCAAAGGTCATCATGCGTGGCAAAGAAGTTGATGTACGAGTATTGAAATTACCTTTTGTACGACATGGTAAAAAGCAGTTTGATTGATGATTGATACATGTTTACAATGCCTTTAAATGCAAAGTACGCAGTTCCATGAATTTTTAAGAAGTTTATATGCATCATATGTTTCGCTCCGCTTTGTTAGCAATGTTTATCTTTGGTTTGACCGCCTGCGATGCCAAAGACACTTGTTTAGATTATGGTGGCTCGTATAATGAAGCCACCAAAGAATGTGAAAAGTAAAACACCAATACTTGTCTACACATTTAAATATTTACACACATTTATTTTTATTTACGGCTATTGATTTTATGCAATCAATAGCCAAAAATAAAACAAATAATTTTTAACCCCAACCCAAAAAGCTAGGAGTTTTTATGAGTAATATCCCCGCCGACCTAAAATATGTCGCCAGCCATGAATGGCTAAAACTAGAAGCTGATGGCACAATCACCGTTGGCATCACTGATCACGCCCAAGATTTACTTGGCGATGTGGTGTTTGTAGAGTTGCCAGAAGTAGATGCAGAAGTTGAAGCCGACCAAGAAATCGCTGTTGTTGAGTCAGTCAAAGCGGCAAGTGATGTCTACGCCCCCATCGCAGGCACAATCATTGAGATTAACGAAGAGTTGGTAGATGCTCCAGAGCTTGCTAACGAAGACCCATACGGCAAAGCATGGTTCTTTAAAATCAAACCTGCCAACCCAAGCGACTATGACAGTCTAATGAGTGCCGACGAATACGAAGAAAGTCTATAATTCAATAAAACAAGCGTAAGTTTTAATAATTTACGCTTGTTTTTGGTTATCTTAGGCTAAATAAAAACTAATTTTAGCCCAAAGCACATAGCATACCGCACACCAATGATTCAAGATTGTTTTAGTTGAATATGGTGTGTGGTCCATACATTACTAACTTAGATTTAATTTAAAATCTTATTGCAAAAATAGTATTTTCAATTAAATTTAACCCAACCTTAAATCAAGGATTATTTATGTCATTTAATAATTTTTCCGACCTATTTTACGAAAACGCTTTTGTTCATCGTCATCTGGGCAATGACAAAACCGCACAAGATAAATTGCTTGCAACCGTTGGTGCAAAAGACCTAGATAGCTTTGTAGACAGTGTCGTCCCCCAATCGGTACGCTTAAATAAAGAGCTTGATTTACCCCCTGCAATGAGCGAGCATAATGCCCTTGCCAAACTGCGTGCCATGGCGGACAAAATCACCGTTGCCAAAAGTTATATCGGACAAGGTTACTCGCCTGCCAGATTGCCTGCGGTGATTCAAAGAAATGTACTAGAAAACCCTGGCTGGTATACTGCCTACACGCCCTATCAAGCCGAGATTGCCCAAGGTCGCCTAGAAGCCTTGTTAAATTTCCAACAAGTATGTGTCGATTTGACAGGCATGGACCTAGCAGGAGCAAGTTTGCTAGATGAAGCCACAGCAGCAGCTGAGGCAATGGCAATGGCAAAACGATGCAGTAAATCAAAATCCAATCTGTTTTTCGTGGACGAACGCACCTATCCTCAAACTCTCGATGTCATCAAAACCCGTGCCAAATATTTTGGCTTTGAGGTGGTGGTGGGCAACTTTGAAACCGCCAAAAATGGTGAATTCTTTGGTGCATATTTTCAATACATCGGTAAAGATGGTGATGTTATTGATCTGACCGATGCCATCACAGCTGTCAAGGATAAGGGAGCTTATGGGATTGTGGCTGCCGACATCATGAGTCTTGTATTACTTAAAAGCCCTGCCAGTATGGGGGCAGACATTGCTTTGGGTAGCACCCAAAGATTTGGTATCCCTATGGGCTTTGGCGGTCCACACGCTGCCTACTTTGCTTTTAAAGATAAAGACAAACGCTCTGCTCCTGGCCGTATCATTGGTGTATCAAAAGATGCACAAGGCAACATTGCTTTACGCATGGCACTACAAACTCGTGAACAGCACATTCGCCGTGAAAAAGCCAACTCAAACATTTGTACAAGCCAAGTATTGCTGGCAAACCTAGCTGGTATGTATGCAGTTTATCACGGCCCTGTTGGCTTAAAACGCATTGCAACTCGCATTCATGCCTTGGCAGTGGCGTTTTATCATGCCGTTAAAAATGACCATCAAACCATCAGCAATGTCTTTTTTGATACTATTACCATCAAAACAGACAAAGCCCAAGAACTGGTAAAAGCGGCTAAGGACAAAGGTTACAACCTTTTTCACAAAGACGAATTGGTAGGCGTATCATTCCATGAATTATCGGATGAGCGTGATTTTAATGAGCTTTGCGAAATTTTTGGTGTCAGCGGCCAATTGACAGTAGCAAGCGTTCTACAAGATCATCTGCGTCATGATGCCATTTTAACACATCCTACTTTTAATTCTTATCATACCGAACACCAAATGCTTCGCTATCTAAAATCATTAGAAGACAAGGATTTGGCAATGAATCGCTCTATGATTTCATTGGGTTCTTGTACAATGAAGCTAAACGCAACCAGTGAAATGCTGCCGATTACTTGGAATGAATTTGCCAATGTACACCCATTTGCCCCTGCTGAAGACACGGTAGGTTATGTTGAAATGATTGCCAGTTTACAAGAACAATTAAAGGCAATCACAGGATTTGATGAAATTTCCATGCAGCCCAACTCTGGGGCATCTGGTGAATATGCAGGGCTATTGGCCATTCGTCGCTACCATGAAAGTCTAGGGCAAAATGATAGAACCGTTTGTCTGATTCCTCGCTCAGCACATGGCACAAACCCTGCCACTGCCCAAATGATGGGTATGCAAGTTGTTGTTGTGGCAACCGACGACAAAGGCAATGTGGACTTTGCAGATTTAACCGCCAAATGCGAACAACATTCAGACAAATTGGGCGCATTGATGATTACCTACCCCTCTACACATGGTGTATTTGAAGAAGGCATTCGTGATATTTGTGATTTGATTCATCAGCACGGTGGGCAAGTATATATGGACGGTGCCAACATGAATGCACAGGTTGGTATCATGCAACCTGCTGATGTTGGTGCAGATGTACTGCACATGAACCTACATAAAACTTTCTGTATTCCACATGGTGGCGGTGGCCCTGGTATGGGTCCTATTGGCATGAAATCACACTTGGCACCATTCATCGCAAGCCATTCGGTCAATCCTGTCTTTAATGCCCAAAACGCTCATTCTGCGGTATCAGCGGCCCCATATGGCTCTGCAAGCATTTTGCCAATCTCATGGATGTACATTACTATGATGGGGCATGATGGGCTACTATCTGCAACCAAGCAAGCACTCTTAAATGCCAATTATATCGCAACAAGTCTCAAAGACGACTACCCTGTACTATATACAGGTAAAAATGGTCGGGTGGCTCACGAGTGCATCATTGACATTCGCCCACTAAAAGAAGAGACGGGCATTACCGAGACCGACATTGCCAAACGCCTAATGGATTATGGTTTTCATGCTCCAACAATGAGTTTCCCTGTTGCTGGCACGCTTATGATTGAACCAACCGAGTCTGAAAGCATTGATGAGCTTGATCGCTTCATTGACGCATTAAAGCAAATCAAGCAAGAGGCACTAAAAGTTAAGGCAGGAACTGATGGTTGGACGGCTACTAATAACCCACTGGTGAATGCTCCGCACACCCAAAATGTGATTGTAGGCGACTGGGACAGACCGTATGGTCGTGAAGTGGCAGCATTTCCATTACCATACATCAAGGCTCATAAATTCTGGCCAAGCGTGGGGCGTGTTGATGATGTGTATGGAGATAAAAATTTGATTTGCTCCTGCCCTAGCATTGACAACTACGAAGATTGATTTGTCATAATAATCCAAACCAAACAACAAAAGCATCAATACCACCACACCTTTAAATGGCTAAATGGTACTGATGCTTTTTTGGTCTATCCGACAAACCGCCCCACCATTGATGGCCTTAACTTAGCATCAACAATCAATAAAATTGCCACGCTTGCCAATCATCACTTGCATAAGCAATTGTCATGACATGATGATCAAGAGCAATGCACTCAAAGCGATAACAACCAATTTTTTTGTGATGAACCACACCCTGATTATTATTGGTAAATTTAGCATTAAGTTCATTCAAATTTAGCCGAATCCCCAGTCCGTTAGCTTTTAACACCGCTTCTTTTATCGTCCAAATCTTAAACCAAAGCTCACGGCCACACCCTCTTTCTTGCCAAAGTGCGTACTCATCTGCATGAAAAAATCGCTCAGCGAGTCGCTTGGCATTTACCACTCTATTTACACATTCAATGTCCACACCGATTTCATGCACATCAAGAGATAAAACAAGAGCATAATTATCATCATCATGAGATTGGTTGAATACCAAATGGCTATTGACAACAACAGGCTTGCCATTCATTTGTTGATCATAAACAGGCATAAGCAAGTCATTATTAATAGCAAATTGACTTAATATCTGATGCCGATATTGATAAATATCTGATTTTAATTGGATTTTATCATTCAGATTTTTGGCATTATTTGCAATATTGACCAACTTCTCAAAGTGGACGTACATCATACTCTATTTTTCCAAAACCATTCTCAACGCACACAATTTACCACAAAAGTCGCTGTAAAAATTACTGCAAAGCCCAATAAATTTCAAGAAATTTATTTTAATTTTTGATTTTACCAATTTTCAAAACATATTTTCACCCATCAGCCATGTTATAATAACCGTGTCATCACATTTGTTATTCAATTTAGTCTGCCATGCCCATCACAAAACCCACACCAACATCTGGTAAAAAATCAAAACTTAAAATCACAAAAACGGCCGATACACCGCCATCTCGTTCGATGAACCGAGACAATCGTTTAAAATTTTTTGAAAAATTAAGCCAGCACATCAAAGAGCCTGTTACTGAATTAAACTATTCTAATGAGTTTGAATTATTAATTGCTGTCATGCTGTCTGCCCAAGCCACCGACAAAAGCGTAAATATTGCAACTGCTAAACTTTTTCCAATAGCAAACACCCCACAGGCAATATTAAATTTGGGTTTGGACGGTTTAAAATCTTACATCAACTCTATTGGACTGTACAATTCAAAAGCAAGCAATGTCATTAAGACCTGTCAAGATTTAATTGAAAAGCATCATGGGCAAGTACCGTGTACACGAGCAGAACTTGAAGCACTGGCAGGTGTTGGACGAAAAACCGCCAATGTTGTACTCAATACAGCGTTTGGTGAACCTGTCATGGCAGTTGATACGCATATTTTTCGGGTTGGTAATCGCACAGGACTGGCGACTGGCAAAACTGTACTGGCGGTAGAAAATGCCCTAATGAAACGCATTCCAACACAATATCTTGTAGATGCTCATCATTATTTAATCTTGCATGGTCGCTATACCTGTATGGCCAGAAGCCCAAAATGTGGTTCATGTGTTGTATTTCATGAATGTATGTTTAAAGATAAACACAAGTGGGCAGAATCATAAAACCAATCATTTTCACCAACATTCAAAAACATCTGATCAGTTCTGATAAATTTTACCATACTGATGATTATGATTAAAAAAATCGGACGCTTTGTTGCTGTCCGATTTTTTTAAGACATACAATTAATTACTTAATCATCTGTCTTTTTAAGTGCAGGTGGACCTGGCAGTAGATGCTCATCAACCATTTCGTTGGCACTGTTATGCTCAGCAGATTCTTCGGTGATATACCATTGACCATTACGATACAAGGTCAAACGGTCTCTACCCAATCCACGAATCAAACAATACATCATCACAAAGATGACAAAAGCAAATGGCAAGCCTGCGACAATTGCCGCTGCCTGTAGAGCAGCAAGCCCTCCTGCTGCCATTAAGATGGCCGCAATCACACCTTCTGAACTTACCCAAAATAAGCGTTGAATTTTAGGTGGATTGGTGTTGCCACCAGCAGTAAGCATATCCACCACTAAGCTGGCCGAATCTGCTGATGTGACAAACCATAGCACAATCATCACCAAAATCACCACTACCAAACCTTGTGTCATTGGATAATATTCAATAAACTTAAAAATGGCACTGCCTGAGTCATTTAATACCGCTGTAGATAAGCCATAATCACCTGCAAGCTCCATGTGAATTGCCACACCACCAAAAGTTGTAAACCATAAAAATAGCAACAACATCGGTACGAATAATACACCAAAAATAAACTCACGAATTGTGCGACCACGAGAAATGCGAGCAATAAAAATACCCACAAATGGCGACCAACTTACCCACCAAGCCCAATAAAAAATTGTCCACGATGCCTGCCAATCAGTATCCATATACGCTTCATTCCAAAGACCTAGCGTAATCAAATCACCTGCATAATGACCAATATTTTCAACAAAACTGTCTAAAATAAACTGCGTTGGACCAGCAATTATCATAAAAGCCAGCATGATGAGCGTGCCAATAATGGTAATGTCGCTCAGGCGTTTTACCCCTTTATCCAGCCCTGCCATGACCGAAAATCCTGCGCACGCTGTAATTGCTGCAATCAACGCAACCTTAAACACCAAACTTGGCTGAATGCCAAACATCTGCCCAAGCCCTGTTTCAAGCTGCATCACACCCAGACCCAGACTCGTTACCACACCAAACATTGTGCCAAATACCGCCAAAATATCTACCGCATGACCCCACTTACCATAAATATTTTTACCGATGATGGGAAACAACACCGAACGAATGGACAATGGCAGACCACGGCGATAATGAAAATACGCCAAAGCCAGTGCCACCACTGCGTATACTGCCCACGCATGTAGCCCCCAGTGCAAAAATGATAATTGCATGGCTTGCTTAGCACTTTCAATCGTACCTGACTCACCAAGCGGTGGTTTGATAAAGTGATATAATGGCTCGGCCGTTCCCCAATAAAGCAAGCCAATACCAATACCTGCTGAAAATAACATACCAATCCAAGAACCAAAACTGTACTCTGGCGTCTCGGTCTGTGCACCCAGACGAATGTCACCATAACGACTTAGTGCCACATACAAGCAAAACACAAGAGCGACATTCATCAAAACAATGAACATAAATCCAAAATGTCTGGTGATCAAAGCTTGCAAATCGCCAAATAGTTGCCCTGCAAATTCGCTAAATAACGAACCAAATATCATAAAAATGACAATCAGCATCATTGAGGTGATAAAAACAGGACGGCTGACCTTCGGAAATACCAAAAATCTTTCAATCGCAAGACCTTCATTCATCAAAGCCTCATCTCGTTGCAACTGCCTATCTTCAGCAGAAGACTTTGGCTTATTTTTATTTTTCATACATACTCCTATTGTTTGGTTTTAGACATCCATTTAAAGTACTTAAATTAAAACACTAAGATTTAAAACGATTTAAAACAAAGAATAAACTTACCAATTTAAATATTTAAAGAGACGCCATTAATTTGAAATTAAAATAAATTTTCAATAAATAATCATGAAAAAATTATAAAATTAGCGAAAGCAATCTTAACAAAATCAGTGGTTTTTTGCAAACTCAAAGCAATAAGAACAAAAAATATTTTGGCGTATTTGTTATTTAAGTATTTGTATTTATTATTTTTTTTAATTAGTTGTGATTTTGTAAAACTTAAATATATCAAAATATACATAAGTTAATATATACCAAAAAATGATGCTAGAATTTTAAACAAATTTTTTTAATTCATTAATTATTACAATAAATAAAAGTTCCGCCTATCAAGCTGTTATTGACCATCATGCCATCTGGTTTTGATTTTCTCTTAACTCATAAACACGCTGTTTAGGAAGCTCTTAGAGGCAACCACCAATACAATAAATACATCAATACATCATAAAGTTTTCAACATACAAAGAAAAATTTCATGTAACTTTGTGCATTAATGATGATACAATAATCAATATCAAAATATGCCAAAATAAACCAAATATTGATTTCACCCAAATCATTTGATCAAAAAAAGACAGCCGTCGCTCTTTCTTATTTTGTATCATCGTACCAAGATTTTGTATCAAAATTTTATTAATAAAAATAGGAATGCTTATGCCAAAATACCGTTCAAAAACTTCTACATCTGGTCGCAATATGGCAGGGGCAAGAGCCTTGTGGCGTGCCACAGGCATGACCGATAGTGATTTTGACAAGCCCATTATCGCCATCGCTAACTCGTTTACCCAGTTTGTACCAGGTCATGTACATCTCAAAGATTTGGGGCAACTGGTCGCACGAGAGATTGAAAAAGCAGGCGGTGTTGCCAAAGAATTTAACACCATTGCTGTGGATGACGGTATTGCAATGGGGCATAGCGGTATGCTGTATAGCTTGCCTAGCCGTGATTTGATTGCTGACAGTGTGGAATATATGGTCAATGCCCATTGTGCCGATGCTTTGGTGTGTATCTCTAACTGCGACAAAATCACCCCTGGTATGTTAATGGCAAGCCTTAGACTGAATATCCCCACGATTTTTGTTTCAGGTGGTCCTATGGAGGCAGGCAAGGTGCTGGCGGTGCTAGACGGTAACGAAAACGCTACACACGAAACGGTCATAGGCGATGACGGCAAAAGGGTGCGTAAACTTGACCTTGTGGATGCGATGATTGACGCTGGCAATGCGTTGATTGATGATGAGATGGTGGCGAATATTGAGCGGTCGGCTTGCCCCACTTGTGGGTCGTGTTCTGGCATGTTTACCGCCAATTCTATGAACTGTTTGACCGAAGCATTGGGCTTGTCTTTGGCAGGCAACGGCTCGCTTTTGGCGACACACGCCTTGCGTAAAGAGCTGTTTTTGACCGCAGGACGCACGATTGTTGAGCTTGCCAAACGCTATTATGAAAAAGGCGATGACAGCGTGTTGCCAAGAAGTATCGCCACCAAATCCGCCTTTTGTAACGCAATGAGCCTTGACATTGCTATGGGGGGCAGTACCAATACGATTTTGCACCTTTTGGCGGCAGCATTTGAAGCAGGCGTGGATTTTAAAATGGCGGACATTGACCGCTTATCACGCCAAGTGCCTTGTTTGTGCAAAGTTGCCCCTGCCACCCAAAAATACCATATGGAAGATGTGCACCGTGCAGGGGGGGTGATGGGGATTTTGGCGGAGCTTGACCGAGCAGGGCTGATTGATACAAGCACCCCTACCGTGCATTCGCCCACCTTAAAGGACGCTTTGAACAAATGGGACATTATGAACGCCGATAATGTGGACGCAAGAAGTCTTTACATCGCTGCCCCTGCTGGCGTGCGGACGACACAGGCATTTAGTCAAAACAAAGTGTGGAGCAATCTTGATGTCAATCGTGAGTCTGGCTGTATTCGCAGTCAAGAACACGCCTATTCCCAAGACGGTGGATTGGCGGTACTCTTTGGCAACATTGCCGAGCGAGGGTGCGTGGTCAAGACCGCAGGCGTGGACGAGAGTATTTGGCGATTTACAGGGCGAGCAAGGGTCTTTGAAAGTCAAGAGGGTGCAGTAGAGGCGATTTTGGGCGACCAAATTGTCGCAGGCGATGTGGTGGTTATCCGCTATGAAGGTCCAAAAGGCGGGCCAGGTATGCAAGAGATGCTCTATCCCACAAGCTATCTAAAATCAAAGGGGCTAGGCAAGGCGTGTGCTTTGCTCACAGACGGACGGTTTAGCGGTGGCACATCAGGGCTGTCTATCGGACACGCAAGCCCAGAGGCGGCAGAGGGCGGTAATATTGCCCTGATAGAAGAGTTTGACACCATTGTGATTGATATTCCGAGTCGTTGTATTCATTTGGATATTAGTGATGATGAATTAACCAAACGCCGTGAAAAACAGCTCACAAGGGGCAAAATGGCATTTAAACCTATCAGCCGTGAACGCTATGTATCGCAAGCCTTGCGTGCTTATGCAGCACTGACCACCAGTGCCGATACAGGGGCGGTGCGAGATGTGGGGCAGGTGGAGTAGTGTGATTTTGCGTTTTTAACAAAAAGCCAATCTTAACTCTTAAGATTGGCTTTTTGTTAAGTTAGGTGGGATATCAACTGAATAAAAAAAGGGTAGCACTTAGACGCATCAGTTCATTTTTGACAACATCAAAACAAAAAAACCACATAAAATCATTAAGCTATTTATTTGCCATTACACAAATCTTGTTTAAAGGTTGCTTATTTATCGCTTTTTGGTTAAGATGAACAAACACAGGTGGTAATGGAATACAGCCACTTGTTGATTTTTGTTTAAGTTGCAAAATGAGTTAAGTCATAGAATGCTTGCGATGTATTTACTTCAAGGCTTATTAGTATTGATATATTAATGTGTTAATGTCTTTGATTGCGTATCATAGGCTAGTTTTAGATCATACTTTTAAAGCAACTGCAATGATTACAAGATTTGGAGTAAAATACCATCCAATACCCAAATAAAAAAAAGTACAAACAATAAATTAACCCTAAGCAGAATAATATCTGCATTAACCAACCAAAGAGGTAATTATGACCACCAAGACCCAACAGCTGATTGAGCAAAATAACAAATACGGCACCAAAAACTATCTGCCTTTGCCCATTGTCATCAGTAAAGCTAAGGGTATTTGGGTGGAAGACCCAGAGGGTAATCGCTATATGGATATGTTGAGTGCTTATTCTGCGGTAAACCAAGGACATTGCCACCCAAAAATCATTGACGCTCTAAAACAACAAGCCGAACGAGCTACATTAACCAGTCGTGCTTTTCACAATGACCAACTCGCCCCTTGGAGTGAAAAAATTTGCCAATTGGCAGGTAAGTCTCGGGTTTTACCTATGAATACAGGGGCAGAAGCGGTAGAAACCGCCCTTAAAACCGCCAGACGCTGGGGCTATGATGTCAAAGGAATTTCTGACAACCAAGCAGAAATTATTGCCTGTGTGGGCAACTTTCATGGGCGTACTATGGGTGCAGTATCATTATCGTCAGAAGCTGACTACAAACGAGGTTTTGGTCCTTTGCTAGATGGCATCAAGCTGGTTCCTTATGGTGATATTGAAGCTCTCAAAGCCGCCATCACACCAAATACTGCTGCATTTTTAATAGAACCAATACAAGGTGAAGCTGGCATCAACATACCACCAGAAGGATTCATCAAACAAGCCTTTGAGGTATGCAAGCAAAACAATGTGTTATTTATTGCCGATGAAGTCCAAGTAGGTCTTGGACGCACAGGCAAACTTTTTGCTTGCGAACACGAAGGTGTTGAGCCTGATATGTATATTTTAGGCAAAGCCTTAGGTGGTGGTGTCATATCAATCTCATGTGTTGTGGCCAACGATGATGTATTAGATGTATTCACACCTGGTTCGCACGGCTCAACATTTGGGGGTAATCCTTTGGCGTGTGCCGTTTCTATCGCTTCTTTGAATGTACTGATTGATGAAAAACTTGCTGAAAATTCAGCAGAATTGGGGGCGTATTTCTTGGCCGAACTCAAAAAAATACAAAACCCAAAAATCAAAGAAGTGCGTGGGCGTGGTCTATTCATTGGTGTAGAACTTACCGAGTCCGCTCGCCCTTACTGCGAAAAACTCAAAGAGCTTGGCTTGTTATGCAAAGAAACTCATGATACCGTCATTCGTTTTGCACCACCGCTCATTATCACCAAAGCAGACCTTGATGACGCCTTGGTTAAAATCCGTGAAGTATTGAGTGAAAAAGCCTAGATCTTAAACCCTAAAGCCAACCGTCATTGTTTTATTTGCGGTATGGGTTTTGCTCTTTTGGTTTGATGATTAATACTGGTACTTGGACAATACCGCCAAGTACCTCATTGATATTTTAGCAATTTTTACCGCCTTAAAGTATTTGGGGCGGTAGTATTTTTTAATAGCACAGCTTGATCAATTCATGCCATGACCACAGTCATCTCATGATTTTATTTTTTTAATTATTTTTCAATTATTTTTTTAGTATTTTGCCCAAAATCGCTCAAGCAAAAAATGGCACCGCAGAAAGCTGGTGCCACTACCCATTCGTTGTTAATATCAATTACAACCCAATCTCACCAATAAATGGTAGATGACGGTATTTTTGATTATAATCTAAGCCATAACCTACAATGAATTTATCCTCCACTTCAAAGCCTAGAAATCTTACATTCATCTCAATTTCACGACGAGATGGCTTACTTACCAATGTACATAATTCAATAGAATTTGGATTTCTGGTTTGCAAAATTTCTACAACTTTTGAAAGCGTACGCCCAGAATCAATGATATCTTCAACAATCAGCACATCTTTACCCTGAATGTCGCCATCTAAATCTTTTAAAATTTTTACATCGCCACTTGATACGGTAGATTGATTGGCATAGCTAGATGCTGTGATGAAATCTAACTCATGTGGTTTATTGATGGCACGGCACAAGTCAGCCATAAAAATCACCGAACCACGCAGCAGTCCAACCAAAACAAGATTTTTATTGCTATTGGCATAATGTGCATTGATGGCTGCACCTAATTCCTTGACCTTATTGGCGATTTCATCGGCTGAAATCATTACATTCATGGTAGGTTCTGTATTCATGGTATGTCTTTTTTTGAAAATAAAACTCATATTTTAGTCCATCATGGCAAAATTATCAAGTTTTAGCTTGTTGCATGATTAGCTTGTTGCATGAATTGCCATCTCTGATAATGCAAACTGGCGTACATCGTTAAGCATGGTTGTATCAAAATTATGAATGAACGCAAATGCCAGTTTTCGGTCAGGATCGCAAAACGCCACCGAGCCATTATAACCCATATGCCCATAAGCATTTGGCGTATTTTGCAAACTAAATAAACGATGAAAACCTGTACGCCAGCACATATTGGCAGGCATGACCGCATCAAAGCCATTGACCTGCACACGACGCAAATCCACCAAAACCTCAGGGCTTATCAATACCCGCCCTTGCCAAACGCCATTATTTGCATGGACAGCATAAATGCGAGCAAGTGCCTGTGCTGTTGACACGCCATTGGCCGCAGGAATCATGGCAGTCATCACCTGCGGGTGATAGTATTCCATGCCATCACGGCCATTAGGCATGAGTGCATTCTTATAATTAGCAAGGTTCATTTTAGAAGTATCAAAATATAATCTATTAATGATTGCTGTACCAACACCCACACCATTTAAAGCTTTTTTCCAAATGGTGGCTGCGGGTAGGTTTGATAATATTTCAGTGATTTTGGGTGTATCTGGTTTTAAGGTTGGCTTGCGTTTGACCGTAGGCATGCCCTCAAAATAACGCACAGGTTTGGCAACCTGCCCCACCTTTTTAGATGGCAACTGATAAAAAATTTGCCCCTCAATACCAAGCGGTCTTGCCAGATGCTCATCAAGCACCTCTTGTAGTGTTTGCCCTGTTGCACGCTCAATGGTATGTCCAAGTACCCAACCAGAAACAAGTGCACTATATGCACTGGCATAGCCATGTATCTCCTGAGCTTTTGGCGTATCACTTGTCATCGACTCAACCAACTCACCCATTGTCTGCCAGTTTGTCAAATCATCAACCGACTGCGTCAATGTTGTGATATTAAAAAGTCCAGATGTATGCGTAAGAATGTCTCGCAATGTGATGTTTTGTTTGCCATTGCTGGCAAAATTTGCCCAATAATGACCAATTGGCACATCATAATTTAGCAATCCTTTTGATACCAAGACAGCCACAAGCGTTGCCATCACACCCTTGCCAATAGAAAAATTGACTGATAATACATCATCTTTCCAAGCCATGTCAGGCAAAGCATTGCCAACAGCTGTGTTCACCACCTCTACACCCTCTTGATAAATGACAAGCGAACCACCTGCAAGCGGTTCATCAAATTGTAGCTGTGTTAATACCCCAGAAAAATCTTCCCAAGTTGTCATTATTTTGCTCTTTTTTGCAATTGTTGGTTAATTAAAATACAAAAAACTGGAACTTAATCCAGTTTTTGATTGATTACGGACTGCCATTTATAAAAACTATAAAGATATTTATAAAAAAGTGATGCGACCTTGTAAATGTGGTCTGTCTGTACCAGCAGCATACAATGCAAAGCTACGGCCATCGGTCTCTTGGCGTGCCACAAAATCAATCTTAGACGGCAAAAATATTGGTGTTTTAAAAGACACATCAACACGGTAAGCTCTTGGCAAATCATGAAATTGTGCAATGCTTGCCGCCTTTGACCACATACCATGTGCAATTGCCTTAGGAAAGCCAAATGCACGCGCAGACAAGGGGTGCAAATGAATCAAATTAAAGTCTCCTGAGACGAACGCATAACGGCGACCAATATCCTCTGGAATATTAATCAACTCCGCCCATTGGTTATCATCGGGCTCAAGTCGTAATACAGGCTCAACACTCTTAGCTTTCTTAGCTTCGGCACGCTCTTGGTTGGTTTTTTTCTGACGAGAAAGATAGGTTGAGACGCCTTCCCATACCAGCTCACCATCAATCGTTGCTGTCATATTAAAGTCAAACTGCTGACCTTTGTCATGTGATTGAAGATTGCCAATACTCACGGTCAGTGTTACCGTCTCAGTGTCATAAATGATGCGATGCTGGGTTACACTGTTTTCCAAATGCACAAGCCCAAGCATGGCAAAAGGAAAATCAGGCCTTGCCATCATATTCATCTGCAAAGTCTGCGATAACACCGCAAAATAAGTCGGCGGCACACGCCCATCATTGATAAAACCGCAAATTTTGCGATATTCCTTTAAGTTATGCTCATCAATAACAAGGCCATCTACATGATACACCAACTCTGGCAATGTTGTCGCCCTATTATCACCAATAGGAATCAAGCTTTTGATGACATTGGCATAAGTGGTGTGCATTTTTGGCAATTCTTTAAAATATTGTTCTGCCATACGATACCCATTTTTTAATTTTTGTTTAAATTTCAATCATTTATTGAATTGAATAAGTCAATCACGCACCAAGCAAGCTTTGGCCACAAACACGCACCACATTGCCATTAAGACCGTCCGCCTTTGGTGATAACAACCAAGAAATGGTTTCTGCAACATCAACAGGTTCACCACCTTGACTCATTGAGTTCATGCGTCGCCCTGCTTCTCTGATGGCAAACGGAATCATGCCTGTCATTTTTGTCTCAATAAAACCTGGTGCAACAGCATTGATGGTTTGATTTGTGCCTTTAAATTGTTTGGCTGTCGCTTCCACCAAGCCAATCACACCCGCCTTACTCATGGCATAATTGGTCTGACCTAAGTTGCCAGCAATACCTGAAATTGATGACACACAAACGATGCGTGCAGAATCACTAATCCCTTGATTTTTAATAAGATAATCATTGATGGTATGAATCGCTTTTAGATTAATATCCATCACCAAGTCCCATTTGTCCTCACTCATGTTCGCCAACATCTTATCACGGGTAACCCCAGCATTATGCACAACACCATCTAGGACACCACACGCTTTAACAATCTGTTCTGCCGCATTCGCCTCTGTAATATCTAACGGCAAGGCATATCCACCTAAATTGCCAGCAATTTTTTGCAAATCCGCTAAATTTTGTGGCACATCCAAACAATACAGCTTAGCACCATCTCGTGCCAATACTTGTGCTACCGCAGCACCAATACCACGAGAGGCACCAGTTACCAAAATTTTACGCCCTTTTAACGGCTTATTTTCATCAAAATCCACCACTGTAAATTCATCAAGTCCATCGCTTTTTTTGATATAGATTGGCTGACCTGACACATAAGCAGACTTAGCAGATAAGAAAAATTTCAATGCGTGTTCAAGATGAGCTTCTGCGCCAATTTGTGTATAAAGCACATTGGCGGTAATGCCTTTTTTAAACTCTTTGCCAACTGATTTGACAAAGCCAAGCAAAGCACGCTGAGCGATTGCAAAGCCAACATCACCACCTGTACAGCATTCAGGGCGTGCAATGATAATGACACGACCAGACGACTTAATACGACGAGCAAGTACATGAAAAAATTCATACACCTTTTTCAGACCACCTACATCTTTAATGTTAGTGGCGTCAAAAATCGCTACTTTAAATTTGGCATTTTCGTCAGTTAATTTTTCATTCAAATGTTCAGCAGTGGTGATTTTAGCATCTAAGTCAAAAAGCACATTTTGTATGATGCTTGCCACCAGCTCATCACCGCCAAAAGCTGTACCAAACGCCACTTCGCCACGAATGACAGGCTGACCAATTTCATAACGGTCAAGTTTAATCGGCATTGGTAGCCCTAGATTTTTGGCAACTTTTTTACCCAAAGGGGATTGTACCAACTCACCATAGCGATCACTCATGATTTTAATCCTTAATTTTAGTCATTTCAAAATCTAAAAATAGCATTTACATTTTAACATAAAAACCCAGCAAAACCACCCATTTGTCATGGTTTATACAGTTTTTCATCAACTTTTTCACCAACAATGGGGTAAAATTGAATATCATTTGATAAATATTTGTTACAAAGTGCGTTATTTTTTGGTTTTTTGTCAAAATAGTGCTAAGCTATATCACATCAAACACATCAACTGAGTCAATTTTAAACAAGGAGTTTTTTATGAGTATCAAAAAAGTCGCCATTTTGGGGGCAAATCGCATTCCATTCGCCCGCTCAAACGGTGCTTATGCAGACGCCAGTAATATTGATATGCTAAGTGCTGCCTTAGACGGCTTAGTTACCCGCTACAATCTTGCTGACAAACAGATTGGCGAGGTGGTCGCAGGTGCGGTCTTAAAGCACAGCCGTGATTTGAACCTAACTCGTGAATCTGTGCTAAATACTCAGCTTAGTGCAACCACACCTGCTTATGACATATCACAAGCGTGCGGAACAGGACTACAAGCCGCCTTTGCTGTTGCAAACAAAATCGCTCTTGGCATCATTGATAGTGGCATTGCAGGTGGTACAGATACGACATCAGATGCACCCATTGCCTTGGGCGATGGTATTAGAAAACCCCTACTTCGTCTTAATAACGCCAAAGATGCTAAATCAAAATTAACCGCTCTTAGCACAATCAACCCCAAAAAAATGCTTGCCTTTCCTGAAAATGGTGAGCCACGCACACGGCTGTCCATGGGAGAGCATCAAGCCATCACTGCACTAGAATGGGATATCACGCGTACTGACCAAGATGCACTTGCTTATGCCAGCCATCAAAATCTTGCTCGTGCTTATGAAGAAGGCTTTTTTGATGACCTTATCACACCTTATAAGGGTATCTCTCGTGATAACAACTTGCGTGCAGACACCACACTTGAAAAACTTGCCACACTAAAACCTGTCTTTGGTAAGAAAAATGCCAACCCAACCATGACTGCCGCCAACTCAACACCCTTAACTGATGGTGCTTCATGTGTATTATTGTCAAGCGACGACTGGGCAAAACAACATGGCTATGAACCACTTGCTTACATCACACACCAACAAACAGCCGCAGTAGATTTTATAGGCAAAGAAGGCATTACCGAAGGCTTGCTCATGGCACCTGCTTATGCTGTACCAAAAATGCTACAAAAAGCAGGACTGACATTGCAAGACTTTGATTTTTATGAAATTCATGAAGCTTTTGCATCACAAGTTTTGTCCACTTTGGCCGCTTGGGAAGATGAAAAATTTTGTAAAAATCGCCTAGGATTGGACAAAGCACTTGGCTCTATTGACCGCAATAAATTAAATGTCAATGGTTCTAGTCTTGCCGCAGGCCATCCATTTGCAGCCACAGGTGGGCGGATTTTAGCCACTGCTGCCAAGCTACTTGCACAAAAAGGGTCTGGTCGTGCACTCATTTCAATCTGTGCCGCTGGTGGTCAGGGCGTAACTTGTATTTTGGAACGCTAATTTAAGTTGTTCAGCAACTTAACACAAAAAAATACCATCAAACCAGCCGTTACTGTTACGCAACACGATAAAACTCCCAAATTTTTACAATAAAACAAA
This sequence comes from Moraxella tarda, assembly GCF_035181405.1. Lineage (NCBI taxonomy): Bacteria > Pseudomonadati > Pseudomonadota > Gammaproteobacteria > Moraxellales > Moraxellaceae > Moraxella > Moraxella tarda. Next base: position 121,353 of record NZ_JAYGGV010000001.1, read on the forward strand.
CAAAATTTTCTTTCACTTGGTGTAAGAGCATTTCAATTTATTTATGACACAAAACAAAAAAACACCTTTAATTTTTTACATTAAAGGTGTTTTTTCACTTAAATTTCAGGCTTAATTGTTATTGAACTCATCTCATCAATAACCCCTTGTAATTCATCAATCCGATTTTGGCATGAACTAATTTTCTCCTTTAATGATAAAATCAGTTCATATCTCTCACTAATGCTTGGTAGGTCATCATTTCCCCACTTGTCGCCTATTTCAGCATTGATAATATGCATCGTTTTTTCATACACCACATCAGGCATTAACCAACATAACATTTGCCTTGTTTCTGTACTATTATTTGGTGTGATGATGTTTTTGTGACTACGAAAAGCATTGAATAACCATTCAAACCTTTGATTATTCTTACACCACTCAAAGTCTTTAAGACTTCTTTCATTCATTGCCTTAAATCCGTTGTGCTTTTCTTGCATTTCTTTGTCGGAAAATTCAGGTTGCAATAGGCTTTGAGCAATGTTTTTGGTGTAGTTATTTGCTTCTTGTACAATAGATTCTTTTAACAATACACCAAAATCCGCACGATTTACAGGCATCATTTTAAGCTCTTTGATTTGCACTTCATAGCTTGATTTTTCTTGATTTAACTGATTTAATTCATTGTGCCATTTTTGAATCTCGCTTTTGATTTTGGCGATGTCATTTTTGATGGTTGATTTACTCATAGAGTTGCTCCTTGTTTTAAGCATTCACGCACCGCCACTTCATAGCTTACGCCGTATTGAACTTGATAAGCTAATGCTTTTTGGTGCAACTGATAGGATTGGTTATTGCTGTTTCTTTTTGAAAAATTAGCAGTGTTTGCTTGCTCACGCATTACCGAAATAACCGCTGTTTCATAATCGGTATTAAAGGCTTTCATCCATGACAAAGCCTTTTCATGAATGGTATTGCCAGCATTGAAATCATGGGTATTTACTAAGGCTGTTACACAATTTTGCACAAAAGAATGCTCTGAAAAACTAAGTACTTCCATACCTTTTACCGCAGGTCTTTTGACAAAAGCGACATGGTCTAACCACAAATCATCACCCACTTTCATAAAGCCAGCCGATACTGCTTGATATTGTCCGCTTTTTACCAAATTGACAAGTTCACGATTAACCCACGCTACCGCATACAATCGCCCATTATCCAGTTCAAGGCTAGACACATAGCCATAGTTTTGATGGCGTGTTGGGTCATTATGGCTTTTGCTCTGTGGGTGTTCCAGATATAAGGGTGTTTTTTGATTATCACGATTTGCCAGCTGGTTAAACCGTTTTACAAGCGTATCAAATAACTTGTCAGAAAAAATGTGTTCTAACCCATTGCTATCAGTATGCACGCCCGTTCTTGAAATTTGAAAGCGTTTTACTTCTAAGTCATTCATTGTTTGCCACCTTATAAAACTCCAAAGTTTTCATTATTTTGCTTGCGTCTTTCTGCTCTTGCTTTGGATAGCTTCTTGTAGACAGATTGACAGGTTTTTTGATATTTTTGGGCAATTTGATGAATACTAAGTCCTTTATCTTGGTCTATCAGCATTTGCCGACCTTCTTCATCCGCTTGCCCAACAACACCTTTTTTAAAATAGATGTTGCAACCGCCAAAAACCTTTTGCAAGCATTCATACAATCGCATTGCCACACCATCACAATCATTGGCGACAAGATTCTCATTTTTTAAAAACTCTGAGATTGCCATCACCATTTCATATTGCTGTTCATCTTGTGCATTGATTTTGTTCATAAAACACCTTTAAAAGTGATAAATAAAATAACGCCAAAAAAAATCAAGCACACCCAAAGGCTTGCCAAATTTTTAAAAACATTTTACAAAAACAGGCGACAAACTCTCCATGAAAACGTTTTAAGAAAACACTTTAAAAACAAAAAACCGCTAAATGACAGCATTTAGCGGTTGAATCACACAAAAGTTGTTACATATTAGCCATAATGGCATGATGATTAGAATGCTTGATTTTCTAGGGTGTTAGTCATCATATCCGACAGCATACCCAAAGTGTTTAATAGAGCATCACTGCATTTATCGTTATTGATACGAGCATAGCTACTAAATGCAAGTAGTGTATCACGCACATTCAAAAGGTGATTGTAGGCTTCATCATTCAGCACCCATTGCCCATTTTGCCAAACACAGCTTGGCTTTGGTCTAATGGAGTGTTGATTGGTGCTATTGCAATTAGGATTGCTAGAATGGGAATGATTGGAAGTGGCCATAGGGATTACCTTTTCTGTTGTATCATAAAATACCGCTCTATATTCCTACATATAGGGCGATGGATAAAGGACAAGGGTAGGAATACTGGCACAACAGAGACCAGCCGAGCATAAGCTCGCCTTGCCCCTTATCCACCATAAAAAGAAAAGGTATAAAAGGGGTGCAAACAAAAAACCGCTCATCATTACACAGGGCAGTCATTGTAGACTGCGATAATGATAAATACGGCTTGCTAGCCTGTTGTTAATACTCAGCTTCCTACGGCTGGCTACTGATTTTGCAGCAGCACACTCATTATGCTAATTTCATGGGATATTGTCAAGCATTTTTTGCTTTTTTATGCAAATTTTCTCAAACAGGTTTAAAAAATCACCGCCCAAAAGCGAAAACCGTTTTCGCTTTTACCCATTTTGGGCTATAATACATCCGCCAACAAGTGCAACGGTTGGTTTCATTTAAGCGTTCTCGCTACCGCCCCAAATCCTTGATGTTTAAGGCTTTGGGGCGGTTTTTATTGGTAAATCATAAAGTGTTTTCCGTTTTAAAAGATTACCAAAATGACCGCCAGCGGTCATTTTCAAATTTATTCAAAATGCACGACAGCGTGCATTTTAAGAGATTTTTATCAAAATGAAACAGTGTTTCAAATGTTCCGCCAGCGGAACATTTGAAATTAAATTTCAAAAATCAAAATGAAACAGCCTTTCAGATGTAACGCTGGCGTTACATCTGAAACAGAGTTTCAAAAATCAAACCACTTACCAAAACGACGACATCGTCGCTTTCGCTTAGTATTCCACCAAATTCGGACGCCAGCGTCCGATTTATAAAAATCCCACTAGCGGGACTTTTCTCATATTTCAAATGTGACGCTGGCGTCCCATTTACCCAAAAATCCCGATGTCGGGATTTTTGCTATTGGTTGATAATTTTGATGACTGTTTCGCAGACATCTGCACACATAAAAACAAGCTCTCTTACGCCCTCTTTGTTAAGTGTTGATTTAGCCCTATCAATGCCAATTAAGACGGTTATGACCATTTTTGACCGCTATTTTAAGTGTTTAAAACGGACGATGCAGTTTACTAATCTATTTAATTTTAAAAAGTGAAAACGTTTTCACTTTTTGGACTTGTTGTTTTTTTACATTTAAAACGGACGCCAGCGTCCGTTTTGTGTGATTGCTATCCTTATCTGATTTTTTTGTTTTTGAAATTTAATTTCAAATGTCTCGCCAGCGATACATTTGAAAGGCTGTTTCATTTTTAAATTGCCCGACAGTGGGTAATTTATGTAGAAGCGATAACCACTTTAAACAAAATCCCATAGTGTTTATACTGGCTTATGTGCTAAAATATAAACAATGCATAAGATGAGCGATGATTCTCATCTTTATCAAAAAAGTTTTTGACCTGTCAATTTGTTGCACCTAGTGTAACACCCTTTCAAATACCCTGTCCCACATCATACCTTATCATTTTGAATTATCCCATTTATTGCAGAGTCTATGGTTGGTTTATTGATGCTCAATTTACGTTACAAATCTACAAATTAAAAAAGCACACGATTTTTTGTGTGCTTTTTTAATATCGAAATACCAATTACCCTTGTTTGTTTACTTTTACTTAAAAATTTATGGCATGAAAAATAAAATACTGCTTTTTTACAAAAATGTTAATTTTTCGTAATTTTTTGCTTTACATTTGTATAATTTTTAGCTATTTTATGACACAATGGTAAAAATTAAAAACCATATTTAAAAAACCATATTTAAAAACCGTCTTTGGCATTTAATCACCTTGCAATTTCGCATCATTTTCTACACAATCATCCAAGCAAAATGACACTTTGTCATTAATTTTTAGGAATAACAACTCATGTTATGGTTCTTTTTTTGTATTGCCGTACTGATTCTTGGGTACTTTATATACGGCAAAATTATTGAAAAAATTTTTGTCATCAATCCAAATCGAGACACGCCTGCCTACACAATGGGTGATGGTGTGGATTATGTACCAATGTCAAAAGGGAAAATTTGGCTAATTCAGCTGCTAAACATCGCAGGCACAGGCCCAATTTTTGGCCCAATTTTAGGTGCACTGTACGGACCTGTGGCAATGCTATGGATTGTTCTTGGTTGTATCTTTGCAGGTGCGGTGCATGACTATATGTGCGGTATGCTGTCGGTGCGTAACAGAGGTGCAAGCATGCCATATCTGACGGGCAAATATCTTGGCACGATTCCAAAACATTTCATCAACATACTTGCTGTAGTATTGCTTGTACTTGTTGGCGTGGTGTTTGTGGCAAGCCCTGCACAGCTGATGAGTTCAATCACCATGGATGTCTTTGGCACAACAGCAACTGGTGCGATTTCGGTGGATAATGCCGAAAGTATGACTGCCAACGCAGGCACCACCACCAATACTGTTTTTGGCGTCTCCAAAGAAGGCATCATCATCGCATGGACAAGCGTCATTTTTGTTTATTACATCATTGCAACCCTACTACCAATTGATAAAATTATTGGTCGTATTTATCCATTTTTTGGTGGATTATTGCTCTTTATGTCGCTTGGCATGACTTATGGCTTGGTGATGAATGAACTTGGCGATGCACAGAGCTATTTTTATCATAGCATGGGCGGTTTATCAGTAGAATCCTTTTTTCAAAATCTACAACCAAAAGGTGACTTGCCAATCTGGCCACTGCTTTTTCTAACCATCACTTGTGGTGCATTATCTGGTTTTCATGCCACACAAACACCACTGATGGCACGCTGTGCAATGAATGAATCTGAGGGTCGTTTTATTTTTTACGGTGCAATGATCGCCGAAGGCATCATTGCCTTAATTTGGTGTACTGTCGGCTTATCTTTCTACCCAGATTTGGTATCGCTACAAGATGCCATCACCGCAGGCTCTCCATCAAAAGTAGTCTATGACAGCTCGATTGGCTATCTGGGATCTATCGGCGGTATATTTGCTGTACTTGGCGTGGTCATTCTACCCATCACATCAGGCGATACCGCATTTCGTGCAGCACGACTCATCATCGCAGAGTTCTTAAATATGGAACAACGCACACTAATGAAACGCCTATGGATTGCCATTCCACTATTTGTCATCGGCTTTATCGTCTCAAAAGTTGATTTCCAAATTCTATGGCGTTATTTTAGCTGGGCCAACCAAACCGTTGCTGTTGTCATGCTATGGACTGCCGCAGGTTATTTGTATCGTTATCACAAATTCCATTGGATTTGTACCATTCCTGCCATCTTTATGACGGCTGCTTGTTGTACCTTCTTGGCATACAATAAAATCGGTTTTAGCCTAGATTATACGCTGTCGTTGTATATCGGTGCTGGTTTAACCGCCATCATCACCATCGCCTTTTTCCTATTTGTTAAGCGTGAGAGCATCGCAGGCGACCCAGAGTCATTGATCGGTCAAGAAGCGACGAGTGCGAAGATTTAGCCAGTAATTTTCAAATCATTGGTTTAAAATCGGTCATAAAAAAATGCGAGTCTATACAGATTCGCATTTTTTAAACCCATTCACTGACAAATTTAAAAGGTTTAAAACCAAATTTTATCAGGGTTCATGATGTTGTTTGGATCAATGGCCTGCTTAATCAGCTTCATCACACAAAGGGCTTGCTCGTCATATTCAGATGCCATATAAGTACGCTTTCCTTGACCGATACCATGCTCGCCTGTACAAGTACCTCCCATATCAATGGCTCGTTTAGCAAGTCGAGATAAGATACCTTTGGTCTTGGCAACATCATCGGGATTATTTTTATCAAGCAACAATAGCACATGAAAATTACCATCACCAACATGACCAACCACAGGACCGATCATACCCTGTTCTTGAATGTCAGCCACTGTATCAGTAACACATTCAGCAAGACGAGAAATTGGCACACAAGCATCTGTTGATAAAATTTCAAACTCAGGCTTTAATGCCCTAGTTGCATAATAAGCATTATGCCGAGCTGTCCACAGTTTTTTTCGCTCAGATTCATCACTGCTCCATTTAAAGTCTGTGCCACCAAACTCTGCCATAATATCAGCAAAAATCTGAGCTTGTTCAATGACGCCACTTTGTGTACCATGAAATTCTACGAATAATGTAGGTTTTTCTTGCAGGCTTAATTTAGAATAAGCATTGCAGGCTTTTATTTGTATGGCATCAAGTAACTCTAAACGAGCCACAGGCAATCCATATTGGATTGTAGTCATCACAGTTTGGCAGGCATTTTCAATCGTCTCAAAATGACATACGCCACTGCCTACACATTCAGGTTGTCCAAATAATTTCACAGTAATTTCAGTAATGATGCCAAGCGTACCCTCTGAACCAATCATCAGGCGAGTCAAATCATAACCTGCAGATGATTTTTTGGCACGAGAAGCTGTTTTTATGATTTCACCATTTGGCAAAACCACCTCCAAACACAGCACAACATCTTTCATCGTGCCATACCTTACCGCATTAGTACCTGACGCACGAGTTGCTGTCATGCCACCAATGCTGGCGTTTGCACCAGGGTCAATAGGGAAAAACAGCCCTGTATATCGCAAGGCCTCATTAAGCTGTTCACGAGTTACACCTGCCTCAACAGTGGCGGTCAGATCGTCTGCATTGATACTAATGATATTAGTCATCTGAGACATATCAATGCACAACCCACCACAAGGGGCGTTGAGTTGTCCCTCTAATGATGAACCTGCCCCAAACGCAACTACGGGCATTTTATGGGCATGGCAAATCTTGATCGCTTTAGCGATTTGATATTTATCGGTAACGGTTAATACAGCATCAGCAGGTTCATTATCTAACCAGCTCATTGTATGGGCGTGTTGCTGACGAACAGTTAAATTGGTGGTTAATCTATCCCCAAAAGCTGATTTGAGCTCATCAATGGCAATGATAAAACGGTCGGTCATTTTTCTTACCTTATTTAATCAAGATTATTTACAATACATACAAAAAATACAGTAGCTACTTGCCACTGTATTTTTTGTATCAACAGATTGTATAAGCACACAAGCCATATTACTTAATACGCATATCGCCAGTTTCTACAAATCTTTGATGCCATGACAAAGCTTCTAGCAAAATGTGCGGTGTTTGTAGTCCACCTGCTTTTTCAGCACGGTCATAATAATCTTTTAACATGTCTTTATAATCAGGGTGAGAGCAGTTCTCAATGATCAGTTTGGCACGCTGTCTTGGTGATTTACCACGCAAATCCGCCATACCTTGTTCAGTAACAATGAACATCACATCATGTTCAGTATGGTCATGATGGCTTACCATCGGTACGATGGCAGAGATTGCACCACCTTTTGCAGTTGATGGGCTGACATAAAATGAGAAGAAACCATTGCGAGTAAAGTCGCCAGAACCACCAATGCCGTTCATCATCTTAGTCCCCATGACATGAGTTGAGTTGACATTACCATAAATGTCTGCCTCAATCATTGAATTCATGCCAATAACCCCCAGACGACGAATCACTTCTGGGTTATTGCTGATTTCCATGGGGCGTAGAATGATTTTATCTTTTAAAAATTCAATATTTTCATTGAAACGAGCCAAAGCATCTGGACTAAATGATAATGCAGTAGCCGATGCTGTCTTCATCTTTTTGGCAAGAATCAAGTCAAGCATACCGTCTTGCAATACCTCTGTATAGCCTGTCAAGTCATCAAATGGTGCATCTAATAGACCTGCCATGACCGCATTTGCGACATTACCAACACCTGATTGTAGCGGTAGCAAACTCTTAGGTAGACGACCTGCCTTAACTTCATGATCAAGAAAATCAATCACTTGGGCAGCGATGCGTTTAGAGACATCATCAGGTTCGGCAAATTTTGAATTACGGTCCCCTGCATCAGTCATGACAATTGCCAACACCTTGTCAGCATCGCACTCCATATAAGGTGAACCAATACGGTCAAAAGGACCTATGATAGGAATTGGTTTTCTGTGTGGTGGCAAACCAACTTCAGCATAGACATCGTGCATACCTTCTAAGCCTTCACTGAGTGCTGCATTCACCTCAATGATGATTTTTTCAGCATTTTTAACCGCTTCTGTGCCATGACCAATGCCCATCGCACAAATGATTTTACCATCTTCGGTAATACCAGCTGCCTCAATGATGGCAATGTCAAATTTGCCATAAAAACCTTGTCGCATCTGCTGTTCAACATGGGATAAGTGCATATCCTGATAAGCTGTCAAGCCTGCATTAATGTTGTTACGCAATGTTGGGTCGGATTGAAATGGCGAACGAAAATGCACCGCATTCGCTTCAGCAAGCACACCATCACATTCAGGCGCGGTAGATGCACCCGTTACCATACCAATGCTAAATGCCTCACCTTTGGCATGAGCAGCTTTTGCCTTATTGGCGATGGCAGCTGGCAAGGCCTTTGGATAGCCTGCACCAGTAAAACCAGTGATGGCCAGATTCATGCCATTTTTAACAAATTCCGCTGCTTGCTCAGCACTCATGACTTTATTGCGTAAAGACGCATTACGAATACGGTCAATTGACATATTATTCATCCTCTTTGATGATTAGTTTTGATAAAAATCCAAATTTACAATGCGTGTAAATTTGGATGATTGTAGCACTAGATGATAAGAAAATAAATAGCCAGTGGTAATATTTGAATAATATTTAAATATTATTTGCGATAATTTTTGCTTAAAAAACTCAACCAAAATCTTTTTAAAATCACACAAGCACAAGCATGAATTTGGTGGCATTGCACGGCAATCTTACATATTAAGGTTAATATCATTTATTAACCTTAAATCACCAACGACATAAAACCGATCAACAGCACCAAATTGAATCAAAAACTACAATCCAGCCTTCAAGCTCGCTATGATAAATTTATCCAAATCGCCATTTAATACAGCCTGCGTATTTGAAGTTTCAACACCAGTACGCAAGTCCTTGATGCGTGAATCATCTAACACATAAGAGCGAATCTGCGAACCCCAACCAATGTCAGATTTACTTTCTTCTAAAGCCTGCTGTTTTTCCATGCGTTTTTGCATTTCTAACTCGTACAATTTAGCACGGAGCATTTTCATGGCAGTATCTTTGTTGGCGTGTTGAGAGCGTTCATTTTGGCAAGCGACAACCACACCTGTGGGCTGGTGCGTGATACGCACGGCTGAATCGGTCGTATTGACATGCTGACCCCCTGCACCACTTGAACGATAGGTATCAATCCTTAAATCGGCAGGATTGATGTCAATTTGCACATTATCATCAATCTCAGGCGAGACAAATACAGCAGAAAATGATGTATGACGCCCATTATTGCTATCAAATGGCGACTTACGCACAAGACGATGCACGCCAATTTCAGTACGCAACCAGCCAAAAGCATAATCACCCTTAACGCAGATGGTTGCTGATTTGATGCCAGCCACACCGCCTTCTGAAACCTCCAAAACCTCCGCTTTAAAGCCGTGAGACTCACACCATCGCAGGTACATTCTAAGAAGCATTTCCGACCAATCTTGTGCTTCTGTACCACCAGAACCTGCCTGAATGTCCAAATAGCAGTTGTTGGCGTCCATTTCCCCACTAAACATTCGCTTAAATTCTAAATCTTCAACTTTTTCGGTGGCATCATTAAGCTCGTTTTCAACATCAAAAATCAAGCTCTCATCGTCTTCTTCAACCGCAAGTTCTAGCATGGCAGCAGCGTCTTCTAATGTTGCATCAAGGCTTTCAATGACACCAATAATGCCGTCTAGCACAGATTTTTCTTTGCTGATTTTAGTCGCCAGTTCTGGATCATTCCAGATTTCTGGATTTTCAAGCTCTAGATTAACTTCTTCTAAGCGTTCTTTTTTACCATCAAAGTCAAAGATACCTCCGTAAGTCTTGACCTCGTTCGGTCAGGTCTTTAATTTTTTCTTGGTATGGGGCAATTTCCATGATAACAACCTTTTTAATTTTTAATTCAAAATAAATGTAAATGTCATGACACTAAGCCACTAGCCACTAAGTACAATAAATTAGCACAAAATTATAGCAAAATTTATGGGATTTGAGAATAATCTTTCACTAAATGGCTTAAATTTCTCGCAAAGCTTGTATCACCATCACCCCTTGCTCATTCATGACAAAATCCACATCTACCGACTTATAACGCATGGTGCTGATGGTATTTACCTCATCTTGACGGTAAGCAACTCTTGGATCTTGGGCAATTAAATCGCTGATGAGCTGTTTGTCATTTTGATTCAGATGAAGGTTTTTAAGATGATAAAAATCATGTTCAGCCTGTTCACTAAACTTTGCAATCCGAACGGTCGGTTTATCAAAACTTAATGCGTTACCCACACCATCAGCAAATGCCAGATAGGGCTTAATATCCAATATTGGCGTACCATCTGCCATATCCGCCCCTATGATGTGTAGCATCAATTTATTATCAACAATCTCTACTTTGTCAAATGCCACCACCGATAGACCCATATTGGACGGACGATACATACTGCGAGTGGCAAATACGCCTAGTTTTTTATTACCACCCAATCGAGGCGGACGCACTTGTGGGCGAAAATCGTCCTGAACTTTATTATGATGAAAATGCCACAGCACCCATAAATGACTATAATTGTCAATCCCCACAAAAGCATCAGGATTATCAAAAGGTGGATAAAAAGTAATATGGCTTTTGATGGCAACCAAATTTGGCTGGCGTGGAATACCAAATTTTTGAGACAGTGGCGAATGGTGTTGCCCAATGATGGGGAGTGTGTGCGTATTCATGGCGTTTTGAGATGGTTTGTGTTAAAATCAACAAAGCTTATGTCAAAAAATCAATAACAGTTTGTGTTAAAAAACGCTATCATAGCACAAATTTTGTTTTTGTAACGCATTCATTCTATGATAAAATTTAACCCAATGACAGCTCACTGACCAACATACAAAACTTTATTTTCATCACTTTATTTTCATTTTGGAATTTTTACCATGTCAAAATTCATTACCGAAATTGTTACCCATGTCCATCATTGGACAGACAGCCTTTTCACCATCAAAACCACACGCAGTGATTCTTTACGCTTTCGTAGTGGTGAATTTGCCATGATTGGACTGATGGTTGATGGCAAGCCTTTGGTGCGTGCATATTCTATCGCAAGCCCTGCTTGGGCAGAAGAGCTAGAATTTTATTCCATTAAAGTACAAGATGGCCCATTGACCTCCCGCCTGCAACACATCAAAGTTGGCGATGAATTATTAATCAGCAAAAAACCCACAGGCACGCTGGTGTTAGATGATTTATTACCAGCCAAACATCTATACTTACTTGCTACAGGCACAGGTCTTGCCCCATTTTTATCATTGACTCGTGAGCCCGAGGTTTATGAACGATTTGAAAAAGTGATTCTCGTGCATGGGGTGCGTCATACCAAAGATTTGGCATATCGTGATTTTTTTGAAAATGAATTACCAAACGATGAAATTTTTGGTGAGTGGGTGCGTGAAAAACTCATCTACTACCCAACCGTTACTCGTGATGAATTTAAAAACACAGGGCGTGTAACCGACCTATTAAAATCAGGCAAACTCTTTGAAGACATTGGTTTGCCACCAATAAACAAAGACGATGATCGTGTGATGATTTGTGGCAGCATGGCGATGAATGCCGACACTTGTGCCATTTTAGATGAGTTTGGTTTGAGCGTCTCGCCACGCATGGGTGTACCTGCCGATTATGTGGTAGAAAGAGCTTTTGTGGGTTAATTTTTTAATCTGTATTACAAAAAAAATCGCACTCCAAGTGCGATTTTTTTACTTTTTTATTAATAAATCATCACAAATCATCATTTTTAGAGCATTTAGCATTCATCATTTAGTAAAAACAAACAAAAACTTTTAAAAAGATAAGCGGTCAGATTTCTTCTCTTTTTAATGTCTTATTTGATGCATTGACGAATCTTAGCTGCCAGCTCTGCCAGCTCATCTTGCTTGGCAAATTCACTTTCATGTTTACCAAGTTCATGCACATGTGTTGGGATTAAGTGCATATGATAATGAAATACACTTTGCCCTGCCTTGGCATGATTTAATTGCATTTGCACCACACCCTCTACATTTAATGCTACTCGCTGTGCCTTGATGACTTTTTGAGCCGTAGCAATGATGGCGGTAGCATATTCAAGGGGTAAATCGGTCATTTCCACCGCTTCGCACTTACCAATCACAAGCACATGACCTGTCGCCTGTGGCATGACATCCATAAAGGCAAGCGTTTTGTCGTCTTCATAGACCTTGTGGCACGCAATCTCACCACGCAAAATCTTGGCAAAAATATTGGTATTATCGTAAATCATGCTACACTCCAAGCTTGTCAAAAAAATTAACTTTGCCCGCATTTTAGCACAGATTTTTGCAAATTGTTTTGCTAAATTCTGTCAAAATACACGCAGATTTATGATATAGTTTTGTGGTATAGTAAAGCAAAATTTAACAAATTTATAGTCCAATTTTATGACCAAACATACCTTTATTTTACAAGAGCTTTTAACTGAGCCAGATTTTATCTTTCGCACGCACAATGTGAAAATTGACAAATTCATCATCAAAAAAGACTTGCCTATGATTTTTTTGGCACATTATGACAGCCTGCCTGAGGACATCAAAGCCGAAAAACCACTTGATTTATCCATGCTAAAACTCATGAACGAAAAAGTTACCGCACAGACCGCTTGCCAATGGCTTAATCTGCCTGATAATACCATCAAACCTGCCACTCACATTAAAATCAGCGGTACAACTGTCATTGTTTGTGATGAATTTCCGCTTGCTCTGCATTTGTCATTCACCAACACCGCCAAAGATACACAAGCTGTTTATACCAACGACATACCCCAAACACTAGCCAACGAAGCCGATGGTTTTGTACTGACGGGCAATGTACACATTCTACATAAAAATCCCAACAAACAGCTGATTAGCGTGGACTTTGATGATGAAGAGTTTGCCATTGCCACCCATGATGCTTACATACGCCTGCCCAATACACACGCTCTTGCCACCACGCACACACTGAATCTTTTAAAGGACCGCACGCCACAGGCACTAACCTACCTGCAAGAGTCCATACGCCACAAAGTCACAACACATTATCAAACACAGTATACCTAAGATTTACACCAATCAGTTTCAACCTTGGATACATTTTTAATCCAAGTAAGCTTGGTGTGATTTTTTTAAATCAGAAAGTGCGGTTTATTAGACATGGTGCTCACCTTATGATAAAAAAACTACAACACTACTGCGAAAAAATAGGCCTGAGTATGGCACCAAAACGCCATTAAAAACCTAAGATAAAAACGGTGCGTTATACAAAGCATGTAGCTTGTAGTAATTTTTGGGCAATATGGTCAGTTTTATATACAAAAGCGTATCAGCATGGCAATGGTAAAAATACCAATTTCGATTCAACTATGGCACGCCGTCTAATCAGCTCAAAGTACTGAAAAAATGATGTGGAATTTAATCCTACCCACCCCAAGTTTTACAGTAGTTTTATTTCACAATGCGATTTTTAATTACCAATGGGTTTTAAGTTTTTAAAACCCAGACCCATTGTAATTAAGTGGTTTTGAACCCAAACTATTGCGGTGGTAACATTGCAGATACCGTTAAGCAAAGCTGTGTTGGAGAGTTTCCCCCTAGATGCAGAGTATTTTTGGCAATCTGTTTGTGGCGAGCCTGTCCTTCTGGCTCACCGCTATTGGGATTGCAATCAAAATGCGGAAAATTACTGCCTGCAATGTCAAGACGGATACAATGCCCTTTTTTAAAGACATTTGCCGTTGCAAAAGGTTTAACCGTTAATTTGACCTTCTCACCTGTCATCATGGTGGGTTTTGACCAACTATGACGATAACGGGCACGCATAATACCATCAGTTAAATTCATGGAAAATCCGTGCGGATAGTCATCGCAGGCTGGGTACACATCAACCAGCTTGACTGTAATGTCGCAGTCAGGAGCGTCGCAGGTCAGCCATACATGCACCTCAATATCGCCCGCCACAACCAAATCTTCTGTCAAAGGTGGTGTTTGAAAGCTTACGATATCATGGCGCGCGGTCAATGGTTGGTTGCTACCATCTGTGCCAAAAAAGTCAGGACGCTCCCTTTGGTCAAACGCACCACCCACATAAACAGGTTTGCCAGAGGTAATCGCACCACCTATTGTGGGTATGGGGTGATTGGGGTCAGATTCGAAAAATATGCAATCATCTTCGGATGGTTTTTGTAAAGACAATTGATACTCTTTGGTACAATAAAAGGTCAGTTTTTGCGAATTGGTAAAAGGAAATTGCGTGTCATGACACCAATACCCTCCGTGGTTAAGCTGATTTTGTTCAGTTTTATTACCCTGACCACCGCCCATGACAAAAATGCTCACTTTTGGTGTATCACAAGATGTATTTTTATTTTGCAAATGCTTTGCAAACCACGCTAAGCGATAGCTTAGCCAGTCTAAGCCTAAATTTCCATCAAACTGTGCAGACTGGCCAAATTGCACCTCACCGCTGTGGGCAACATTGCGGTCGCCATGCAACCAAGGACCCATGATTAGATGTTGCGGGGCGGTTTTACGCTGTGTCAATTCGCTAAAATTTTGCAAAGTTGAAGAGACATAGGCATCGTACCAACTGGACATATGCAAAATAGGAATATCTGGAATATTATCATAATATCCTTCGGCATAAATTCCAATTTTTTGCCAAAACTCATCAAATACACCATGTTGCCATTGCTTTAGCAAATACGCTTCGTACTCTGGCAAACTGCTTAATGGGTTGTGCCCTTTAAGCCATGGCATTTTGGTAAACCAAGTATGAATATCTTGGTCATTAAGTGCGGCTAAAATGTGTGGTACGGTTTTGGCTTTTGGGCTATTTTTGGCTTGCTTAAACGCCCATGTCGCCTGTTTGAGTTCAAATGCTCCACCTTGACGAATACCACATTGATAAGCGTTGGCAAAGCCTCCTGAATCCAAAATCATGGTTTTTAGTTGTGGTGGATTTAGACAGGCTAAGGCAAGCTGGGTATGTGCTGCATATGATAATCCCATTGTACCGATATTGCCATTGCACCAGGATTGTTCTGCCAACCAGTTTAATGTATCAATACCATCCTCAGCCTCATTGAGATATTTAACAAAATTACCTTCGGAGCGATAGCGTCCACGGCAATCTTGAAATACCATCACAAATCCTGCCTTATTAAAAGCTTGTGCCATTTGCTCACGACTGATTTTTGTTCCATCTGCATTGATTTCAGACCGTGAATGGGCGGTTTTGTCATAAGGCGTACGCTCCAATACAACAGGCCAAGAGTTATCTTCTGTCATATCGTCTGGTAGGTATATATCTGTTGCCAAGCGTATACCATCACGCATGGCAATCATTTGATTACTTATCAACATTTAGTACCCTGTTGCAACAGCAATGGTTAATAAAATTAAAGCAGTTATGAACAAAATAACAACCAGTGGCCAGACATATTTCGCCCAGCGCGTCCAACTTACTTCAGCTGTCGCCAAAAAAATCAATAGGCCACTTGATGTCGGCGTAATCACATTGGTTAGGCCATTGCCCATCAAAAAAGCAAAAACAGTCGTTTGCGGCGTAACACCTACAATTTCACCCACAGGACCCAAGATAGGCATCGTAACAGCAGCTTGACCTGAAGTACTTGGAATAGCAATATCCAATAGCAACTGACAGACAAACATACTATAAGCAGAAATATAAGCACCGTTTCCGCCAATAAATCCTACCAAATAATGAATGATGGTGTCCATGATTTGACCTTCTTTTAGAATAATTGCAACCGCTGTTGCAAGCCCAATCAGCACAGCCGCAATCAATACTTTTTTCATACCTGCAACAAACGCATCGGCAGCATCGCTTGGGTTCATTTTGGCAATCGCTGCAAACACCACGCTCAAAAACAGATAATAAGCGGATAATTCAGCAGCTTTCCATTTCCAAGTTTGTGACCCATACACCATAAAGGCCACACCCACCCCTAAAGCTATCAACAACCAAAGATGCTGTGCTGATAAAGGCGTGCTATCAAAACTATGACTGAGTTTTTGACCACCTGCATTTTCACGGCGAATATGCCAAAGCACATAGGCGATACACATACCCATCATTGCAACATAAGTCACCAAACGCATACTCATGCCACTAAAAACAGGAACACCCACCAACGGCTGTGCCACCGCCAAAGCATAAGGGTTGGTAAGTGACGCCAAGTAACCCACTTTGACCGCAAGCGTAACTATGGCAAGCCCTGTTACCTTGGAGAGCCCCAAGCGGTCAGTCATTGCGATGACCATAGGAATCACCAACAGGTATTCTTTTGCCATACCCATAAAAGTAGAGCCCAAAGAAAAAATAATCATCAAAGAAGGTACCAGCAGATAAACATTGCCCTTGGTGATGCTCAAAGACCGCTCAAGACCCGCTTCAATAGCACCGCTTTTGCTAAGCACACCAAACATACCACCAATAAACATCACCATAAAAATCAGATCTGCTTGCTCAATAATTCCTTTGGGGACAGCGTGCAAAGTCTGAATAACACTAACAGGTTTAACCACCTCTTTGCTGGGTGTACCCACCAAAACATCACTAAACGAATACTCTTTTTGCGTTGTTTTATAGCTGTCGGGCACAACCAAAGTCACTTTTTTACCATCTTGTTGTTCCACCTTTTCACGCTTGAATTCACCAGATGGCACAAGATAGGTGAGCAATGCAGCAATTAAAACAATAATCACCATCACAATGGTTGGACTCATTGTGCGTTTTCCTTGAACGACGGTCATCATGACACTCTCCTAAATAAAAATCTGCCTAAATACCAAAATCATTTAAATACCAAGTCATTTAAATGTTAAGCACAAAGAGCTAATTACAAATACTGATATAAATATACAAAATTACAAACACATTGCCAATCCAATGAGTTTTACCGACTCAACAAGCTACTAATATCATCTTTGGCATTTAGCAATGCTTTGCGTAGTGCTTGATGATAAACCTCATCAAGTCTTACCAATGGCACGCTTGCACTCAAACAAGCCACACATGTCTTATGCTCAAATAAAGGCACTGCAATCGCGCCCACACCCTTGGTAATCTCCCCAAAAGACTCTGCAAATCCATTTTGACGGACATCGGTTAATTGATGATAATCTGCCTTGAGCGTCGGGTTTAGATGTTCAGCCTCGTCAGCACTCATCCACGCCAGTAGCACCTTGCCTGCCGCCCCCATTCCCAATAGGCGGCGATTACCCATCTGGCTTACTACTTGCAAAGGCTGTGTTGAGCGATGCGCATAAATCTGCATCGTTTGCTCGCCATCACGAATACGAATCTGAAAATTCTCATCAAACTGACTGGCAATTTGCCTGATGATTGGCTCAGACACTTGCACCAAGCTGATTTGCTTACAGGCCGCTTGCCCAATCATCAGTGCTTGGTAGCCCAAATGATAACGCCCCTGTGTATCCTGTTGCACCAAGCCCTCTTCTACAAGCGAACACAGCATTCTAAAAGTGCGAGATTTGTTGGTTTGAGTGATGCGTGCCAGCTCACTTAATCCAATATTGGGTGTGCTGGCAAGCTGTTTAAGTAACTTTAAGGCGGTGGAGACGCTGGCAATCATAATCGCTCACTGGCTTGGTTTATCAAGCAAACCGATGTTTTATTTTTAAAACTTATATTAACTTTAAACTGTGGGTAAAATCAAGTGATTTTTTATCTTGTCAAAAATTTGTTCAATTTTTAAGGGCTACAGTAGATAAGCCCTAAATCCCATACCATTTTCTGGGTATTCTAAGCTGATTGGATGGTGTGCCATAGTTAACTCTAAATTCACATTCTTTGATGAAAAGATAAAATTTTTCTTGTCAATACCATTGTATTTTCTCAAGCACTTGTTTATATCGAGAACACAAGCGCAGAAAAGGCAGTTTTTTTCTATGGGCTTTAACTACTGACTACTTTTTTAACAAGATTAAAAAACCCATCTTCCTTAATGGTTGTCTTTACCTATTTTTTTGAAAATGGTCAAATAAAAAAAAGACCTTAAATCAAGGTCTTTTTTTAGTCAATGGCAAATCAGCCTTTTAGCACCAAAAAAATCTCATCACGCACAGTATTGATATCTTTTGTACCATCAAAACCATGGTATGCTGGAGCATTTTCACCTGATTGTGCCACCGATTGATAATGCCCAATCAGCGTTGCTGTCTGTGCATGATATACCGATAAACGATCACGCACCACTTCTTCTTTATCATCATCACGCTGTACCAAGTCCTCACCCGTCACATCATCTTTCCCCTCAATCTTTGGTGGATTATGAGTGATGTGATAAGTACGGCC
Source organism: Moraxella tarda (assembly GCF_035181405.1). Lineage (NCBI taxonomy): Bacteria > Pseudomonadati > Pseudomonadota > Gammaproteobacteria > Moraxellales > Moraxellaceae > Moraxella > Moraxella tarda. The sequence goes on from NZ_JAYGGV010000001.1 coordinate 140,122, forward strand.
CGATGGCAAGTGTGCACGCCTGCCTGACATACGGCTGACGATTTCATCATCTGGCACACTAATTTCAATGACATGGTCAATATTCACACCAGCATCAGATAATGCTTGGGCTTGGGCAATAGTGCGTGGGAAACCATCAAAAATACAGCCATTAGCACAGTCAGGCTGAGCGATACGCTCTTTCACCAAATTGATGATCAGCTCATCAGATACCAACTGACCTGCATCCATCACGCTTTTAGCAATCTTACCCAGCTCTGTGCCGTCTTTGATGGCAGCACGCAACATATCGCCTGTAGAGATTTGTGGAATATTAAATTCTTTTGAAATAAGCTGAGCTTGTGTGCCCTTACCAGCACCTGGCGGTCCCAACAAAATAATGCGTAACATAACACTCTCCAATAAAATAAAACAATTTAACACTATAAACCACTTGGTCGGATTGTTCAAGTGGTTTTTAAAAACTGGCAAATCTATGGTAATGGATTGACAAAGCAATACTCAAATTGCCATCAATTAATTAGCTTAAACCTTGCTTAGTTAAGCACACAGCTTATGCCATAAATAAAAACAACCTAAAATTTAGGTTGTTTTTATGGTCATGGTACGATTTGTGAAATTGTCAGTGTTGCTGTATTGCTCGTCTTGGTAAGCGGTACAGGGTTGGCCGACAAATCACCCGACTTAGGCATCGCTTCACCCAAATGGCTGATGCGTGCATTGACCACCAACTCATCGCTCTGACGCCCAAGCGACAGCGTACGAGTTGGCATCATTGCATCCATATCGCTTAAAGAAACCATCATCTGACCATTTTTAATCTGGCTAACAGGCAGACGCTTCACTGCATATGGTGCACCGCCTTTAACCGATACGATAGAAACAAATAACACATCATCTTCTTTGATTTGTGGCATCAGTTTTGCATCTAACATGATAGCAACATTCACACCCTGAGCAGCTTTTATCTCTTGGGCTTCAATATTGCTCAGTAGCAAATCTAAACTTGCCAATGCTTCGCTTCTGTTACCAGATTTGCCAGCAACACTGGAACGCAACTTATGCACCCATGCTTTAGCATTGGTAAAATTCCCTGCACGAGTCTCAGCCATCGCCATCATCATCTGAGCCCCTTCGTGGTCGGGCATCACACGCAAAATTCCAAGCACTGCATCACGAGCCGATGCATCAAGCACACCATTATTGACAAAAAAACTTGTTTGAGCATAAGTCATGGCAATCTCAACATTATCAGGTTCTAGCCTATACGCCCTTGACAATGCTTCTAATGCCTGCGGCTTGGCATCAAGTGCACCAAATAGCTCTGATAATCTCATCCAGCGATTGGCATCATCAGCGTGCATATGAACATTGGTTTGCATGGCAGAGATGAGAGCTGTACTGTTTTTACTTGCCCATTGTGGCGGAGTATCAATCTTTGCTGTTAATAGATCATCTGCCACTTGACCTACCGTATCTTGGGACTGCCATAATGTAAATACAGGCGTACGGTCAGATGTTGTTAAATATGCAAGCATCGCCAAAAGTGGAATCCAAATCATCACAATCAGACGAGACTTAACACTCACAACCGCATGGCTTTCGGCATGAGTCTGAGCAGCGATAAGTTGGCGTTTTAGTTCGGTAGACTGTGCGTTATAATAAACATCATCAATGACGCCAGCATCTTTATCAGCTTGCAACTCATTAATGCGATGATTAAATACCTCAATGTTAATTGCCATCAGGCGGTTGTCTTTGGCCACACGCCCTTTCAACCAAGGGTAAATCACTACAAGCGATACAAGCGATACCAAAGCTGCACACAAAGTAAAAAATAGCCACAAACTCAATGTCATCACTTTTCTCTCTTATCATGTGCGTTTAAAATTTGTGCAAGTCGTGCTTCTTCACTGACACTTAACGCATCAACATCATCTTTTTGAATATTATGGCGAGAATGTCTGGTTTTTAACAACCAGCCACCAATAAGCAACACCAATAAAAAAGGTGGGAAAAACCACAAAATCCAAGTTGATGGTCGCACAGGTGGTTTGTAACTGATAAAATCACCATAACGCTCAAACATATAATCACGAATCTCGGTATCACTTCTGCCGTCAATAATCATCTCATAGGTTTTTTGTTTCAAATCCAACGCAATTGGTGCATCAGACCCTGCTAAGTTTTGGTTTTGACATTTTGGACAACGCAACTCTTCAATGAGTGCACGATAACGAGTCTCATCTTCTGGTGTTTTAAATTCATAAACTTCAATGCCTGCCCAAGCAGATGTCATCATACCCAAGAACAACACCATCATGAATATTTTTTTCATATTTTAGCCCTAACTGCACGCACGAATTTTGGCATCATCGCCAAGTGTTTCATCACCAATGGCCAGCAAGCACGGCTGGATTTCATTTTTCCAGTTATTCTCACCAACCTCACCCAAGATGTGCTTATAGACCACGCCTTTACCATCTACAACAAAAGTCTCAGGTGCACCCGTCAGACCCAAATCAATGGCATATTGACCATCTAAATCCTGCAACGAGTAGATGAACGGGTCTTGATATTGATTCAAATAGCCAAGTGCATCAGGCAATTCATCCTTATAATTAACGCCCACCATCGACACACCATCTGCATGCAATTTCATCAAAAATGGGTGTTCAATTTTACAGGTCGGGCACCAAGAACCCCAAACATTAAGCAAAAATGGCTTTTGTGGCAAATCACCGTTTGTCATCATGCGTGTCGTATCAGAAAGCAGTGGCAACCTAAAAGCTGGCAAAGGTTTATTTATCGCCGTACTTACCTTAATGTCGGTATCTTTGCCCAAACGAAAATAAAACATTGTCATTGCAAGCAAAAAAACGAGCAAAGGCAAAATAAAAATCCACATATGTTTATTTGTTTTTGCCATGTCTATTTCTCCCAACCGTCAAAGTTTTTCAATTTTTTCATGCGATAGCGTTTATCAAACATGGCAAGCAATCCGCCAAGTGCCATCACAATTGCCCCAAGCCACAGCCAGCGTACCATCGGTTTGACATAGATACGCACCGCCCAAGTATCGGCAGTTACTTTTCCTTCATCATTAATGATTGGCTCACCCAAAGCAATATACAGCTCATTGAATAGGCTTGGACGAATACCAACTTCGGTCATTGGCATCATTGAAACAACATAATTGCGTTTTTGTGGATAAAGTGTTGTGATGAGTTCGTCATCTTTTTTGACTTGTACAGTGGCACGCGTGGCATCATAGTTGGCACCTTCAATCTCATCAAACTCCTGCAAATAAAAATCATAACCTTGCACATGAACACTGTCGCCGACCGTCATCGCCACATCTTTTTCAAGACCCATCGCTGACACGCCTGCCACACCAAGTGCCGTTATCAAAACACCAATATGGGCAAGTTGCATTCCGTAGTAGCTTGGCGTAAGTTTTTTTAGCCCTTCTACCAAATTTGGGGCATGGCGTGTTTTGTCTTTGATATCTAACACCATGAATGACAGTACCCACATTGACAGCACTGCTGTCATATATACCGCCTTATCAAAATGAGCATATTCTGCAAGCGTACCCATCAGATAAGTAAGCACCGCACCCAAAACAAACGCACTTATTGCACAAACAAAAGCTGTGGCTAAGAATGGACGGCCATCATATTTGTAACGAAGATTTGCCCCTATGCCCATAAAAGCAAGCAACAACCAAGATGCAGGCACAAATAACGCATTAAAATACGGCGGACCAACGGACACCTGTCCCCATTTAAAGGCATCAGCAAGCATGGGATACAGCGTACCAAGCAGAACCACAAGCATTGCCACAAGCAAAATGATGTTATTAATGATAAGGATAGTCTCACGAGATTTTAGCTCATAACGACTCTCAACAGTCAGTCGCCAACCACGCAGGGCAAACATCACAAGACCACCACCAATCACCAATCCCAAAATCATCAAAATGGCAAGGCCACGAGTTGGGTCAGCAGCAAAAGAGTGTACCGAAGTAATCGCTCCAGAACGCACCAAAAATGTACCTAGCAATGATAACGCAAACGCAAAAATTGCCAACATCATTGTCCAAGCCTTGAATACACCACGCTTTTCTGTTACTGCCAGTGAGTGCATGAGTGCCGTTACAGCAAGCCATGGCATCAAGGAAGCATTTTCTACAGGATCCCAAAACCACCAACCACCCCAGCCGAGTTCATAATAAGCCCACCATGAGCCAAGTGCAATCCCAAGTGTCAAAAATCCCCACGCCACTACCGTCCATGGCCGAGACCAACGCATCCATACCGCATCTAGTCGCCCTGCCCACAATGCTGCCATACAAAACGCAAAAGGCACCGCCAAACCCACATAGCCCATATAAAGCATTGGCGGATGAAAAATCAACCCAGGATCTTGGAGCAATGGATTTAGATCAACACCATCAATCGGAATATTTGGCAAAGTACGCTCAAATGGACTTGATGTAAAAATCAGCATGAGCAACATCATTGTCTGTATCATACCAAGCACCGACATGACGCGTGCACGCATATCAAGTGGCAATGCCCGACTAAAGACTGATACAAGCATACACCACGCTGACAAAATTGTTATCCACAGCAAAAGCGAACCTTCATGACCGCCCCAAGTCGCTGATAGCTTATAATACCAAGGCAAAAGGCTGTTGGAATGGCTTGCTACATACACCAAGCTAAAATCATTATAAATAAAGCCTACCATCAATGCACCAAACGACACCGACATTGCCACAAACTGTGCCACCGAAAGACTTGGTGCAAGGCGTTGCCATTGAACTTGGTGTTTGATGACGCCAACGGCAGGTAAAATTGCCTGCAACAGTGCAATCACAAGTGCTAAGAGCAGTGCAAAATAACCCAATTCTGTAATTAGCATAAATATACCTTCTATTGGTATTTTTTAATCATTTGATATTAAAAGATTTTTTAAAATACAATCATCATGGCTGGCATTGAGCTGGCATGAATGTCGTTTGGTTTTACTCTTATCATCAATGAATCAGCCAATCAGAACAATCAGCTGTTTTATCCTTTTATCTTGTCATCAAATGAATGATAAAAAATAAGTACATAAAAAAACCATCACATCAAATACTTTTGCACATCGTAGGATAAGCAAAAATGTTTAACAGACAGCCTTGTCATCATTGATTAAAATCATTTTACTAAAATAATTTATTAAACCCAGTTTTTGCAATATAGTTTTTAAAACATGGTTTTTAACACAATTTTTTGGTTTGATTCACTCCAATCGCCCAAACCATCTTTAAGCATCAAAAAAACACCACCACCAAATGCAACCAGCCAGCTGCAAGTCCTGTAATCGCCCCAAGAATGATGAGTGTCATCTCATCTTCTTTAAAAGCAGGTCTGAGTAAATTTTGAAATTCTTGTGGTGATAATGCACGAATGCGACTTTCAAACAACCCAAAAATCTTGCCAGCGCGTGAAGTGTTTAGTCTAGGGTCTCGAATTGGTATCATTGTCGCATCGATGGATTTGTCAATAATTATGTCTTTAAATTCATCAAGCTCTCTATGGGTCATACCCACTTTTAAGCTGGTTGCAACCACAGGTGATTCCAACAAATCGTATAGATGTTTTTTGACCAGTGTGCGTGTTTTATCCGATCTTACGCCATACATCATCTCATTCATGATATTTTCAAGTGTTACCAATTCATTAACAACAATTTCGGCAAATACACTTGATACTTCATCTTGGCGTTTCATAAAACCACCTTGCCACGCATAGCGATGAATATGCGGAAAGATCAAACGAATCCCATTGGTACTGCGACAAAATATGCGAATGAATGGAATATAACATGGTTCAATGGGATTAAATACCATCCAGATGGCAATCCAGTTTGTCAAAGCTCCCCAAATCGCTGCAAAAAATGGCACCGTCCAATGTTGGGGCGCAAAATAAAAAATCGCCATTTGAATGATACCAAAACCAAAACCAATTAAGGCACTGATTTTCCAAATGAATTTAATCTCTTTTCTACCCACTCGTAAGAACATCTGCACCATAAGCTTTCGGTCGCCCTCCATCTTACGCACAATCATCTGACGCATGTCCACCAAACTCTCAACATTATAAGTCAGATCCATGACCAGCGACTTCATCACACTTGACAGCTCTTTGCGTGCATGGGCGTAGATACGGCGGCGAACGGCATATGGCATGGCATTCCACAGCCCCTGATGGCGTTCATGCATGATTTCATCAATCAGTTGCTCTAGGTTTTCATCAACAGTATTTGCGATAAAATCAGCCATCTCTTCAGGTTCCATCGCCCTAAAAAACTCATCTAGGTTGCCTAATTTTGAAAGCGTCTGATCAACAATGATCCCAGAGATTTTACCAGCTTTGGCAGGAACGATGCCTTGCCAACCCAAACCCTTTAAACCAAAAGGCAGTCCATTGATGCGTATGCCCCAAAAATGAATCGGGTGAAACAGCATTTCAAGTGCCATCCACACATGTGCCCAAGTAACAAGTGCTGTTACAGGCGGAATGGTCAGCATGGCGATGAATTCAGGGTGGGCAGCTAGGGCTTGCCAAATAGAGCTGAGCATAATTTACTGATACATAAAGTTGATGAATAAGGCAAGTATGAACCACGATAAAAAAGAGAAATTAAACTTTCACCAAGCAATCAAATACTTTTGGTATTAATATCTTGACATTAGTGCAATTGACATTCTGATATGTTTTAATATTTTATCATAAATTCCACACCCTGTCAGATTTTCATCATCAGATTTTTGCCAATGATTATTATTGATAATAGTCATTATATGATATAAGATAATGTGTGATATGTGATATAAGTATGATATCATGACATCAACCCACATTCATGTCCAAAAATTCACACAGACACATACTCAATATGCTAAAACAATAGGCGTGATTTTTTTAAGTTTAAATTTAAGTATAAAAAAATAAATTTAAGCTGATAAAAAGCCAATAAAGCTAATAAAATCAGGAATTTGACTAAAAATATGATTTTAATGATAGATAATAACTACATGATTACAGATAAATAAAAATGGGTAAAGGCAATAAAAGCCAAGCCCAAGCACTACAAAGGGTTAAATAAAAAAACATTCATCGTTTTAATTCATCTTTAGCCATTGTAACGCATAAAAATTTGAGTATAATATGGAGTGCTTTTTTACTACACTCAATATTATGCTAAACGACACCCAAATCAAAAAACTTAAACCCAAAGATAAAGTTTACCGAGTGACTGACCAGCACGGCTTAACTTTGGAAATCCGACCGAACGGCAAAAAATACTGGTATTACCGTTTTATTTTTGACGGCAAAGCTACGATGATGCTTATCGGCGAATATCCGCTGGTTAGTCTATCGGAGGCACGCCAAAAGCACCTTAATGCTCGCCAATTACTTAAATCTGGCACAAATCCTATCAGCCAACAAAGAAAGCAAAAGCAACTTGCCAAGCAAGAACGCCACGACCTTTTTAAACATCACGCACAGTCTTTTATTGATAAAAAGATTGCAGATGCTCGCTCATCGGGCTATATCAGACAACTTAACTACACCATTAATACATACCTAAATCCTGCTTTTGGCGATAAGCCCATTACGCATATTGATACCATTGATGTCATCAATATGATGCACGATGTCATCGCAAAGGTAAGAGCAAATACAAAAAAGCGTGGCACAGGCGAAGTTGTTGCCAACCTATGCAGACAGCAGACCAGTCTTATATTCCGTCATGCCATGCGTACGGTGCGTTATCTGTCCGACCCCACTGTTGGAGCACAAGGCGAAATTGAGCGACCACCCATTGACCACGCTCGTGATTTGACTTTGAATGAATTAAAAGAATTTTTAGATAAATTAACCAGTTATGGTGGTATGCCGTCCACTAAGGGCGTGATTTGGACGATGATTTACACCATGTGTCGCACCAAAGAAGCACGGTTTATGCGGTGGGAACACATTGATTTTGACCGTAAACTGTGGAATATCCCCCTTGCCGAGATTTCAAGGCGTAAAAAAGGCGAACGCAACATGAAAAAAGACCGTCCGCATATTGTGCCATTATCTAATCAAATGATTGCCCTATTGCAATCTATGCACACCATTAGCGGACTTGGCGAGTTTGTCTTTCCGTCCAACAAAAACCCCAAAAATCCCATTGGTACGGTAACGGTTAATAGTGCCTTAGGTTATATGGGGCTTAATATAACAGGACACGATTTGCGTGCGACAGGTTCAACTTACTTGCACAGCATGGGGTATCATACCGACCACATCAACCTACAAATGGCTCATGTTGACAATAGTGTAAGTGGTATATACAACCACGCCTTATATCTGCCTGAACGCACCAAAATGCTACAAGACTGGGCGGATTATCTTGACGAATTGAAAACAAAAAAATAAAGCTAATTTTTTTAAAATATTTTAAAAAACATTTGACAAATGACCGATACGGACAACAAGGCTATGATAAGCGTTGAGTGGCAATACGCAGTTTTCTTAAAAAGTACTATCACTTTCAAAGTACTTTAGAGAATTGAGAAACTCAAAGCCCAAAGAAAATTAAAGACAACAATTGTTCAAGCACTTACAGATTTTTTTGAAAAAAGTTGAGAATAATGCTTGACTTGTTCGCAATAAAGAATAAAACATTTATGCTTCGTTGGTGCTCACACGCCCATTACTATGAATGCACTTGCAGAAATAACCAAGCCCCACCCGAAAAGGTGGGGTTTTTATTTATGCAGGCAACTCGAAGTGCGGTCCATCGATAAACTTGCCACCGCCAGCACGATAGGCTTTAATCCAATCGCTTGGGTGGTTTTTACTGTTGTTGATAATAGACCACGCTCCGCCCCAACGCACACGCACACCGAGTTCATCGGCGGCAGTTGCCATAGCTTCGGCAAGTGGGTAGTAATCGTCAATACGCCAACTGATAACACCGTCTTTGACTGGAACAATATCCACAGCGTGTCCTGTGATATGGCGTGAGTTCATCGTCTTAGACGCACCTTTACGCACAAGTTCTCTTTGGCGTTCTTTGGTTCGCACACCCTCAATGACCGTAAAGTCCGTACGGCTAATTTGAATGGCACGCTTAACCACCGCCACAAGGTCAGGGTGTACGCCCTCTAAGTTTTTTAAGCTACGCGCGCCCAAAACAAAACCGCTTTTATTTACAAGCGGTTTGTCCGTTGTGGCTGGTGGATTGTTTTCAGGGTGTGATTTGTATTGTTCGCCTACCGCTCGAATCTCATCAGATGTAACGGCTTTGACTTGCGTGGCTTGATTGACCGCATCGACCGTCATCTTACCAGCGATGCCATCAATCGCGCCTTTGTAATACCCTGCATTCTTAAGGGTTGTTTGGATTTGTTTAATATAGCTACTCATAATTGCTCCAATAAAAAAGCCCCATTGGGGGCGGTTAAAAAAACAACAAGATTATTTAATCAATGCTTTAACAATGTTTTTAATCTCGGTTACAATCTGGGACAATGTTTTATCAGAAGTGGTTAATTGCCACGAGCAATAAACCGTTCCAAAAACAAGCATACCAAATGCTGAAAAAATCAAATAAAACAACGCTTGTGCATAATAATTGAGATGTTCAAAGGCGAAATAGTCAATGACGAATTCCCCCATGAAAAGCCCCAAACCAATCGCACAAGTGATTTTGATGATGATTTTTAGGTTTAGGGTTAAATTGGCGTTATCGTCTTTATCGAGATTAATATCACCACTTAATACAAGACTGATTAAACTGCCCACAATTAACGCAAATAGTTTGGTTAAAAAAGGTATGGCTTTTGTTAAGGTTTCAGGCATTTTCTTTGCTCCTAAAAATAGATATTAAACCCACGCCCCATCAATCCACCGCCAAGCTTTGGTGTTATCAGGGGGTGCGGTGAGTGTGAAGTCTTTATCATCGCCCAAATCATTGATGACAGCGTTTGGGTTGCCGATGTCTGTGTAAAGATATTCACCTGTTTGTTTGTTGTAGATATAAAGTTTAACAAGCATAAAAGCTCCTTATTTAATTAAAGTTAAATTAACGTTTAACTGCCATTAAAAGCATAGACGCTTCGTATAGTCTTGCACGCACATTGCCCTTTAATGTTAAGGTTAATTCAAATCGGTACTCTCCAGAGTATTTTGGTAAAAACAATAAAGTGTTGCGGTTAATTTCTCTTGTAATACCAAAATACCCTGCTGTGCCACTGCCGTTAAAATAATGGCCATTATTATTACCCCCAGTTTCACTCATATACCCACTCATAACAAACCTATTGAATGACGGTGGATTTTTTTCACCATAACCCAAAATCCACTCTTTTTCGCCACTGGAAATGTGCGTAGCAACTAAGTTAATTCGTGGTGGTGAGCTATATGCATTGTATCTATCGGAAATTTTAGCTCCTGATACTCGTGCGTACAAATTAATCACAACAGGAGCTTGTTCTGAGTTCATTGTTGCAGCAAAAATCACTTCGTCTTCAATCTCCCCATTCCACTGCTTAAATCCAGAATTTAAGGCTCGTGGCACAATGATCGCTTCGTTGGCAATATTAAGCGTGTCTACTGCTAAGTGTCCAATTTTTGCAGATGTTACCGACCCATCTTGCAGTTGCAAAGAACCCACCGAGCCATTTCTGATTTTAACGCTATCGATGGAGGCGTTAGCAATCTTGGCGTTATCAATGCTACCATTTGCGATGTGTGCGTTGGTGATACTCGCATTAGCAATATGAGCACTATTAAACCACGCCCCAGCAGGATAGCTTACGCCATCAATGGTTGTTGGGCGTGTTGTAAAGACAAACGGCTTTTTGGCACTGGTTGTCGCTCCAAAATAAATCTGGTCGGCATTGATGCCAAAACGGCTTGTAACTTGCCCATTTTGTAACTCGCTCATCAAGCCATAACCGCTAATAAAGCCGTTATTATCAACTGTTACCGCTTTAATCGTACGCACGCCATTGAACGACTGCTCTACATTTCTGATGCTGGTTGTCTGACCGTTTACGGTGCTTTGTAGGGTACTGATTTTACCTACTTCCGATGTCAGCTTGCCGTCAATTTGCCGCACGCTGCTTTTGACTTCATCAAGAGCGGTGGCGGTGGCGTATTGACCGTTGGGCTGTCTGATTTGTGTGCTTAGCTGACCGATGCGTTCAGATAATGAGCGTTCTTTATCAGTCAAAGAGCGTTCAAGCTGTTGTATCGATGCGTTCGCTGTTCTATCAGCTTGTTTGTAAGCTGTGTCAATCTGACCGATGCGTTCAGACAATGCTTGCTCTTTGGTGGCGATGGATTGTTTGACCTCATCAATCAATGCCGTGGTGTCGGTATGCTTGGCGAGTACGGCTTGAACAGACTGTCTTGAATATCTTGGCTGACGATACAGCCGAAGCTCATTGTTAGCCCCATAAGCCACCCAAGCGAATTCGCCCACCCACTCATCGCCTACTTGACGTAAGTCTCCGATTTTGGCTGACCCTGATGCTGACGAGTTGTACACCGCAACAGAAGTGAGGTTTTGAGCATTTTTTAATGTGATTTGTACCTTTTGCCCTGCGGACAATTGCTCTTTGATGGGGTAGGTGATGTCCCAATCGGTTGATACTTTCGTCTCATCGCCACCAACAAGCAGATTGTCGCTAAGGCTTGAGAACTTGGCATTCATCGTCTCACGCATCTGATTGATGGCTTGCTCTGCGCCAACAATGCTGTCTTGCACAGTCTGCATTCTTGCGTTCAAGGTATCTTGATTGCGTTGCTGACTGACCGTCATTTCGCCGAATCGTCTTGTCAGGTTGTCCGTGCTGGCAAAAACATCTCGGATTTGGGTGGTGGTGTCGCCCACCTTTTGTCTGATGTTAGCGATTTCTTGACTTTTGGCGGTTTTATCACGCATGAGCTCATCAATGCTGCGGTTTAACTGGGGCAATCGTGCGTTGGTTTGTTGCACCGCTTGCTCAATGCTGGGGATTTTGGCGTTGAACAGATTGATCTTGCCGTCAATGCCGTTAAATTTTCCATCAAAGTCTGCAAACTTATCATCAAACGCATCAATCTTAGCAATCGGCTCTCTTAGTGCTTGATCAAGGTGGCTCTCACTGATCTGACCGCTGATTAATTCCAGCACTTTGGCGGCGTCTGATGATGTCGTACCACGCACCCACGCTGTCCAATCACTTGCATTACCCAATTTATCCACAATTCTTGCTCTGTAAAACTGGGTCAAATTGCCTTGTAAGCCTGTGATGGTGTGGCTGTTGGTCGGATAACTAAATACCGCCAGCGTAGCAATGTTTGCTTGTCCATCAGGGCTGACTTGAATCTCTGTATAATTGGTGTCTTCTGAGCCGTGGTTAAATATCCAGTCCAGCTGCATGCTGAACAGACCGCCTTGCACTTTAAGTAAATACAGCTTTGGCGGTTTGCCTGTTTTGCCTTTGATCGTGGTTAATTGGCTTGTGGTGGCAAGGCTTTCATTATCAAAGGCATCAACAGCACGCACACGCGCTTGATAGTTGCCTGCATACACGCCATCAATGTCTATGCTTTGGCTTGCGATGGTTGGCAGTGTTTGCCAAGCGTTATCACCTTTGCGCCATTCCACGATATAGCCCACTGCACCTACCACCTGTGCCCAGTTAATTGTCAGCGTGGCTACGGCTTGCCCTTGCACAACGCGGTTGTGACCCGTGATAACGATATTGCTTGGTGTGGCTAATACTTGTGGCTTAATAACTGATACAGGGCGAGCAATGGTGTGCGCTCCGTTATCTGATGCGCTAAACTTAGACGGCTCATACTGTAAGCCCGTAATGCCAAATGTGTTGTCATCGTTTTGCCTGATTGACATGACTCTAAACTGCCGTGGCGCTAAATCGCTACTTGTCATCGCCCATACCGCACCAGATACCGCACCAACAACCTTATCAAGCGTGATGACGACACCACGAATGGCGGTAATTTTGGCGGTTTTGGCTTGTCCGTCCGTGCCGTTAATCACAAACGTATCGCCTACTTTACCGGCTGTGCGGTCAAGCGTAACGGTGCGACCGCTTGCAGACACAACACGCCCACCGTTGGCACGGCCTGCGCGCGCATTGTCTGATACATTGATAACTTCGCCCACTTTAGGGATAAAGCCATCAAGTCCTGCGCTAAACGTGACGGTTTCGGTTTCTAGCTGTTCAGATTGCAGCGCCCACGCACCCGCTCGGTATGCCTGCGCTCGTGATGTACAGCCAAAGGCGTTAATATCAATGATTGAGATGCCATACTTTGCAATGGCAAATTCATCACGCACATGCACATAATCGGTTTTAAACTCGTTATCAGGGTCATCATAGGCGACTTTAGCGATGGTGTGGCGGTCACGTTTGCGTGTGCCCGTATAACTAAATGCACCATTGACCACGTTGGCGTTAGTGAACGTATAAACAGGCTCTTTGGGTGTATCAGCATCAACAATGATTTGCATGCCATCCCAATAGCTCATAGCACGGAAAACCGATGCTAGGCTTTGTAATACTTGATACGCATCTTGGGCTTTTTGAATGTACACATTGACTGTGAATCTTGGCTCTTTACCGCCCATGCCGTCATCCACCAACTCATCGCAGTATTGACCTAGTGCATACAATGACCACTTATCCACCTTGCCTGCTAATCTATCGCCTAAGCCGTATCGTGTAGCCGTGCAAAGGTCGTAAAACACCCATGCAGGGTTATTGGTATAAGCTGGCTTAAATGTGCCATCCCACACGCCCGTATAGGTTCTTGTTTGTGCATTGTAATTACTAGGCACTTGCACAATCATACCGCGCATACGCACAGCAACCTTTGCGACATTGCCAAAGGTTTGGGCATCGTATTTTAGGGCAAGTAAAGACGTGCAAGGGTAGCGCAGTTTAGCATCAATCACTTCTGTGATGGCTTGTACGCTCATGGTATCAGCAATCAAATCATTATCACGGTTTGGCGTGATACGTCTTACACGCACCGTCCAGCCACGGCGTGCATTTGGCAAATCAATGCGGTGGCTACGCTGATAACCTTGGCTTGCCTTGTCATTGATGGTGGTATTAAGCACGGTCGCCCATGCGCCACCGTCAGTCTGTACGTCAATCGCATAATCAATCTTGTAACCGACAATATCGCCATTATCTTTCTGCTCACGTAATGCTCCCCAATTAAGACGGATAACCACCGCTGATAATTGGGTATTTGAGATAGCACGGGTAAATGGGCGGTCATGGCGCAATTCAACGCCTACGCTTTGCTCATTCTCGACAGACGAAAAGCCCTTGATGTGTTCTTGGTCGATTGTGCCATTGCGAAATTCCCATGATACATTTTCAAAGTTTGGCTGTCCGTTGTCATTGATCAATGGCGTACCGTCTAGCTTGATAGACTTACCGCCATCAACCAAGCCGAATACTTCACCTTCAGATAAGCCATAAAGCCCTTGAAAATAGTTTGTGCTTGCCGTGGTATCTTTGGCAATATTTGGCTTTTGTTGCCCTTTTGAGCCTTTTTTTGCGCCATAAATCATACTTTGACCCCCGCAATCATCTTGTCCTCGGCATAGATTGCCGCACTTGCCACAAATCCACCTACTTCACGCTCACCGTATAAAATCGGCACAGGATTGCCCTGCGCTACGGTAGTAACAGCACCGCCAAAGCCTTTGTTGGGGCGGTTGCCGTCTTCATTGGCAGGGTCTAGTTTGGGCGTGGGCATCATCAGCGTGGCAACACCGCCAAGTAATAATCCAGCACCTGCCGCAATCATACCCATATTCATCGCTGCTGCAGTAAAGACCCCAGCACCAAAGCCTGCGCCAACACCTGTTGCGATTAACGCCACTCCTACCACCATTTGTAGCCAACCCAATTCTTTACCGCCAGAGCCTACCACCTTTGGCACGATGTGGATTAGGTTTGCGTCTGTGATATTATCAATCTCATCTTCGCCGATGTTGGTTTTTTGCGTGCGTTTTTTACCTAAAAATACGGCAAATCGATACCCCAACCGCTCGCTATCAAGCATAAACGCTTTAAAAGCAGGGATTTGACAGGCTAGGGCGTGGGCAGCTTCTTTTGCCGTTTTGACATCAAGTTTAAAATAGCGTCCAAATTTTTTAGCAAGAATGCCGTGTAGTTCAATGGTTTTCATTTGACAAAATTTCCTTATTGATGTAAAGTATAACGATACAGTTTACAGGACGGTTTGATGATTGTTTCTTTTAATCATAAAGGGCTGGAAAAGTTTTTTACCACGGGTTCAACAGCTGGCATTCAGCATAAGCACAAAAACCGACTAAATACCCAATTAACCCAGTTGAACATGGCGGTATCACCCCAAGACATGAATATGCCCGGCTGGCAACTGCACGCCTTAAAGGGCGACTTAGATGGTCATTGGGCAATATCGGTTAATGGCAACTGGCGACTCACCTTTAAATTTAACGACGATGGCAATGCCGAAATTGTCGATTATCAAGATTACCATTAAGGAGTAAATCATGAAAATGCACAATCCTGCTCACCCTGGCTTGGTACTAAAAGACGGTTTGGGCGACATTAGCGTTACTGAGTTTGCTAAGCATTTGGGCGTCAGCCGTGTTACTTTAAGCCGTATTTTAAACGGCAAGCAAAGCATTACCGCTGATATGTCGCTTCGCATTGCTCGGGCCTTGGGGACGAGTGATGATTTGTGGTTTCGTATGCAAAACCAGTACGACCTATGGCAAGCCCAAAACAACCCCAAAATAGACTACACCACCATTGTGCCCTTGGTTAAGCCTGTTTATGCCTAAGCACCATCGCCGTGCGCTTTTGCCAGTTTTCACCATAGATTTCACGCACGGATAGCCGCCCGTGTGGGTGGTGCAAAACAAGACAATCCCCCACGCAGTCAGGCGTAGTCTCGCTGGTCAATTTACCATCGCCCAAATACACCAGCGCATGATTAACATGGTGCGTACGCCCAACACGGCACAAGATGACATCATGCTTTTGGGGCGTGCCGTCCACGACTTCAAAGCCAGCTTTGGCAAAGTTATTCTCATAAAGTGGCTCGTGGTGTTCATCTTCCCACCAGTCATCAATGCGTGCAAAATCAGGCAGTGTAATATCAAGCTCACGGTCATAATAATCACGCACTAAGCTGTAGCAGTCTTGCAAGCCATGCACATAATCACGCCCTAATAGTGGGCTGATGTAGCTTTTTGGCTTGTGTCGTCTGATGTCGCAATAATCATCACCAAAGCCACAGATGACCCAATCCACGCCGTGCAAGCCCATTTGTGCTTTATCCACTTCCGA
This sequence comes from Moraxella tarda, assembly GCF_035181405.1. Lineage (NCBI taxonomy): Bacteria > Pseudomonadati > Pseudomonadota > Gammaproteobacteria > Moraxellales > Moraxellaceae > Moraxella > Moraxella tarda. The sequence continues at coordinate 156,551 of NZ_JAYGGV010000001.1, forward strand.
CGGTAAAGGCTCGCCATCTGGATGACTATGTACGATCGCTTTAATACTAAACGACTGTTCAAGCTCGATGTATGCAATCGGGTCGATTTCAAAATGACTTTGTTTGTCATGGGCAACGTTATCAAGTCTGATATAAGATATTGCACCGTCTGCGATGTTCTGCGCGATAACGCCGCAACACTCTTCGGGATAACAAGCCCTTGCGTGCTGTTCGATGTCTGCTTTTAGTGATTTTGTTAATCTCATGTCATACCTGCCGCTGGATAGCCACCAAACGACCCTTCATTGTTGCGAAATCTGCACGCTGGGATGGTGCCTTGGCATTTATCTTGGCTTGGGTCATCTGTTGGCTTATTATCAATTGTAAAGCGTGCTGTGCCGATATATCCGCACTCTTCGCCACGATACTTACCGCACATCGCCCAATGGCAATAGGTGGTAATGTTGCGCACAGGGATTTTTTGCCCTGCAAAATCTACAGGGTTGGATAATTCAAACTCGACCACGCCTGCCATCGGGTTTTCGGTGGTTTTCTGTTCGATATACCATTCTTGCTGTCGGTAGTTTGCATCGTCTGCACTGGTCAGATATTCGGCTAATGTCTGCGTGATGGTGAGCTTAGCCCCAGCAAAGTCATCATATAGCCTACATAGTGCGCTAATCGCTCCCTGTACGCCGTTAAGATTGTCAGCGACTGATAGGCTAGGCGTTGATGCCTTGCCGTCAGAACGCATCTCAAGCCCATCTGCACTGATTGCAATCGGTGTGTAATCTTGTCCACGAAAACGGATAACGCCATCGTTATGCCCGTGAAAGCGGTAAATATCTGCGCCCAATCTGCGTGCGTCTAATTCGTACAGGGTAATAAGCCCTTGCACGGTGGGCTGTTGTACATCGCTACTAAAACTCATATCCACCCCTAAAAAAAGGGCGCATTGTTACGCCCTTATCTTGTTATGCTTCTTCTGTTACTTCTTTAGCCTTAGCATCTGCAATCTTACATTCAACGCCAAAGGTGTTATCTTTGTATGAGACCGAAAAAGCGGTTACTGTGTTTGAATTGTCCCAGCCTTGCAATTCACGCAACTGGTTAGCCGCCCAAGATAGTAGCTCGGTGCGAAACACGCTGGCACGGTTGCGCTTTAAGATGCCGCTGTTGGCTTCATTGCTCGCTACTTCAAAGCCTTCGTCCTCGGGATAATAAACAATCTCTACAATGTCGGCCTTATCGCCGTGTTGGGCTTTCCAAAAGTCAATCTGGCTGATAAATGATTGCAATGTACGCGCTTCGAGGCGAGTTAGGGTGGTTCGGTTTTGTTCGCTCATGGCTTTTCTCCAAATAAAAAAGCCCTTGATTATCAGGGGCTTGGTTGATGTGAACGACATAGATGTCGCCCGGTTAAACTAAAATACTTGTTTTAGGGTAAAACTGATTGCCCAAACATTGCCGCCCACAGGGTTACGGCTAACTTCGCCATCTAGGCGGACTTTGATACTTGGCTCATCGGCTAAGGGCTTGAAATTAAAAGGCTCAACGCCCTTGGTAGCAATTAAAAAGCGATACATCTCATCAATGACCGCTTTTGTGTCTGTCTTACTGCATTGCCATGATTTAAGGCTATTATTAATCCCAAAGCTAACAGATTGCTCATAGCCATCACCAAAACTTATATGTGTCGCATTGTTTGATGTGCTTTCGCTACTGTCGTTTGAGATGTCCCATGTAAAGGTTTTCATTTTTTGCGGTCTCTGAATTTAAGGAAATTAACCACAGCATTTAAGATGTTGCTAAACTGCCAAATCAGCACCAACAAAATAGCGAAAACACCCAATAAAATGATATTTTCCAAAGGTAATTCTCCAATTTCTGCCAATTCTATGTTAAAATTTACCACAAGTTATCCTTTTAAGTGTCGTTTAAAGGGATAATAAAAAACCCAACTGTTTGCACCAGTTGGGTTTTTGTTTATCTGCCGTAATATATACCGCCCTGCCTTAGCTGACTATGGTGATATTTCTGTATCTCATCTCGGGCAATATATTTAGCCACCTTGCCGATCGTGACCATGATATCGCCATTTGGCATTTGTTCAGCAGTAGCAGTTTCATTTGAGTAGTTATTGATGATGACTTTAACGCCCCCAATACCTTCCCCGTTGCTCAATCGCTCAAGGTTATTAACACCAATGCGCTTAGTGGCGTTGGCATTCATAACATATTCTTGACCGTGAACCACGCCTGCGATGCTATTTACGCCAATGTTACCTGTATAACCACCCGTTTTAAAGCCTTGCGGTGTAACAGCTTGGATAAGTGGGATAAAGCTACTGCTTTTTGCCGTGGCAGTCGCAGCAGCAGCCAATTTCTGCCATACCGTTCCAGGCTCTTTGGCAAAAGCTTCTGATGCTGCAAGCCAAACATTTTGACCAGCTTCAGCGATGGCAAAAGCCTTAGACGCGGCAAACAAGGCTCGATAAGTGCTTGACTGCTCGCCTTGATAACCCTTAACAAGTCCTGCCAATGCCCCAAACGTTGCGCTATATCTTTTCAAAGTCGTATTAAGGTTATCTTCTTCATGCTGTCGCATCTCTTCAGCCGCTCGCTCTCTGATGGCTTTCATCTCAGATTGATGGGCTGTTTCCGCTTCTTCTAGTAAGCGTTGGCGCTCAAGGGCGTTAGTGATAACGTATTGCCCAACTTCATCAAGTGCTTTGATAGAATCAACCACATTTTGATAGTTCTCAAGCTGTTCTTTTTTACGCGCAACCATTTGGCGGTTAATCTGCCACTTACCATAGTCAAGACTGCTCATGTTGCGCTGATTTAGAATGTCCGTCATGGCATCGGCATGCCCAACCTGCCCGATGCCGCTAACCATTTTTTCTAAATCCTTTATTTTCTTAGCTTGCGCATCACCAAACTTTTTTACATCAAAGTCGTATTTATCAAGCACTGCTTTCTTGTAATACTCTTTTTGTTCATCAGTCAAATCTGCATCAAGCTTGATTTTTTCAAGGGCTAAGTCGCGTTCAGCATCTAAACGTTCTCTTGCACTAAGTCTAAAGCTGTATAAGTCATAAGCTAATTGCTTATCCTGATAGGCAGCATTTAGGTTAAACCGATTAACAAGGATTTCTTCATAAGCTGCGGCAACTTCTGGTTCAAAGCCTGCCTCCATGAGCTCCTTAATTCTTTTCTCATGGTCCACTTTTGCTTTGGCTTGAGCATTTAGAAGTTCATATTCAATACGTTCTCGTGCTTCTGCTTGCTGCTTAGCATAGTTTGCCGCCTGCTCTGCTATATCATCAGCAGTATATTTTTGCTCTTTCCCGCCGTTGTAAGCCTGCATATAGCGACTTACGCCTTTGACATAATGGAGTGTTTGACCTTTGCCGTTTTTCATGCGTGCATATCGGTCAGACATAATCGTTGACCATGCATGCTTTTTAACGTTGCCAGGTCCAGTGTTGTAGGCGGCAATTGCTTTTTCTACATCACCAAATTCATCAATCAAATGGCGCAAATACTTAGCAGCAGCTGGCGTAGCATTGGCTAGGTCGTAAACACTGCCTTTACCATACTGTTGCCATGTGCCGTCAAGGAACTGGAAGCCCCCTTTTGCTCTGCCGTACTTGGTTTCAGGACCTACTGCATTTGCATTGCCCTTACTTTCTTGCATGTGGACTGAAGCCAAAATGCCAGAAGGTAGGTTAAACTGCTTTTCAATGCTCGCAAAATCATATTTGATAGCGTTCTGTTTAACTTTGTCCCATGCGGCACGCTCTTGGGCTGTGATTAAAACCGCTTCGGTTTTAGCTTTACTACCAGTCTTGCTACCTTTGCCGCTTGAGCGACTACCGCCAGAACCTCCGCTTGATTTAGGTTTTTGAGACTCTCTATATTTCCTTAAGTCCTCCCGTGCTTTATCTGCGTCCATTATTTTTTTTGCTATGTCACTAGTAATAACCCCATTAGCAAGATGGACTCTTGCAAAATCCCTAGAAGCACTCTCAGAAAAGCCCATTTTCATCATTGCAAGGGTCATTTCGTCTGCGAATGCTGTTTGTGAAATAGCGCTTAGATATTCCTGCGCCTTTTTAGTTAATCCTGCCACTTTGTCAGCGGCATTAGATGCAGAACCTGCCACATTATCCATTTGACCAGCTAAACCACTTGAAGCATTAGAAGCATTGTAAGCTGTGTTCTCATAGGCTCTGCCAATATTTTCGGCATGCTCAAGCTTTTCTTTAGCGGCTTGTGTTAATGACGCCTGCTTTGATAGCTTTACGGCAAAATCTTCACTTGCCACGCCCATGCCGCGAACTTTAACCGCCAATTCTTCCGCTGATATTGTCTTATCTCTAAGGGCTTGTATAGACGCAAAGATTTCAGCTTTTTGTTCTGCTGTTGCCTTTGAATTGTTTGCAATCCTAGCGGTAAGAATGGTTAATTCGTTGGTCTCTTTTTTGTACTCTTCGGTTCTTTTTTTGATTTCTTCGGCTATTTCATCTCGTGCAACTTGTTTTTGGTTTTTGCTAAGCTTTCTATACTCCTCAACAAGTTCCTCAATGGTTTTATGGTGAACGTCAAGTACGGGTTCGGAATCTTGAACATTGCTCTTGAACATCATGTAAGATGAAGCTACACCGCCAACCAACATAGCTAAACCTAGTGGGCCGCCCATTAACCCCATTAACCCAGATAACGCACCTCTTACGCCAATAGAAGTAACTATTACCGCCTTTTTAGCTGCAACCAGTTGTAAATCTGCTTTTTCCGCTGCGTTAGTAGCAGCGGTTAATTGCGCCTGCGCCATCGCTTCACCGCGCAATGCAGCTACCGACTGATAACTTGCTTGCACCTTTGCAAGCTTGGCTTGTGTAGTCGCCACCTCACTTTGCGCTGCTGCATATTCGGATTGTGCCTTTTGTGCGTTCGCTGTTCGTTCCGCAAGTAGCGCAGCTGTCGATTTGTAAACTTCCTGTGTTTTCCTTGTAATGGCATAGGTTGCGTATGTTATCCCTGCTACCATTGTTGTATCAGCTACGGCATTGAAGTTATTGGCTAGAATTTGGATGGTACCAGATAACGCACTAGCTGCACCGCTCGCCTTACCTGCTTCACCAACAAACTGCGTCATTGAGTTAGACAGCATTTGCATTGATTTGCCGATAGTGAAATCAGTCTTAGAAAACATTTCATCAATGTAGGGTTGTGCCTTGCCTAGTGCTTCCGCCAATACTTCGCCTGTTAGCTTGCCCTCATTCGCCATAGTGCGCAATTCGTCAGATGTTACACCAAGACCATACGCCAAGGCTTTGATGATGCCGCTTGCGTTCTCGTTTACCGAGTTAAATTCATCACCACGCAACACGCCAGAGCCTAAGCCTTGACCGAACTGTGTTAAGGCTGCTGCTGCACCTTCTGCACTACTACCACTAATCGCAACGGCTTTTGAAACTGTGTCTGTTAGCTTGGCAGTTTGCGAAAGATTAAGATTTAATTTTTCAGCATTTTCCGAAAACTTTTGGAAAACCAAAACAGCACTATCCCAGTCAGAGCCTGTGTTTTGTGCGATTTTAAAGGTAGCTTGCATGGCTTGGTTAAGCTCATCGGTGCTTTTGGTAACCAGTTTTAGGCGGTTTTGCAAACCTGTAAATGCATCCATTTTTGAAATGGCTGTGCTAACGGTAAAGATACCCGCCATTTGCGCTGCAACGCCGCCTAGTGTTGGCGATAAGCCTTTAAGTGAGTTGTCAAGTCGCTTGCTTGCGCTTGTAGTCTCATCTATGTTGTTTTTGAGTTTGGCTAGATTTTGTTGTACTGGCTTTGAGCCAGATACAAATTTGTCAAGCGACCTAGCGGCATCATTGACATTGCCGTTAAAGCGATTGATGCCCTGCCCTGCATCACCAGTCGCCTGCTCGATAATATCCATTCTTTTTTTAACGGTCAAAAGCGCGTCTTGGGCTTTTTGCGCATCAACCTGAATCTCTAACCTGTATGTTTGTGTTGGCATAATTTTCCCCATTAAAAAACCGCCCCTTAGAGCGGTTTATCCCAATCTATTTTAACGCCAAAATCAAAGCACTCACCGCCAGTATGATACTAGCTAACGCAAATCCGCATAACGCCACCGCTTGTATCAAGCCTACTTTGTCTGCACCTTTTGAAGTCATTTTGCCACCTATCTGTAATTGTGAATTTGACTTATGGTTATTAAACATATATAATAAATCCTGTTCAATGTCGAAAATTGAAAATAAAAAACCCAGTAATTTGCCGTTACTGGGTTTTTGCTTATTAAAAAACCGCCCTTTCGGACGGTCATAAAAAAACACCCCACAATTTCTGTAGGGTGTTTTTAAACAGTTAAAATCAAATAATCATAGCATTACCGCCATAATAATTAATGCGATTCGGCTCAAACATCGGTTTGCCGTATTTGTTTGTCAGTTTCATGTCATGGGCGAGTTGTGCAATATCTCTAACATTGTTCACCACAAAGTCATGCACATTTCTACCCATGTCATCATCAAAGAACATGATGCCTTTCATCTGCTTAATGAGTCGTACGTAGTCCCTTAGGTGTACGGCACTGTTGGCAAGCACATCATAAAGCATGGCATTATCCACAGGCTTTCTGCCATGTTGCAATACCAAGCCATGCACATACTCCATCGCTTGATGTACCTGCTCACCTGTCAGCTCATCAACACAGCCCACATCAAAGCGTTGGTGTATCATTTTCCACACATTGCTATAAATCGCCCCTGTCTCGGCAACGAGCATCTTTACCGCTTGCACCAGTGGCTTTCTTTCGTCTTTGGTTGCAAAGGCGGTAATGTTCGCACCGCCTGTCATCGTATCAAACGCACGAATAACCATAAGGCTAAATTTGGCACTTATCCACATGGCATAACGGTAAACAAGTTCACGGCAGACAAATGTACCTTGATTTTTACCTTTACCAATAACAGTCTCATAGGCAATCTGTTTTTCGCTTTCAATCTCGGCAATCAGCTCTTTAGTTTCTTGATTACGCATAAATTGATATGGCTCATGCTTTTTAGCACCGCCAGAGACTTTATGTAAATCATTGAGGGAAAATAAGCCGTTGTGTTGGCTAATGGCTTGGTTTGAGATGATTAAGTTCATAAGAACTCCTATGTATTAACTTTGAAATTTACCCAAATAGGGTGCTAGGGGGTTCAAAGACCGTACATAGTCGGCTGGGCTTATTCGTCTGACAAGTCAGCTTATTTCACCGCCCCCCTAACATAATTTTATATACTTCTCAAATCTGGGAGCCTTAATTTTTTATGCTCCGCAGATTTGCGGTGCTTAATTTGATGTGAGGATTTGCACACCTTAAATTATGTTAGGATTTTGCTAAAAATCGTTCGGATTAACTTTTAGGCAAAATAAAACCACAGATGTCGCTTGTGGGTAACGCTATGTATTAGGCTTTGAAACCTTAGGGCATATATTACAACAAAAAACCCATCTTGTAAAGAGTGGTTAAATATCTTTTTTTCGATTAAAGTTACCCTAAAATAGGGTGCCAAGAGGCTCGAAACCGCTGTAAGCACGGCGGACGGCTTTTCCTTTCGGTATTGTATGACCGCCACCCTCTCGGCATAATCTCAAAAAAATGTTTCGGATTAACTTTTTGGAGCTATGCAAAGAGATTGCCTAGATTTAGACATAAAAATACCACAGATGTCGCTTGTGGGTAACGCTTACATAGAGTTTTCGAGGCTCTATGGATAATATACAACAAAAAACCCAATCTGTAAAGACTGGGTTTTTTATTTTCACTCACTAGGGAATGGATGTTCTCTATAAATCTTTATCAAACCATTAGGTTTGTTTATGTAGATAGATTCGTAGTTTGGCTTTCTATACGATGCACTGCTTTTATAGAATAGCTGTATAACATTTGCTTTTCTGAGTACATCTTGATAATTGTCTTGCAATTTTCCATCGTACAGCAAAGGTTGTAGAGTTCCACCATCTACCTTATATCCAATAACCACATCTTTGTAACTACTGAAAGCTGATGTTTTTTGTTCTTCTATAAAATACGTTCTTTCAGAGTCGGTAAAGACCTGAAATGTTATTGGATCAAAATTTAGACTTGCACGCCATGGATCAACCTTGATTGATGGGTACTTGTAGCCAAATGCTGAATAAAATGGTATTCCACTAACCACGCCAACTCTTTTCCAAATACTCATGTAGTCGTTGGATTTTAGTGTGATTACATTGCCGTCATAACTTGCTGACAAAGCAGGGCACTCTATCTTAAATGTCTGCATCTCATTAAGTTTGCCACCGCCCAAGTAAACGGTTTTTGGTGGATTTGGAAATTGCACTTCTTCTTTGTAACTTCCTAAAATATGATCACTCAAATAAAATGTTAAGCTATCACAACCAAAACCAGCTCGCTCATTCTCAAACAATTCTAGGCTTGGATTTCTGTTGGCATAAGCAGTTTGATAACTGGTGGTACTGGCACACCCTGACAACACAGCCAACGCAAAGATACTGGGGAAAAACTTCTTCATAAATCAACTCCATGTTACACAGTAGTATTACTTTACAACATTTTTGCTAATTTGTTAAGCTATTTTTTATGCCTTGATTGACAATTTACACAAGTCGTTACATTTTGGCAATAGACGATTACATTATAATTTTATTGCAGGGTTATATCTTGTTCTGCTATAATAACTCTACCATCTGTTGTTTGATACAACCAAAACCCAAGTGCGCTAACACTTGGGTTTTTGCCTATTTACCGCTTGGCTTTCTTGTTAAAGCTATCCAGCCATACATCATCAAGGGAGAACACCACATCATCAAGCAACCATCTGGGCACATAGTAGCGATAATGTTCGCATACATCGCTAATATCCCGTACACTCAAGGGTAATGCTATGCCGTCAATATAGCGCCTTTGCCTGTTAGCTAACACAAATATCTGTATGCAGTTATCACTGATTAAATCGCCCGCCACTTCATTTGGCAATGCTATACCAAGTCGCTTGTAAATCTCTTTTCGCTTGGCGTTTAGCTTTACTTCTTGGGTTTGCCACTTGTAGCGGTCGATGGCTTTTTTACGACTTCAGCCGTCATCGTTTTGTATTCAAGGCGACCAACGAAGAAAGCACCTAGAGCAGCATCAACTAATTCGCCACGTTCTTTAGGTGGCAGGCTATTGATTAGCAAGATGAAGTTATCACCATTAATGGCTAGTGGCATATCATCAGCATCTACCACATTCCATTTGTCGATAGCGTATTCGCCAACAATGAATAGCCATGTTGTGTCTTTTGATAACCCTTGATTGTTCCGTCTTAAATCATCTAGTGCGAGGCGCTCAATGTTCGGAGTTTGCATCTTATCGATGGCACTTTCTAACGCCTCATCTCTTTCAAGTTTGATTGTTAATTCAATGCCGCCAATGCTTACCTCTTTTGTAATCTTTTCAAGGTTGGGTTTTTTTAAAATATCTAGTTTAAAAGTCATTTTGTTGATCCTTACAATTTAATAGCCGTGATAATGGCAGGTAAAGCAAAAAGCAACAAACCGAATGCCGCTAATCCCACCAAGATTAAGAAGCGTTTCATTTCCATTTTTGCCACCATTAGAAAAGCCCCTGCATTGCAAGGGCTGTTATTGTTACGCTGTAGTGTGTCGCTCAATGATTGGGCTTTCGTCAACCACGGTGTAATTAACGTCAACTGTTACCAAATCCTTTCCGCTTGGGCTTGGGATTTCGCCCGATACTTGGAATTTCGGGATTTTAATCACATAACGCTTGTCGTCCGCGAATTTGATGGGGATTTCAAGGCTTAGCGTCTTGCCTGTTAGCTGATTAGTGATGATGTCGTGCGCCTTTTGGCTATATGCGATTGTCATACTACCGCTAATGTTGGCAATCATGGCAAGCACATTACCGCCATAGATATTCTCGCCCAAGCATTTTTGTACTTCGGTCTGGTTGTCAATATCAAGACTAAACGATTCCACGCACACATCAAGCTTAGTGCCGTCCACTTTGATTTCACCGATTGATAGACCGCTGGCTTTGGCGGTATCGGGTGTTGGTGTGGGGGTCTTGGCGAACGACTCTGTTTTACTTTCTTGATAGCCGATACCCGTCATGCCAAATTTAACTTTGATAAGGCTTGACGTGTCAACCGTTAGCCCAAAACTTGACACAACACACCCCAAAAAGGCGTGATTGACGTTAATGTCGGTAAAGTCTTTGCTAATAGCAAACTGGTGTTTGGTTGTGCCAATGCTTAGTGTTTTTGGCGATGCACGACCGCCCGACCAATCATTCCAAAAAGCACCTGCGATTAGTTCATCATAAGCCTCAAACATTAGCTCTGTTTCAATATCGCCTTGCACGGTTGCAGATGTTACCATGCCTGCCTTGCCGATACGTCCGCCTGATAGCATTTCACTATTTGTCAGCTCGGTAGATACCGTTAAGCCGTTTGTGATATTTGGCAAGGTTTTCCACCCTGTTTGCGGGATGGTTTTGTCTGTTTGTTTTGCGTATGCTGATTTTACGCGCGCGCCACTTGACATAATTACTCCTAATAGTGCCGATACGGCACACTCACATTGATTTGGTAAATGCCATCGGTTGACGGCACATTGATAATGCTAGGGGCTAGCAATTCCAACCGCTCTAGCTGTTTGGCTTTTAAGTGCTTGGCAAGGCTGTCGGCTTGTGTTTTGATAGCCACTGTACCGCTATTCTCGGCTGTGAATAACTGCACAATCAGCGTGCCAACTTCAAGCACACACGGTTCATCGCTCACACTGTTAATGTGATTGATACCGCCAAGCACCGTTACACGCCCCCAAACGCCCTTTTTAGGCGGTTTAAGGTTTGCATTGTCCCTACCCATCAGGGCAGGGTCAAAATGCTCCCACCGCGCAATGTGGCTCAATATAAGCTGTTCGATTGTTGTACTGTTCATGCTTACCCCATTCTTGCCATTGCGCTGTTAAAGGCGTTTTGATATACACCTGTCGGGGCTTGCTTTGACCAGCCGTTTTCAAGGCGAATTGAGTAAGGCGAATTGGTTTGAATGTAGATTATTGGATAGCTACCCTTGGCAATCCCCATAATCGCCTCAATGCCTGCACCTGTTTGCGCCATGCTTGGTGCGCCAATGCTAACGTGATGTGACCGCCTGTATGCGCCGGTATCGACAGGAGAGAGCGCAACCACATTGTTATAGCAATCAATGGCAAAGGTGCGATACTGCTTATCTAGCTCGTCTGTGATTTTCTTGATAAAATCGCTAGGCGGTTTATCCCACTTCATGCCCATAGTTAAGCCCCCTTAGTTGCATTACCCACGTCACATTAGCAGGGTCTTTACTGACATTTAGCACACGCATGTCATTAATCACGTCATCAATCAATGGCGCTTCGTCCACTTCAGATTGTAAGCATGTTAATTTCACGTCATGCACGGCGACCGTCTGCCCGTCAATCTCATAAGCGTTATATGAGCCAAATACCCCACGCCCTTGATACGCTTTGTCTTTGCCTGTGTTATCGTTAATCACCCAATCATTCGCGCTGTGAACACGTCTAATCGCGGTAAACTCTGTCACGGCATCAGCTAAATCGGTATCAAACGCCTGACGGATTTCTTCGTTTATTTCATTTTTTAAGCTCATGCCCATCCTTTAGTAGCGAGATACCATCAAGTTAAGTCCGCCTTTGACAACAAAAGGTTTGATTAAATCAAGTGCCATCATCTCATACTCACTCATCGGCTGACCATCAACGCCTGTTGCATAGGTTTTTGATACCGATACATCGCCCGCTTTTGATGATTTAGACACAACCACGCCTTCGGTGCGTGCTTGGTATAGCTCGCCTGCCAGATATGCTTTGGCGATTAATCGCCCTGCTTGTTTGACATTGTCATGGTAGGGCTTTTGTATTTGATGGCGTGATAGCCAAGCATTGACCGCAAGTAGCGTGTCTTCATTGGCATCAGGCAAATTTAGTTCGTCTTGCGTCATAAATGCCCCATTATAAAACCCCCATAAGGTAAAGTTCTTATGGGGGTTTTGCGATTATTCCACCTTGCCAGTCTCAGATGTCGTGCCTGTCAAAGCTTCTGTTTTTTCTGGATTTTTAATGCCGTAATCGCCCCCACTTTTAGCGGTATCAGTCGCTTTCATCGCTCCTACCGTACTTTTTGAGTCGTCAAAGTAGTCTCTTTCTGATGGATAAGTGTAGTTAAAAGCGGGTTTTACTTTGTCTTTGGGTAGTCCCATCATTTACTCCTTATAGGTTGGTAATTAAAAAGCGGATTGGCGTTTGTTCTGGTGTTGCATCCAGTCGCCAGTTTGTGCCTGTTTGTAGGTCTGTCCAGCTTGCTGATAAGGCTTCATTCTTTGTACCGCCTGTCAATGCAGAATCTTCAGCAATAAAGCTAAACCCCTGTGGGTGGATTAAGGCATTTCGGCGTGTCCAAAGCGTGGTATGACCTGCACCATTACCTGTGTTCGCCGTGCGTTCAAGCTCCAAATCATCTTGACCTACCACCATGTCGGCAGCGAACGCACCACGACCTAGCAAGTACGACACATATTTGGCGTTTTTGCCTGTGCCTATGATTGTGCCTTTGGTGGATTGAATGACCATACGACCGTTATAAGTCTCCACAGGCTTTAAATCATCAGCGGTGGTAACTTTCTCTACCAGTCTTTGCTTACGCATTTTGGTGGCAATGAGTGGATGAACAATCATGATGCCACGTCCTTGATACGCCTCATCAAGCGTGCCTTCGGCATCGATAAACGCATTCACATCAAAGCCACTGGTGTCATCAGCGGTGGTTTTTGAAATGTCATGGGTAAGCTTCTTGCCGTTGGCATGGTCATAGTTCATCAAACCAAACACGGTAGCAATGGCTCGGTTTTCCATTTGGGTCAGCCAAAATCCGTCTAACATTTTAGCAATCTCGCTCAAAGGCGATTTGCCCGTTAAATAGTTCTCCAGTCGGCTCTCAATAAAGCCCTCGTTTAAAAACGCCACACGACCTTTTGACTTACTTGCTTCAATACTTCTAGGCATGGCGATATCAGTCATGATGGTGTTGCCATAGTTGGCTTCAAGATTGCCATCAATGGGGTGGATAAATGGCACTTCAAAGGTTTTTGAACCGCTTGTCAGTAGTGGTCTTAGGCGACTATCTGACACAAAAGCTCCTGACTGATAAAACTTTGAACGCTGCAGGTTGTCTTTAACTTGATAAGACAACACCACATTTTTGTTAAAAATTTCTCTTAATTTGGGCATGATTACTCCATGAATAATTGATTAAATAAAGTTGGGTTGGATTGTACCAAAGCGACCCGCTCGGCTTCCGTATAATCTTGGGCTTGTTTTTGACTTTGACCTGTTGCCCCTGTGCCACTGGCTTTTGTGCCGTCAATCAAAGCGTCAAACTTACCACCGTTTTTAAACTCGTTTACTAACTCGTCTAGGGTTGAAATGGTTAAATTACCATTGCCATCTGTTACTTTAACTTCGCCATTGTCGCAAGTTAAGCGTTTTTCAATCAGCATTTGCAAGATTTCTTGATTATGGGCATTGGTGGATAACTGGCTGGCAATTTTCAATGATTGTGATTTGATTAAATCATGGTTGCGTTCGGCTGTCATATCACTCATCTGTTTTTCAAGATTTGCAATTTTATCTTGATAGCTTTTTTCTAAGGTTTCAAAATCGCCTTTTTTGCGTGCTAACTCTTCTGCCTGTTTGTCTTTTTCGGCTTGTTCGGCTTTGCGTTTTTCGGTTTCTGCCTTTTTTTCGCCAAGTAGCGTTTCGTTGTGCTTTCGCAAACGCTCAATTTCAGCTTTTAATGTTTCAAGCTCGTTGTTGTTGGTGTTGGTGTTTTCGTTGTTTTGTTCGGTCATGGTTACTACCTTTGGTTGTGCCGTTACAAACGGCGGACAATAAAAAACCCCTTGCAGTTGCAGGGGGCTTAAAAGTTTATGAGTTAAAGTATGATTTTATGCACCATTAAAACGGTCATCTTGCTTGATTTTTTTAATCAAGCCAGTCTTAGGAATTTCGTCAAGGTCAGCTTTAATAATTTCATTGGCAATAAAATTAAAGTCATCTTTGGATAAATCTTGCAAGGCGATAAACCCAAAAAACTTCTCTTCATTATCAAAATCTTGCATCATTTCACTATCTTGCCCAAATTTTTTAATCAGACTTGGGCGGATTTCATTTAACACTTGATTTGCAAAACTTTTACTACCAAAATTATTGCCATCACTTATCATAATCATCGCTAAACTCCCTAATAATTAGGATTTTCTTTTGTTGTTCTTGTGATAATGATAGCACAAAACCCATGACTTTTTCCAGTCGCTCTTTGTCAAACTTGCGTACATCAAGTGGCACAATATCAGATTTTTCAATATGTCCAATAATGTTTGCTTTTTGACGCTCCCACGCCTTTTCAGACTTTGTGATACTATGTAAATAGGCTTTTATATCCACATCGCTACCAATTGCATACATCATATCAAGCGTTTGCCATTCTTTAACAGGCAAGTCATTATCCTTTTTGGCAAAGTCTGGTGGATTGCCTGTCGGATTGGCTTTGTGATAACGGTCATCATATCGCACCAAATAAATGCCAAAATACTGTTGCAATAAATCAGCAAGCTCGGCTTCGGCAGGTCGTGGTGTTTTTGGTTTTTCACCACGCTTAACAGGCTCATTTTGCAGTCTGATAACTTCGCTTTGCCGTGGTTGCAAATTACCAAAACTCACCGTCTGATAACTTGGCTTTTGTGTCGTGCGTTCTGCAATTACCATTTCATCAAGCGTTAAAGGCTCAAAACTTCTATCAAGCCCAAGCTGTTTAAATTTATCCGCCGTCATACCGTCTGACAAAAAAGTTTGGGCTTTTTTCTTACCCAAAACCGATTGAATGTAGGCTTTATCTTGTTTTTTAAGCCACTCATAATAGCTGACATTTTCGGTTACGCCAAACTCACTTGCCCTATGTTTTGGGCTTTGGTAACCGTCAAATACAATCTCAAAACTTGACCGGCAGTTAAAATGGTAAGGCGGATATTTCGCCTTGTCAATCGGCATAAAAGTGTGGTCTAAATGGCGACAAATAGAACTGGTTCGGCTATCCAATGTGGCATTTATCCGAATGCCTTTGATAATATCACGGTTTTGGTTGATAAATTCTTGCTTAGCTTCACTTGCCATAATCGCTGTGCCTGTGCGAGCGATTGTTTGGGCATTTCTTGTTGTTGTACGCAAAATGCCATCTTGATAACGATTAGCACGGCTACCACGAATCAGCTGTACAAGTTTATCATTGGTTAAACCCTCGCTGTGCGCCAAGCGAATGGCGCGGATAATGCGTTCGCTTTCATTTTCACTAAATGATTTGGTAAGTTCGTTCAAGGTTACGCCCACATTGGTAGTTAGATTCAATGGCTTATCAAAAACTTTATCGGCATACGCCATTAGGCTTTTTGGGCTGTTTAATCGTTGTCTGGTTGCCTTGTAAACCTCATCACCATGCACCTTGTAGCGATGAGAAAAAAGCGTACGCCAATTTGATTTTAATCCGTCCATGTACGCTTTAAACAAGCCTTGTAATTCTTTATCGGCATTGGTGGTTAATTGCTTGATTTCACGAGCGTTTAGGCTTTTTACCTCACGGTTGAATACCGCTTTTTGCAGATATTCATCTACCGACTTTAAGGTTTTGCCAAAATCATTGACCAAGGATTGTTTTAGGCGTTCAAGGTTGATGAGTCTCTTCATTTATGCCGTACCCTTGTAATTCACCTTCAATCAATGCTTTTGCTTCATCAGCATCTTCAATGGTAGCGATTTCATCCTCTACCAGTTTTGCACGCATTTCACCAAAGCTTATCGCACCCCCTTGCCATTCTGCGATAAGCTGGGCCCGTTCTTGGGCGGTCATCTTATTGGTGGCAAAGTTGGTATTAAAACTGACAGTTGGCACCCCATCAGCCCCCACAAAACGCCTCAGATAGCCAAAACAACGGCTATAGGCGTCCGATAAGTTATTGCAAATGGTTGCAAGTATGCTTGTTTGCTCGGTGATTTCTGCGTTTGCCTGCGTTGCGGTCTTATTTCCACCCATCTCAATCAGTTTAGCCCCAATCGCCACCATTTGTTCTTCTTTATGCTTCATCGCTTCAAAGTTGGCGTTGTTAGCATCGGCTTGTAGCAGTTGAGCGGTTGCCCCTACGCCTAGAATCTGCCCCACCCTTGACCCCAAATGCACGCCACCATTAGGAGCTAACACATCCCGATACCATTCATTGGTAACGCCTGTAATAAACAAGGTGGGCTGACCTGCAATAAAGTTACTTTCTTGATAATCGGCACTATCCCGATAATGGGCAAGATTAAGCATTGCCAAATCATACAAGGGTGCATCATCAATGGTCTCATCGTTATCATCAGCACCAATGAAGCTAAAAGGGATAGTATCAAATGGCTTTTGGGCGTGGTCTAAGATTGGGCTTTCTTCTGTATGTGGCACAAAGCCAGTACCACTACTCCGGTATAGCTGGCTCGTTGCCATGCCATCGGTTAATCTTAGCACCAATAATTGCTCGCCATATTCCGCACGAAAGCCATCATCGGACTTCACATAACTTTCTTTTATCACAACCAATGACAGCTTTTTTTGTCCATTGGTGACTTGTGTTCGCCAATTGATGATTTGCTCAGGCTCGTATAACTTGATGGCAGGCTTTAAATGCTTAGTTGTTGCTTTTGTGCCACCTTGTGATATGGGGAAATCCGCCAAAAGACCGCCACGCCCCTTAAGTAGTAACATTGTCAAGGCGCGGCGTGCGTGTTGTGTCAAGTCAGTGCCTGCACCGTCCACATCGTTTTGAATGCCATCTAAGGCACTAGGCAAATCAAACCTTGGGTATTTGGCAAATGCCATACCCGCCAAAGCCTTTGCGGTTTTTCGGGTCGTGTTGTAGAATACCGCCCGTTTTTTGTAGTCATCATATCGCTTGGTTTTGACTTCAATTGGCTCATTAGCAGGGCTTGGATTGGGTAAATACAGCTCGCCCTTATCCTTGACAGCTTTCTCGCCTGCATAGCAATCAGCCACCAATTGCCACTTTTCAAAATAAGGCAATAATTCTGGCAAAATATAATTAGGTGTCATTAATACATACTCACTAATAGATTGGTGGCGAAGGTTGGACGGTTTTGATACACCGCAAAATATCGGAATGCGTCCGCCCCATGACTTGACCAATCATGTAGCGGTCTATCACGCCATACGCCCAATTTATCATTCCACTCTTTGCGGTAGCTTTCTAAGGCTTTAATGCCTTGTTCGCACTTAATCGCATCAAAGGCACATTTAGGCAGGATTTGGCGTACCTTTTCAATGTCTTCATTAACATTGCTCGTGCGTGGCACCACATCGAACGATACGCGGTAAATCTGCCCATCAATCTCATAACCATCACTGGCTAACTCTCGTAATGATTTGGCGCGGTTTGCCCCCAGTTGCCGATTATCAATGTCGTGTGGGGCAATGTGCCTATCATAGTTATAGCCTTTATCTTTTAGCACTTTTAGGTAGTGATTTAAGCCCTCGCCACTGTTTTCATAGTAGTCAATGATATGGTATTCATCGCCCACTTTTCGCACAAACCAAATCGTCGTGCTGTCCGACACGCCCAAATCCCAAAAGGTAGATACTGGCAAATGACTGTTATCAGGCAACCCATCCACAATACGCTCATTGGCGTACAAAAAGCTAAATTGCTTGGCATAATACGCCCCTTCAATGGATTGGGCGAATGCCTCGGCAGGGATTGACGGGTATTCCCGTTTCATGTCATCGCCAAGCGTTTTCTCTTTGGCGTAATACCACGCCTGCTGTTCGGCTGTGGTGCTAATGCCATGCTTAACTTTAAGCTCATTAAAATAGCTTACAAGGCGTTCTGGTAGCTCCACCGATGGCATCTGATAATCAGGGTTTTGCCACCACGAGAAAAAGAAAAACCGCCAATCTTGGGCGGTTAAATCTTTATCAGCTAATTGGTCTTTTTCGGCTTGTTGGCAATACTCAAAAAAATAACCTTGTCTGCCTTCTGCTGTGGACTCAAGCGTGGCGATACCATCAATCGGTACGGCTTCAAATGCACCCGTTACAATCTCTCTTGCCTTGTCGGGATATTTAGCACAGATTTTACCAAATTCTGATACATGCAATCGCTGTAATGTACCGCCACGAAAGGATGTACTGACCGTAACACTGCCACCATTTTCAAACACCAGCTCTTCTTTGGTCTCAATCTTAACAGGGTTGGCAAGTCTGACAAGTTCGGGCAGATTATCATAAGCGAATTTGACCTTTTCACGAAAAAGCCGTTTGGCATCGTGTAGGGTATGAGCAATCAAGGCACATTTTTTTGACTCAAACAACGCACAGTCCAACTGCATGATACACACTTGCGTGGTGAAACCTAATTGTCGTGCTTTCAAGATAATGTTTTTGTAGTGCTCGCCTTGAAAATATGCCAACTGCTCGGCTGTCATCTTGAATTTAACTTTTTTGCCTGTCTTATCTGTGATGTAGTACAGGTTATTTAGGCGATATAAGGAGTCTGCTAGCTTGTCGAACATTAATCCCCCTTATCTTCCCCCAACTCTTTCATGAATTTTGCCATAAGTGAAATGGCGTTGTCGGTGTTGTCGTCTTGCCCTTTGTCGCTGTATTTTTTAGGGTTCATTCTTGCTAATACCCATTTTCTGGTATCAATGCGTAATTTCGCCCGTGCCACTTCTGCCGTCTCTGGCAATACTTCATCGGCAATGGTAAGCATCTCTTCAAAGTGCGTGGTCTCTCTGTCTTCACACGCTCTACGATACTGTTCCGAAAAATCATCATTATTACTCAACCAATCCATGACGGTTGAAATGGCTGGCATGTCTTTATCAAGGCATACACTCCTAAGACTACGACCGTTTGCGATACGTTCACAAATCTCTAGTGCTAGTTCATCGGTGAATAATGTCGGTCTGCCCCTTGTGGGCTTGCTTGCTGTCATAAGCCCTCCTTTGGGCAAATAAAAAGCGTTGGGCGTAACGGCTCGCTGATATTGCAATACTAGTCATAAGGACTTACCGCCTTGCCCAACAAAAAAGCCCCTGCAAAAGCAAGGGCTAAAACAAAACCCCTTGCGTGTAATCAGTGGCAAGGGGTGTATCATTAAATAGAAAAGTTTTACACACTTTTCCATTATGGTAATATTTTACCTAATCTTTGCAGCAATATCAAGTATTTTGCTCTAAATAACCGTAAATAAATCCGCCTGCCTTATCTAGTTCTTGTTTTACCCTATTTCGTTTTTTAGGCAATACCCTATCATCTGCCATCTCTGCGATTTTGTACTCTGGAATATTAAGCAGATAACGCATACAAAAAACTTGATACTGCAACACGCTATACCTTGCCAAAGCACACACTGCTTTATCAATCGCCATCGCCCTATCGTCTGTGATGTTATACCCACCAGACGGGCTAGGCACGTTATCACGCATAATCATTTCAAGCCAAGGTCTAGGATAATCCAGCCTGTCGGGATTGTGCCTTGACCACTTTCCCCACTCGTGAAATTCGCTCATTTATCCCCCTATCGCTTATTAAATTTCTTATGCTCTTTCAAAATTAGCAAAAAGATTTTAAAAGTGAAAAACAGGGCAATCAAAAAAGGCAGCGCCAAAAATACCAATACTGTGAAAATCGCTAAACCATACTGTTCAATCATTACCTTTCTCCAATCTCTTAATCTCGTCTTGAATATACCAAATCGCCTTTTGTAAGTCTTGAATATCGCTGTTACCGTCTTTTAGCCCTGCACGCCATAGGTATTTAAGTGCATTGCCAATGGCAAAATTATGATGGCGTGTAATAGTGATACACTCAACACCGCTTGGGTGGCTTGTGTAGTGTGTTGGGTGGTTTACAGGGTCGCTTGGTGTATCATCAATTGTGTTACATGTATCATCAATTGTGTTACATGTATAGTCAATTGTGTTACATGTATAGTCAATCTCATCATAGATGTTGTATGAAAATCTATCATCTGTTAAGTCGTTCTTAGCACAGCCGTCCAAATGGGTTTTGCCTTTTTCGTCTTGCCAAAGATAATAAAAGCCCTTACTATCTACTTGCATAATGACAAACTCGCCATCGCCATTACTGTCCAAATACACATCGCCTATTTTAATTTGTCTTGTCATCTGGTAATCTTCCTAAAAGTTGTATGGGTGGTTGATTGGGTCGTTCATTTTTTACTCCAATACTAAACTCTTCGATAAACTTGTCCCAAGGCTTTATTGTGTGCTTGTCATTGATAACCACGCTTGCCATTCCTGTTCTGTCATCTACGCCAAGCACTTTGGCAATATCGCCTTTGCTGTTGATGTAATAAGTCATAATAATTTACACCCCTTAATTCTACTTTGGGCCATATCAAAATATTTTTTATCAAGCTCAATTCCAATAAATTTGCGATTGGTATTAAGACAAGCAATGCCTGTGCTACCACTACCCATAAAACAATCCAAAACCGTTTGATTTTCTTTTGTGCATTTTTCTATCAAATTTTCTAATAATGCAACAGGTTTTTGATTGGGGTGTATTAAATGCTGTGCGTTTATTTTCATACATTGCACAATATCGGTTGGGCGTTTGCCATTAAATCTAAACTCATTATTTGCTACAAAAATGATACTTTCATATCGTGAACCAAAAGCACGCTTTAAATCCCCCATACCGTGTACCACCTTATCCCAAATTAAAATATTTTTTGGTTTTAAGCCGTGCTTTATCAGCTCATCAATAAAAACTTGTTGTTTGTCCCATTTTGTAAAAATCATTGCACAGCCTTCTGGCTTTAAAATTCTTGGCAGGTGTTGGATAAATTCCACAAAAGGTGTTTTGTCATTTAAAATTTTTGCAAAACGCCCCCACCTACGATTTGATTGAAAATCTATACCATAAGGCGGGTCAGTCAAGACCATATCCACGCTGTTATCTGGCAATGTTTTTAAAATTTCTAAGCAATCGCCATAATACAATTCTTTCATCTCACCCACGCCAATTCGCTAGGCACGGTTAAGGTCAAGCCTTGCCCAAATGCCCATATTTCAATTTTGTTTAAATATTCATTCATCTGCTTTACACTCGCTTTGGTTGTAGAAATTTGTTTAATCACACCTGTGGCTAGCTGTTCATATTGCCAGTTATCAAGTAATCCTTTACAACTTGCAATACTGTCAGCCATTTGGGCAAAATCGCCGTCATCTTTTGCATAAATCTTACTCAAAAATAGCCGTTTAAAGTATAGGTGCAAATCTTGTCCTGTCTGTTTTTCAAGCTGTCCAATCCACAGCCAGTAAAGGCGGTTTTGGGCAAGACTTCGTGCCTTGTCGTCATCAATGCCAATCGTTACCACCACATTATGCTTTGTGTCTAGCGTGTTTGCTACTGCATCGTGTATGGCTTTAAAGCAGTTTTCGGCAATGTCAGAATTGATAAGTCTAAAAGATTGCGTCTGTTGGGTTTTCTTGCTCATCTAGCACCTTATTCACAAAATCAAGTTTTCTCAAAAACCACGCCTTGGC
Organism: Moraxella tarda; assembly: GCF_035181405.1. Lineage (NCBI taxonomy): Bacteria > Pseudomonadati > Pseudomonadota > Gammaproteobacteria > Moraxellales > Moraxellaceae > Moraxella > Moraxella tarda. The sequence goes on from NZ_JAYGGV010000001.1 coordinate 178,286, forward strand.
TTGCTCACGATTTCTGCCTTGATAAGTGTCAAGCTCTCTATGGCATCTGTGGCAAAGTGGGATTGTGTAGGCATCACTTGCCTTAATGCCTTTGCCCTTGCCAAATTCCTGCCAGTTGGCATGGCAGGCGTGTGATGGCGGTGGGGCGTTACATTGACAGCAGGGCAGGGCTCTTAGTTTTTCAAGTCTTTTCATAAAATTTTCCAAAACAAAAAACCCCCTTAAAAAAGGAGGTTTAGAGATTTTTAGGGATTATCGGGTGATTAACGCACCGCCATTGTAAAAGTTAATTCTGCCTTGGGCAAACATCGGCTGATTATAGCGGTTGGTTAGCCCCAATTGATTGGCAAGGGCGATGATGGCGTTGTAGCTATCGGCAACTTGCTCAAAGGTGTTACGACCCATTGTCTCGCAAGTAATGGGCAAGCCCTTTAAGACTTTTAGCATTTTTAGATAGTCTCGTAAGTGCATGGCGTTATCAGCCAGAACTTCATACAAGGCTTGGCTTTCGGCAAGCGTAAACGAAAAACTCTCAATGAATGCCATCGCATTTTCAAACTCAGATGCCAATAGGTCTTTATAACTTGCCACACCAAAGGCATCATATAAGGCGTTATAGATGGTCTGATAATGCACTTTGTTGTTTAGGCATTTTTGTTTAATGGCTTTTTGGATTTGGTAACGCTGGGCTGGGCTGATGGTTGGCTGGGCTAGACAAGGTATCGCCCCTGTATTCATCGCATCAAAAGCACGAATGACCATTAGGCTAAATTTTGCACTTATCCACATTGCATAGGCGTAGACGAGTTCACGACAGGCGTAAGTGCCTTGTTTTTTGCCTTTACCGATAACAGTATCATAGGCGATTTGGTTTTCGTTTTCTAGCTCTGCGATAAGGGCTTGGGTTTGCTTGTTTGCCATAAAATTGCTTGGCTGATGATTTTTATCATTGCCAGACACTTTGTGCAAATCATTAAGTGAAAATAAGCCGTTATGGGTAGAAATGGCTTGATTTGAGATAACGAGATTTGTCATAGGACACCTTTCTTTGATTTTACGAAATTACCCTTGTTAGGGTGTTAGGGGGTTCGTAAGCCGAAAGAAAGAACGGCTGGATTTATTCGTGTAGCAAGCTACCTTATTTCATCGCCCCCCTAACATAATTGGCAGTCCGCAAATTTGCGGAGTGGATTTTGAAAGGGTTTTGCTGTTTAATTTATGTTCCTAGAATTCTAGGAGCTTAAATTTTTTGCATTAAAAAACCACGATAACGCTGTGGGGTAAACGCTTTCTTTAATTCGGTTACGACACCTTGCACACATCATACCCCAAGCCATACCCTTTGTCAAGCAAAAATAAAAAAGCCAAATATTTTTAGTAAAATACTAATAAATACTTGACTTTTAGGGTATGTAAGGATATAATACAAAAACTTAGCAAGGGTTGCTAAGTTGGGATAGCGGTAACCATCGCTACCGCAAAAAATAAGGAAGCAGAACGATGAAGACATCAATCAAACTCATCGTCCTTGTTGTCTTACTACTCATTAGCAATAATGCTTGGTAAGCAATAAGCCCACAAGATAATTAGCCGTTATCAAGTGGGGTGTTAGGTGGTATTAGCGTACCGCCTAACACATTCCTTACCCATTATCATACCACAACATAGGAATAAGTCAAATGCCAAAAATCGTTGCCAAGCCCAAAACTCGTGCTGAAATCCAAAAAGCCTCTGATGAGCGAAACGGCATCATCAAAAAAACTTTTAGTATGCACAAAGAGGATGTAGAGCTTTTAAAGCAATTGTCTGAACAGACAGGCATTAGCCAAGCCAAGCTTATCGGACTTGCCCTAAAAGCCCTTGACCCCAAAAATCTCTAAGTTGTTAAATAATCTTGCCCCTATCGTCTAGGGGTTTTTATGTGGCTTAACGCCCCCAAATCAGCATCGCGGCATCTCGTGCGTGTTCGCTGGTTCTATGTTCCCAACCTGTGAGCCGTTTGAATTGCTCTTGGGTTAGTTTGGTTCGGTTGTTTTTTGGCGAAATCAATTGAAAATCTACCTCGTGATGCACGCAAAACTCCTCCCATATCCCACAATCACGCTTAACCGAACCCACGCCTTGCAACTTCTCACGACCGCCTGTTACCCATTTGCGTTTTCTTGCGTCTTCAATGTAGATGATTAGGTCATGACCGTGCTGCCGTGCGTGATTGATGGTAAACTCCACCGACTTCATCGCCTCAATGATTGAGTAAGTCTTAACTTCAACAAGGTTGCCATCATAAGACTTGGCAAAGCCTGTGTTGGTGCCTGGGTCAATGCCGATTAGAATCATGCTGTTAGCCCCATCGTCTGTGCATTTTTTGGATTTTTGTGCAGCTTGCCAAAGATGCCAGCAAGAAACTCTTTGGCTTGCTCGTTAGATACCGCTAGATGAGCCTGTGGTGCGTCCTGTGGTGCTTGTAAGGCTGTCGGTGGTACATAGGGCTGACTTGCTTGTTTTTGTTCAATCAGCGCGTTTACAGTGTGTTCGTAGTGTGCTTTGAATGCGCTGTAAGCTTGGTTTTTGTCAAAATCGCTGTTGATGTCGCGGAACATGTGATAAGTCTTATCGTATGCTTGCTTTTCCGCTTGGCTGATTGGCGATTTTGGGTTATCAATCCATGCAATGATGTTAGCCAATGCGCCTGATTTGTCGATGTAGCTGTCGGCGATGTAGTCTTTGTTGTCAAAACCATCAATCCCCTTACACCACTTGGCGAACATTGCAGGGTCTGGGCAATAACCCATTTCTTTGATTTTTTCCAAGCCTGTGTTAAGTTCGGTTTGGCTAAATCCTGCCACGCACAAACTAAAACCCGCAACCGCTTCGTTTGTGCTTAGACCGCGAAAGGTTTTTTCAAAGGAGCGTGGCACCATCGCGTTAATCATGGCGGTTAGGTGTTCAACGTTTTGGATTTTTACGATGTTGCTCATGAGTTCACTCCGATGTAATTTTGAAAGTCGCTAGGTAAATCATCTACAAAAACATTTGTTGGGTTGGTGCTTGCCATTTGGCGTAATTCGTCCATTCGGCTTGTTGGCTGTGGATTGCCAAACTTGGTTTGTGAATTCTGATACCATTCAGCTTTGAATGACTGCCAACCCATTTCACAAGCGAACTCAATCGCTTTGGCTAGTGATATCCCTGCAAGGGTTGCTTGCTTGGCGATACCGCTAAGGGCTGTTTGGGTGAGCTTGGTTTTTCTGGTGGCTAGGTAATCGTTTGCCACTTGCTCATCAATCCCTAGGCTGACTAGCTCATCTGCCGTGATGAATTTTTTGGCTGATGAAGTTTTACCAGTCGATTTGTTCGGTTTTGCTGTTTGCGAATGTTCAAGATTTTCGTGCGTGTGTTCATACTCTCTGTATTTCTGTTTAGTGTTTTTAAATATATGTATTTCTGTATGTCCATTTTTTGGACTAGGTTGTGGTCCATTTTCTGGACTAGCTAGTTCATTTTCTGGACTAGTCCAATTTTTATCTAGTCCATTTTCTGGACTAGGTTGTTCATCTTTTGCGGTACAAAAATCATCATTTAATTTATATTCATTTGATGCTTTTTGACTACCTTGTTCTTTGATGATTAACCCTAAATCAATTAATTCATCTAATGCCTTGCTGATTGTCGTACGGCTGTTTAATCCTGTACTTTTTTGAATTTGTGAATAACTGATGCGGTCGGCTTCTTTGTGCCAGCCGCGGGTTTTTCGGACGATAAGCAAGTAAATTTTGCAAGCATTACCGCTCATCTTGTCTAAGACTTCATCAATCAAGGCATTTGGCACTTGAAAACTGTTTGCGATAAATTTATTCATTTACTATCCCCGTTATACATAAAAAACATAAAGTACATCACTCCTCCCAGTTGATATAATTCACACAAGTCCCTTTGGTGAACTGCTTTTTATAGCCGTACCTGGCGGCTATCTCATCAATCAGACGTGCTGAGCGTACTTTGATGTCTCTTTGTCTGATTGTACGTGTGCCTACCGAAAACAGCTCATGCAGATATGTGCGTGGGTCGGGCGTGCTGTGTTGGGGTTTGGATTTGTTGGCTTGGTAGTGAGTGCTAAAGCCATCAAAACAGATGGTATCTACTACCGCAATGCCATTGGTGGAAATACTGCCAAGTTTCATGCAACACCTGCCTTGTATTCTTTGGGTGTTGTTGCTATAATGGATTCGTTCATTAACTTGCTCCTTTGTAAAGTTAATCCGAAAATGGACATTTGCCCCCTAGTTGCTGCTAGGGGGTTTTTGTTTTTCAATTTCTGCAAGTTGTGGACATAAATCTACAGCACGAAATTTGCCATCGGTGGCAATTTCAGCCCTCTTAGCAGAAATCGCTCCCATCTTGGCTTTTCCTGTTAGCCAAGCATTTACACTTGGTTGTTTTACATTAAGCTGTTTTGCAGTCTCAGTTTGAGTTTTAAAAAACTCAACCAAATCACCATAACGCTTGATTAGTTTTTTATCCATAGTTAAAAATATAAAAAAATTAAAATAATCTGTATATTTTATAGTTAAATTTATAAAATATCAATAGTTATTTTTATTTGATAAAGTATAGTTTGGACTATATAATATAATCATCAATCCATTCATGAGAGGTGCGTATGACAACCCTTGCAGAACGCCTAAAACTTGCTAGAAGTAAAGCTGGACTAAGCCAAAGTAAAGTCGCTGAGGCTGTCGGCATATCACAACCAACCTATCAAGCCTTGGAAAGCGGGAAAGTTCAAAAAACTTCTTACATGATGGAGATTGCCAACGCCCTACAAGTTAGTCCAAATTGGCTCGCCACAGGACAAGGTGAGATGCCTGCACGAGAAAACCAAATCAATGAAAATAACACCCAAATCATGGACTTTTGGGATAGTGAGACACCGCTATATGATGATGAATTTGAGGCGAATTTTTATAAAGATGCTGAGTTTTTGGGTGGCAGTGGCTTTGAGGTGGATGTCTATGATGATGGTCGGCGTAAGATACGCTATGCCTATACAGCTGCACGCCGTGCAGGGGCAAATCCTAGCAAAGTGATATGTACAACGCTGGTCGGCGATAGCATGGAGGAGTTGATACTAGACGGCTCAATGATTGCCATTGATACCAGCAAAAAGGACATACGAGAAGGCAAAATCTACGCATTTCGTCATGGCAATATGCTAAGAGTTAAGTATTTAATTCCCAGACCTGATGGCGGTCTTATCATCAGAAGTCATAACGAGCGATACACAGATGAAGTCATCACAGGCGAAGAAATAGAAAACGAAAACATTCAAATCATCGGCTGGGTGTGGAACTGGTCTAGTTTGATGGTGTGGTGATGATGGCAATGATATAGGCTTTTATTGATGTGATTGAAGTCTCAGCACAATAGAAGTGGCGGCTAGTATAGGAATAAGATTATGGCAACAAATATTAGGTTTGATTATTTTAATCTCAAAATATCAAAAGAGCGTCAGCGTAGGTCAGATCAAGGGCAGCAGTTTTTTGGAGATATTGACCTAACTGATTTCTGTGTGTGGCTGTATGACTATCACGCACAAAATACATTTGGCGAACATGGCATTGAGGTTGTTAGCTACAGCCATCGTAAAAAATGGATCAAATGGGTGAATGCTGATTTTGATAAGAACAAGGACAAATTAAGGCTCTTATTTAGCTTTAACGATAAGCAAGTAGATCCAAGATTACTCACGGACAATCAAGACAATGTATTGGCTCAACCCATACCCAATGAAAACTACGGACAACGCACATTGCTACACATTGTGATTAGCCCAAAAAACGGTAAAATATGCGTCCAGAATATCACAGGATTTGGCAAAGAGAAATTACAAAAACTTATTATTAAATTAGTAGAGTTGGTTTCTCCCAACAATATTTGGACAGCTACCGACTCCGTTACTGGGAAAGATGTACAATGCAAGCCTTGTGTTGAGATAAATTTTTCAACCACTGATGCCGTCCTATCCATTATCAACAACGGTGGATTGCGTGGACTGGTAATCTCAGAACGAAAACCTGCCAATAGCAAGTTTGACAAAGACAATGGTCTTACCCAGCAAAACACAGAAATTACCATCAGAGCCGATCCTAAAAGCCGTGTAAAACAGACCAAAGATACGCTCATTGGTTGGGCAAAAAAGATTACCAAGGAAAAGAGCAATCTCACTAATCCAAACATCTCATTGCTTATCAAAGACCCACAGACACAGTCTGAGGTCAAACACGAAATTTTAAATGGTGTTATAGATGGATTTTCTCATAAATGTTTTTTAAATTGGAATGACAGAAGTGAGGACACCCATAAAGGCATTGCCAACAAAATCCCCACCCCGATTGCTCAATTTTATGATACAATGACAGAAAACTTTTAATTATTTTTAATAAAGGGAGGTCGAATGCTACGCCAAGCTATGACTGTATTTGACTTTCTTAAAATCAAATACCCTGATAATACACATCGCACCGCTGTATATATCCTGCCAGCACTACTTAGCCTATTTGGCACGAGTGCATTAGCTTACTTGGCATCCATACACACAGGTGAGAATAACATCAATTTTTTACTCAGTAGAAAATTTGAAGATTCTTTTACCTTATTGCTGGTTTTACCAGGGTTTTATATCGCAGCATTGTCAGCCATTGCTGCCATCAACAGACCTTCAATTGATGAGTTCATTCAAGGCAAAACACCCTATTTGGTAAAACAAGAGTTGGACAGACCAGAGGGCGAGATATACCATCAGCCATTAACACGCAGATTGTTTCTTAGCTTATTATTTGCCTATTTGGCATCGGTCAGCCTATTTCTGGCATTATCTTTGATAGTCATTCGCTCAATATATTCCATTGAAATACTGGCGGCTTTTGCTCAGCTCAAAACATCTCTTGCCATTGGTATCTATAGCGTAATTATGTTTGCTGTATTCTTTTTTATTGCCCAAATCTTTACGCTTAGCCTAGTTGGAATCAGTTATTTAGGTTACCGTTCGATGGCAAACAATTAATAAATAGGCAGGATATATGATATTTTGACCTCCTCCCCTTGCTAAAGCAAGGGGAGGAGGTCAAATTCTTAAGATAAACGCCCTTGGGTTACGCATCAAGGGCGTTCAAGGTTTGGGGCTGACAACCCCAAGGGGCAGTTTGTCAGACTGCTTAAGGTGCGACTTGAATGGCTTGGATAAGCCTAGGGTAGAACCCGCCTGTCAAGCCGAACCGTGTTGGCTAGGTGTACAACTAGCCGATGCAAGCGGTAGGCGTACCGCTATACAAATGCCAAACTTTAACATTTGGCGAACGTTCGTCAAGAAAACAAGGCATAACGCTTATGTTGACTTTGACAATTCAAAAATCCAAAGATGGCTTTCGTGTGCATTGCACCATTGATTTTCATCAATTAGCCATTGCCACTATCACCCTATTTGGATTCTTTGGTTAAGCAAAAAAAAATCATTTTTCACCTGCTACCCTTTGGGGCGGCAGGTTTTTTTTTTGCTTTATGGGGGATATTATATCAGAGATTTGGAAATTTTTGAAAAGAAAATAGTATTATTTATCAATAATTTATAGTTTATTTTATGATTTTTGATAAATTTGACTATTTTTTTATTGACTTCATTTATAGTTATAGCTATAATACACCCATCAAGACGAGATGACCGCTTGAATAAGAGTGAAAGCTAATCAGCTATTAGCAACCTGTAAGGATTGCTTACAAGTTGCTAATGTCGGATTAACTTTAGGAGAGCATTATGAGCCTTGCAAGACAAATCAAAGCCCATCTTAAACAACACGGCATCACAGCCAAAGCACAAAAAAGCCATGGCGGATTGTATGATGTAATTTGGGTAACAGTTGAAGATGACCTGGTCAAGCAGGCGAGCGAGCTTGTAAAAGAGCTTGAAAATCAAGCTTATGCCATTTTTGTACAAAGTTAAGTTTTTTTGTGAGGATTTGCCATGAAATATATTTTTTGTTGCGCGATGTTTAGTTTGTTGATGTTCTTCATCATGGAGCTCATGCTGTCTGCTTGGGATAAAGAATATGAGATAGAAAGAGCACGCATCGCCGAATATAAAGCAAGTTTGGTGGAAAAAAGATGATTTACTATTATTCACTCTGGGCATCAGACACCACACCACCTGAAAAAATCAGGTTTGAGCAAGTGCCATCTTTGCCATCATGGGGAAAGCTTGGTACTGCTGAAATGGAAGTAAGATTTAATCGCTATGACAAACAAAACGACTACAATTTTTGGGCGTATAGCGACAAACTGTTGAACCTGTGCAAGCTTAGCAGTCTGTTTAATCAGCTTAAAAAGCATGGCATGAATGCCAAAGTGGACTTAGGGGCTTATTATGAATAAGCATCAAGCTAAGCAATATCAAAAACTCTTAGAAGACAAAATCAACGAGCTGTTGGATTGTCAAAAGCAAAATGTAGATACAATCACTGATTTGGTTAAGCAACGAGATATTTTGGTTAAAGAAAATAGCGAGCTTCGGTATATCGCTCAGATTTTTAAAGAATTTCATGAAATTGTGATGAGTGATGACGATGCTGTCATTAACCAGTTCATCAATTTTTATCGTCAAATGGAGAAAATGAAATGACTAACATTGTCAGCACCCAAATCCAAGCCCTTGCCACCAACTTAAATATGCAAGGGGTGGACGAAGACAACCTAAAACACACCCTTGTCAATACTGTGTTTAAAGGGGCAAATGATGAACAGCTTGTAACTTTAATGATTGTTGCCAATCAATACAAGCTCAATCCCTTTACCAAAGAGATTTACGCCTTTCCAAGCCGTGGCGGTATCACGCCCATTGTCTCGGTGGACGGTTGGGCAAGGATTATTAACGATAACCCTTTGACGGACGGCATTCAGTTTGAGCAAGACGATGTGTCTTGTACTTGCAAGATTTATCGTAAAGACCGCACCCGCCCCACAGTGGTTACTGAGTACTTGGGCGAATGCCAAGGCACAAGCGAGCCTTGGCGAAAATACCCCAAACGAATGCTCCGCCACAAGGCACTTATCCAATGTGCAAGGGTGGCATTTGGTTTCAGTGGTATCTATGACGAAGACGAAGCCAAACGCATTGACGGCGATTTTGTGCAAGCCAAAGAGCCTGTTGTCATTGACCCTGATTATGAAGCATTCAAAGGCGAGTATTTGCCAATGCTTGAACAAGTAGCACACCGTGGCACACAGGCACTACAAGAAGCCTATCAGCACCTACCAAAAGGCGATTACAAAAACCGCTTTTGGACACAATTTTCAAGCCATTTAAAACAAATGGCACAACAAGCCGACCTAGCAGGAGAAAACGAATGAACATTTTACAGAGAAGTGATGACTGGCAGACAGCACGCATTGGCAAAATCACGGCAAGTCGTATCAAAGATTTGTCAGCCAAACCCAAAACTGGCAAAGTACTCAATGCCACGCTTACCGAGCTTTTGGCAGAGCGTTTGACGAATCAAAAAGCCGAGTGCTTTGTCAATCGTGCTATGCAATGGGGTATTGATAACGAACCAAATGCCATTGCCAGTTATGAGAATATCACAGGGGCGTTTGTAGTGGGTTGTGGGCTGATTGACCACCCCACAATTCCTATGAGTGGAGCAAGTCCAGACGGTCTTGTGGGTGATGACGGACTGATTGAGATTAAATGCCCAGAAACCACCACCCATGCCAATACCCTATTGACAGGGCAAGTGCCAAGCGAATATTTACCGCAGATGATGTGGCAAATGGCGTGTACAGGGCGTGCGTGGTGCGATTTTGTCAGCTATGACCCAAGAATGCCAGAGAATTTGCAAATCAAGATTATCCGTGTGATGCGTGATGATGAAGTGATTGGCGAACTTGAACAGCAGGTTATCAATGCCAATCAGATTTTGGAAAACGCTAAAAAAGAATTGGGAGCATAAAATGGCAAGTGTAAATAAAGTAATCATCATCGGCAGATTGGGGCAAGACCCCGAAATCCGCAGTTTTGACAATGGCGGTATGATTGCCAATGTGTCTATTGCCACTTCTGGACGCTGGACAGATAAGCAAACAGGCGAACAGCGTGAACATACCGAATGGCACAAAGTGGTGTTTAATGACCGCTTGGCTCAGATTGTTGCCCAATACCTTAAAAAAGGCAGTAGCGTGTATATTGAAGGTAGCCTAAGAACACGCAAATGGACGGATAACAATGGTGTGGAGCGGTATAGCACCGAAATCCGAGCAATGAGTATGCAAATGTTGAGCAGTCGCAACGATGGCAGCCAATCGCAACAATCGCCACAACACGCCCCACCGCAGGGCGATGATGAGATGCCGTTTTAAATAGGAGTAAAAAATTATGACAACCAAAACCCATAAAATCCCTTTGCAGGCACTGCTTGCAAGTGTTATTTTTGTGCCAAGTAGTGATGTCCGCCCTTATTTGACTTATGTCAAGGTAGAAAAGGGCTATGTTGTAAGTACAAATGGGTATTGCTTATTTAAATGTGATATTGATGACTTGGATAAAGAGCTTGATTTGTTTATTCACCCGCATCAAATCAAATTGCTTTGCGTTGGCGTTAAGGCAAAAGATAAAAAAGGCGATGTAACCATTGAAATTACAGAAAATGATGAAAAAAGTGTGGTTGTAATGCGATTTGATAAAAATGCCACCACTTTTGATAGTGTTAATGTCGGTAGATTTCCAAATCCGAACCGTGTTATCCCATCAGATGACAAAGTAACCAATGAAATGGTTACATTGAATTGGGATTATATGGCGAAAATGCAAAAAATTGGAAAAATATTAGGCAATGCAATACCGCCATCAATTAGAAGCACAGGCAAAAATAAACCTGCTTTGATTGACTTTGGTGAAATTAAATTTAAGGCGGTTGGTGTAGTAATGCCAGTTAAAGAATAATTCAAAAGGCTTATTTTAAGAAAACACATAAACTTAACATAAGCCGTCAAGTTAATTTAAGGAGTTTATTGTGAGTAAATTTAAAGTTGGGGATTTGGTTTATTGTTTACCACTAACCCATAAAATATCCAAAATTACAAAAGTAAATGAAGATAATGATGTATTTTTAAACAAAGCGGGTTGGTTTAAAAATACAGGCTTAAATGTCAATGGTATGCCAGTCATATTACACGCCACCCAAGAAAATTATGAACTACTATCCAAACTCTACCCCAATGTAGTATTTGAGCCACCGCCAAAGCGTAAAGAGCCAAAGGAAATTATTAGGGCGATGTTGGAGAGTGGTTGGGAATATGTGCCTTGTTATACTGGTGAAACAGAAAAAGTTTTAAAGTCTAATCATAAAAAAGAACTGATTGTTGGCATCAAAAATAATTATTTTGATAGTTGGGCAGGGGGGGGGAATAAATTTGCAGTCCCATTTGACCCAAAAACAGGCAAAACAATCATTGATTTTGTAGATGGCGAAGTGGTTTTGGGGGATTAAGAGATTATTAAGATAGTTTTATTCACCACAACCACCAAAGGAGTAAATATGTGCATTGTTCAACTACCATCGTATGAGAAAAAAGAATTTATTTTTCGCTCTCGTTTTAGCCATGACATTAGAAAAATTTTCATTGATGGCGACATGACAATCAAAAATGTGGCAGATAAATTGGGTTGGCAAGTCTGCAAAGTGAGTGCGTATTATAATGACAAATACTTATTATCTGATGATGACGCACAATCGTTATCCGATTTATTAACCCAAATAGGGCATAAGTACACAGGCGTGGAATTGCAAGAACTACAAAAACAAGCAGTTTTTGTGGACTTAACTAAAAAAGGTTTTCTCGATGAGATTGGAGAGAAATTTCATCAAGAAAACACACCAACTTAAAGGAGTTCAGAGAATGATTAAAGCAACCATTGTTGCAGATAGTATATCTGCTCACACAAATACTCGTATCACCACTTTTGAATTAGAGTATCATCGCTTTATACATTGCGAATTGCTCACCCATCGTCAATTTTCACGCAATGCTTCATCATCTCGTGCAATCCCTATTGATAAGATGATAGACCAAGTCGCTTTAAACTCTGCTATGCCTATTCATTGGGGGCTAAATCAAAGTGGTATGCAGGCTAAAGATGAACAAGCCGATGTTGATGCCTGTAAAGAAGCGTGGTGCAATGCAAGAGACTCAGCTATTTATCACGCTTACCAGTTAAAGAATCTTGGCTTGCATAAGCAAATTGTTAATCGTGTTCTTGAACCATTTCAAATGATGAAAACCCTTGTAACTGCAACTAACTTTGACAACTTCTTTAATCTTCGTTGCCATGAAGATGCACAACCAGAGATTAAACAGTTGGCAGATTTAATGTATCAAGCTATGCAAGAGAGCACACCAGAAGTATTATATGCAGGTGAATGGCATACACCTTATGTATATCATGAACGAGATGAAACCACCAAAGAAATCATGTATTTTATTCTCAATAATAAAGGTAATGAAATATATCTGACAGAACTAGATGCTATCAGAGTCTCTTGTTCTTGTTCAGCACAAGTATCCTATCGCAAGAATGATACAAGTATTGAAAAAGCATTGGCTATCTATGACAAGCTAGTGAATAGTGAACCAGTTCATGCTAGTGCATTTGAACATTGTGCTACGCCTATTGACCCGAGTGAGGAAGAAGAAGTTAGGGAACATAATGGTATCACTCACTGGTCTCATGATGATACAGGTTTTATTGCTTGTTCAGGTAACTTCACTAACTGGGTACAGTATAGGCAGCTTATCCCGAACCATGATTGTAAACAATATAGAGGAGAATGAGTGATGCAACATAACAGCGAACATCATGAGCCTGCAATAGCCATAGACCATTATTTGGGCGACGGTGATTTTGGAACAGTTACCCAACCCACTGGCAACCCCTACCAGAGCCGCCAATAGAGCATTAGGAGAGAAGAAATGAAAGAAATTGGCAAACTGTGTGATCAACAAGTGTTGCAAAGACGAATTCGCATTAAAGAATTTTGTCACCTAGTCGGCAGAACACGCTCAACATTTGACAGATGGCGAATTAGTGGTAAAATACCAAAGCCAGACGGCAATGATCCATATCCTTATTGGCTGGAAAACAATGTCAAACACTTCATTGAGCAGAGTTAAACAGGAAGCACACTCAAACAGGGTGTGCTTTTTGTATTTGAGTTCAAAAAAGAGTATAATTTACACTGACTTAACAACAATATTATATAAATCAAGGATTTAACTTAAAAATGATACTGATGATAGATAACTATTGTAGCTTCACCTACAACATTGCTCAATACTTTGGTGAATTACAACAAGACATCAAAGTATTACGCAATGACGAAACTACCCTTGATGAAATTCAAAAGCTTGCCCCAAAAGCCATCATCTTGGGGCCAGGTCCTTGTAGCCCTACTCAAGCAGGGGTTAGCTTACCCATTTTAACCAGCCTATCAAGCGTGGTGCCAATTTTAGGCGTATGCCTAGGCCATCAAGCGATTGGTCAAGCATTTGGCGGGCAAGTTGTGCGAGCAAGCGAAGTCATGCATGGCAGATTGTCGCCGATTCATCATCACGGTACTGGCGTATTTCAAGACCTACCAAGCCCATTTAATGCCACTCGCTATCACTCGCTGGTCATTGACAAAAATACCGTGCCCGACTGCCTAGAAATAACCGCTTGGACACAAAACAGCGATGGCACAATGGAGGAAATCATGGGCGTACGGCACAAAACACTGAATGTTGAAGGTGTACAGTTTCACCCAGAATCCATACTAAGCGAGCATGGCTATAAAATTTTTAATAACTTTTTAGCAAGGCATGGGTTGGCAAAGCTCAGCAATGACAATCTGACAAAAATCGCTTAGTCGCCCAAACATTAACATAAAAAACATAAAAAATCTTAAGAAAAAATCATGATTAATTTTGATGCCATCAATACACTGAGCGACAAACAGATTAATGACTTTTTAAGTCAGGCTTTAAAAACCTTGCTACAAAACAAAGACCTTGATAGCAAGACCATGCGTGCCGTCATGCTCACCATCATGCACGGACGATGTCCTGACGCTCTGATGGGAGCCATCTTAACCGCCTTACACATCAAAGGAGAGAGTGTCAGCGAAATTACTGCCGCCGCATCTGTCATGCGTGAATTGGCCGATGGCATCAATATAACAGATTTATCCAATGTGGTAGATATTGTCGGTACAGGTGGTGATGGTGCAAATTTATTTAATGTTTCAACCGCTGCCGCATTTGTTGTTGCAAGCAGTGGTGTGGTAGTGGCCAAGCATGGCAATCGTGGCGTATCCACCAAGTCAGGTTCATCAGATTTACTTGCCAGTGCAGGCATTCGCCTTGATTTAAACAACATTCAAGTATTGCAATGTCTGAACGAACAAAATCTGGGGTTTTTGTTTGCACCCAACCACCACAAGGCAATTAAGTATGCCGTTGGTGTGCGTAGCCAATTAAAAGTACGCACGATTTTTAATGTACTAGGTCCACTAACCAACCCTGCTGGTGTCATCAATCAAGTCATTGGCGTATTTGATGAATCACTATGCCAACCCTTTGCCCAAGCCTTAAAAAACCTAGGCAGTCGCCATGCTATTGTGGTGCATTCAGCAGATGGATTGGACGAATTTAGTCTGGCGGGAGAAAACTTTGTCAGCGAACTTAAAGGTGGTCAGATTACAAATAGCATCATCAGCCCAAGTGATGTTGGACTGGCCACCCAAAGTCTTGATGGGCTTGGTGTTGAGTCATCAAAAGACAGTCTAATTCTCATCAAACAAGCACTGGCAGGCAAAGCAACTGACTTACGCATTCAAAAAGCCCAAGACATCATCGCTTTTAATGCAGGAGCAGCAATTTATGTTGCAGGCAAGGCAAGCAGTCTAAAAGAGGGAGTAAAATCAGCTCAGAAGATCATCGCCAGCGGTCAAGCACTGATTAAAATGCAAAACTTTGCCGAATTTACCCAATCTTTTAACTCTTAAACACAATTCATCAGTGATTATAATCATTAGGAAGGCTCATGATTCAGACCGCTACACCGAGCATTTTACAAAAAATCGTTGCCACCAAGCATCAAGAGATTGAACAAGCCAAACACCATATCAGCCAAGATGAGTTATTAAATGTCATTAAGAACAATGACGATAAACCTCGTGGCTTTGCCAATGCTTTGCGTGCTGTCAGAGTGAACGAAAATAAAATCGGGGTCATCAGCGAAATTAAAAAAGCCAGCCCATCAAAAGGCGTGATTTGCCAAAATTTTGATCCCATCAGCAGTGCCAAAGGCTATGCCAAAGCAGGAGCAACCTGTCTTTCTGTATTGACCGATCGCACCTATTTTTTGGGGCATGATGAATATATGAAGTCAGCGCGTTCGGCGTGTCATTTACCTGTGCTGCGTAAGGATTTTATGGTGAGTGATTATCACATCATTGAAAGCCGTGCTTTGGGTGCTGATTGTATTTTACTCATCATGGCGTGTCTTGATGATAAAACAGTGGCACAACTGCACTCTATTGCCATAGAATTGGGCATGGACATACTGATTGAGATTCACACCCAAGACGAACTAGAACGTGCTTTACGGCTACCAAAAAGCCCTCATAATATTTATGGCATTAATAATCGGGATTTAAATACTTTTCAAGTAGATTTAAATCACAGTATCCACCTATGTCAAAGATTATTTGATACACTTGGCAATGACGCACTTGTAGTCAGCGAAAGCGGGATTAATGACGCAGATGATATCCAACTGATGCAAAAAAATAACATTCATCATTTTTTGATTGGCGAACAATTCATGAAAACCAACGATGCAGGTCAGGCATTGGCCGATTTATTGGCCAGCTTGTAATATGAATGATAGGGCTTTAAATAGCATAAGACAACCCAACATAAGACAATCTAAAAAGCGAATGCCGACATTCGCTTTTTGATATTTTTTATTGTATTGTTATGATATTAGCAGATTGGCAATTATTTGATGGATAATAAGGACAATAAAACCATCAATTCAGCAAATCAGGAAAAATTGTCCGCAGTCCACTGACCAAAATCTCAACCGCCACCGCTGCCAAAAGCATACCCATGACACGACTTAAAATATTCAACCCAGTATCACCCAAAAAACGACTGATACGCCCTGCTGCCATTAACGACAAATAGCAAATGATGCTGATACACAATCCTGCCACCACAATCATGGCTTTTTGAAAGGCACCAGCCACTTGACTGCTATAAATAATGACAGTTGAAATCCCCCCTGGTCCAACCATCATCGGAATGGCAAGTGGCACAACCGCTGATGCCACCAATGAAGAATTAACCTCTACCTCATCTTCATTCGGCTTGACAGGATTGCCTCCGCCATTCATCATATTAATGGCAATCAAAAAGACCAAAATACCCCCTGCCACCTGAAATGACCCGACCGAAATACCCAAAACTTCAAGCAAGGCCTCGCCCAAAAGTGTAAAAAAACTGATGGTAATCAACACTGTCAGACAAGCAATTTGTGCCACTTTTTTGCGGTCTTGGGCACTGTAAGTTTTGGTGATGTTTAAAAACAACCCCAGTGCACTAAATGGGTTGATTAACACCACAAATGCCAAAATAATTTTAATCAGTTCGGTATCCATATGATTCTATTTTACTCAGCTTGCGATAAAACTTGACATTCTACCACAAGCAACAGCAAAATCTTACCAAAATCTTTATTTTTTATGGTAGAATTTCAAGATTTTCAAACATTCTTATACTTCATGAATCACGATTTTTACGATAAAAAAGCCGTCGTTTTATTCTCTGGCGGACTTGACTCCACAACTTGTCTGTATTGGGCAAAAGCAAATTTTAAAGACATTGTCGCCATCAGCTTTCGCTACGGCCAGCGTCATTCTAGCGAACTCATCGCCGCCAAAAAAATTACCGAGCATCTTGGGGTAATGCACCGTATCATCGACATTGACATTGCCCAACTTGGTGGTTCAGCACTTACAGATCAAAATATTGATGTGCCTGATTATGATGCCAGTTCTAATGCTGTGCCCGTTACCTATGTACCAGCTCGCAACACCATCTTTTTATCCTATGCACTGGCAGCAGCAGAAGTCATGGGTGCCAACCATATTATCATTGGTGTAAGCTCGGTAGATTTCTCAGGCTATCCCGACTGTCGCCCTGATTTTATCAAAGCCTTTGAAGAGCTTGCCAATCTTGCCACTGTAAGAGGTCGTGCTGGCAATCGCCTATCAGTCATCGCACCACTTCAAAATCTGTCCAAAGCTCAAACCCTAAAACTTGGATTATCGCTTGGTGTGGATTATGGGCAAACCGTCTCTTGCTATCAGGCAGATGGTGATGGGCGTGCGTGCGGTATGTGCGACAGCTGTGCCTTGCGTCGCCAAGGTTTTATTGATGCTGGTTTGAATGATATCACACACTACCAAAACAGCTAAATTTTATCAAAAATTGGTAAGGAAAAAAATTATGGAACATCAATCGTTTGAGCTTTTTGACACAACCAAACCAAAACGCAAAAACAATCCAGAGCTTCTTCGCCACAATATTTTGATTGCCGCTAAAAAACTGATGTTGGCAGATGGCATCGCCAATTTATCCATGCAAAAAGTTGCGGACTTAGCAGAGACAAGCAAAGGCGGGTTATTTCATCATTTTAAAAATAAAGATACACTCATAGAATCGGTTTTTGAACTGTTCATCGCACAAGTTAATACTGCGATTTTACAAGATATTGAACGCCTGGGAGAACAGACAGGTGTATTTACCCGTGCCTATGTGAATGTATTTTTCACCAACGAAAATATTGGATTATCAAGTGACTGGGCAGGTCTAATCCGTGCAATGAATGCCGAAAGCAAACTGATTGGTCTATGGGAGAGTTGGCTTAGCAATAAACTCAAAAACTATGCCCATACCGACAATGACTTTAGATTGTCTAGCATTCGTTGTGCAGTTGATGGTGCATGGCTAAACGACATTCAAGCTGAATATTTGCCAAAAATTCAATCCTATTTGCTTGGTTTGATTGATGAAGTTAAAGAAAAATAGGATTAATGAACAAAGAACATCTAACAGCTTGGTTTTTGACTTAATAAAACACCACCTGAATCAGGTGGTGTTTTATTATCATCTAGATTTTAAATCGCATAACCAAAGGCATAAAACGCCACAAGTATCGCTGCAATGATGATGGTGCCAACATTTAGCTTATCAAACTCACCTGCAATCAAACGACCTAAAACCAGACTTGCAAAACCAAGCATGATGCCCGTTACGATGTTGGCTGTTAGCACAATAAACACTGCACATACAAGGCCACTCATTGCCCCTACCAAGTCATCAAAATCCAGCTTTGAGACACTGCTTAACATCAAAAGACCCACATACATCAAAGCAGGTGCTGTTGCATAAGTTGGTACCAAAAATGCCAAAGGCCCAAAAAACAGCATGAGTAAAAATAGCAAACCAACCACAATGGCTGTCAAACCTGTCTTACCGCCCACAGCTGTACCTGCCGCTGACTCAATATAAACAGCAGCAGGTGCCGTGCCAAACAGCCCTGAAAAGATGCTTGACACCGAGTCTGCAGTCAAAGCACGATCACCATTGATGATTTGACCATCTTTATCGATCAGCTCTGCCTGACCTGCCACTGCACGAATTGTACCTGTTGCATCAAACACTGCCGTCATTACAAGGGCAAATACCGCAGGCAACACTGCCGCATTAAATGCACCTGCAATATCAAGATTAAAAAATTGCGACTCACCTGTGATGGTGGGTAGCTTAAATATTGAGCCACTAAACTTCACATTTGGATCAAAAATCAAACCAATGACCGTGATGGCAATAATCACCCACAAAATACTTCCCTTAATTTGCTTGCGTTCAAGACCAATGGTTGCAGCCAACCCAAGTAAAGACATGATGACGGGAAATGAGGCAAAATCCCCCATTTTTACAGGCAACCCTGCATCATTTTTAATTACCAAACCTACACCATTGGCAGCAATGAGCAATAAAAACAAGCCGATACCAATGCCAGCACCATGTGCAATTGAGCTTGGTAAATTGCGTAAAATCCATGCACGAATGCCTGTTGCTGAAATCAGTGTAAACAGCACACCCATCAAGAAAATCGCACCCAATGCCACAGGCACACTGATGCCCTGCCCCAAAACAAGGCTAAATGCCGTGAATGCCGTCAAGCTAATTGCACAACCAATTGCCATTGGAACATTTGCCCAAAGACCGATTAAAATCGAACCAAGACCCGCCACCAAACAAGTCGCAACAAACACCGATTCAGCAGGAAAGCCCGCTTGCGATAGCATACTTGGTACAACAATCACCGAATACACCATGGCCAAAAATGTCGTCAAACCTGCAACAACCTCTTGACGAACCGAAGAATTTCGTTCATCAAGTTTAAAAAAAGAAGATAAAGACATAAAACGCTCATCAGTCAATAACAATAAAGGTGCCTAATTTTACTAAATAGTTGCTGATTTTACAATTTATCATCAACAAAGTTACAAAATTTTCTCCATAACAAGAAAAGTTTAGGTAAAATAACAATAAAATTTTACCCAAAGTTTTCAACTAACTTCATTTTATCGATTTTATCATGACAAATACTCACGAAAATATCACTCTTCCCGCCTTTGAGATAACACTTGTTGAGCACAACACAACAAGACAAGTTGATTTGGCAAATTTTGTCAAAAGTAGCGGACAAGGATTAATTTTATATTTTTATCCAAAAGACAACACAGCAGGCTGTAGCGTACAGGCAGTAGATTTCACCGTGCTTAAAGATGAATTTACAAACAAAGGTTATCAAATCATTGGTGTGTCTCGTGATGGCATCAAATCTCATCATAATTTTATTAGCAAAAAAGCATTGAACATCGCACTAGCGAGCGATACTGACGAAATGCTTTGTCAGCATTTTGATGTCATCAAAGAAAAAATGATGTATGGCAAAACACACCTTGGTGTCATTCGCTCAACTTTTGTATTTGATAAAAACGGCCAAATGACTGCCAGCTATCGCAATATCAAAGCCAAAGAACACGCCAAAACCCTGCTAAACACCCTATAATATCAAAGACAACACATGAAAGTCATGCACTTATCATCGTCATTAAAACACGATGAAGCCAAACGAGGCATCTACGCCATCACCCACGCATTCATGCGTGCAGGTCATGAATCCATTGTCATTGGGGCAGCAGATGAGGACAGCGAGCTGGTTACACGATTATTGCGTGATGGCACAGTATATTACAAATTACCCATGCCAAAAAAATCTTGGTGGGCGTTAAAAAATGTGTTCAAGCTACGCAAGATTATCCAAGAACAACGCCCACACATCATTCATGTACACTCTCGCACACCTGCTTGGGTGCTACACTGGGCGTTACGCCCTATCCCAAAAAAAATGCGTCCAAAAATCGTGGCCAGTATTTATGGTTTTTATCCCATGAATTCCTACTCACACGCACTGTTTTACTCTGATGTCATCATTACTGCCTCCAAGAGTATTGATAAATATCTCAAAGCAAAAATTGCCCAAAAACAGGAGGAATTGAACATTCAAGAACTTCCTTTTAGCATCATTTGTATCAAGCGTGGCGTAGATATACGCACCTATCCATATCGGCACAACTCATCTATATATTGGCTACACAATGTTTTTTCAGAATACCCAGAGCTTGAACATAAAAAATGGCTGTTTTTCCCTACGCCTATTGGTGCAGAATATGGACAAGAGTGGCTGATAGATATTTTGGGCAATTTACAAGAAAAATTCCCAGACATTCAAGTCATCATCGCTGAAGATTTGGAACTTACCCATACCAGCCAAGACATTGCTCATGAAGAATTTACCCAACGCATTCACACCTTAGGCTTAAACAATAAAGTTACCTTCATTGGTAGAAGACCACCAGACATGAAAGAGTGGCTATCATCAGCCAACATCGTTCTTGCACTTGCCAACCACCCTGAAAGCATAGGCATGACTGCTCTACAAGCCATTCATCTTGGCACCCCTGTTGTTGGCTGGGCAAAAGGGGCATTTGCTGATATTTTAACCGCCACTTATCCACAAGGTCTGGTCAAAGAAGAAAGTGCAATCGCCTTGTGCAGAGCGGTGAAATCTCATCTACAAAATCGACTGCGCCCCGCCATGACACATGAATATACCATTGAACAAACAACTGCCGAAACCTTAGCGGTATATCAGTTGCTCATGCCTGATTGCAAACTGGTCAAAAACGACCGTCATGATAATCTGGTCTGCATTCGTATTGATGATTAAACCACCCTACCATCTACAACCCATCTAAAATCACAGCTGGTAATACAAAATAAAAAAACTTACCTAAAAAAACACCCAGCTTGGGTAAACTGGGTGTATGGGTAAATGCTGTCCGTCGCAAGCAGTCCTTTGGTCATCATTGTTTTGGCAATCTGCCATCTAGTCCCTATTTAATCCTTACTAACCAATCTAATTCTCGCAGACCTCTTAATAAGAATAGGATAAGACAATTAGCCAAACTACGCCATCAGCCATCACCAACACAGCATGTAAGAAATTGCCGACAATTTTTATCTCTACTTATTTTTAAAAAAAACACACATAAATGACGGTAATTAATTTTTTGTGCTTTTTATTTAATAAGCCAATGTATGATAAATCATGACACACGCTTTGCATCACAACCTTAGAGCATCTTACTTCATCTTACTTTGATACACCCTCTTACAAACAAAAAATGAGATAAAATTTGCTTGCAAAGGGTTTTATACTATGTTAGAATTAGCAACTGTTTTTTGAGAGCCCTCGTTTCCCCCAACTTTTCTCTCAAACTTAATAAGGTTTAACTATGACTACTACTATCAGTGCCAAACCCGCTGAAGTTGTACATGACTGGTATGTTGTGGACGCTGAAGGCAAAACACTAGGTCGCTTGGCTTCCGAAATTGCTTCTCGTCTGCGTGGCAAGCACAAACCATCGTACACTCCCCATGTTGATACAGGCGATTATATCGTTGTCATCAATGCTGACAAAATTGCTGTTACTGGCAAAAAAGCACAAGATAAAAAATATTATCGACATACTGGCTACCCAGGTGGTATTAAAGAAACTAACTTCACAAAACTTCTTGCACACAAGCCAGAGGATGTGTTGTTTAAAGCCGTTAAAGGTATGTTGCCAAAAGGTCCTTTGGGCTATGCAATGATTAAAAAGCTAAAACTGTATGCGGGTACTGATCACCCACACGCAGCACAGCAGCCACAAGTTTTAGACATCTAAGGAGACAAACATGGAACGCAATTACGGAACAGGTCGCAGAAAGACTTCTACCGCTCGTGTCTTCTTGTCTAAAGGCACAGGCAATATCAGCATCAATGGCAAAAGCCTAGATGAATACTTTGGTCGTGAGACTTCTCGCATGGTTGTTCGTCAGCCATTAGAGCTGCTTGATGTTGCAACTGATTACGACCTATACATCACCGTTACTGGTGGTGGTGCAAGTGGCCAAGCAGGTGCGATTCGCCATGGCATCACTCGTGCATTGATTGAATCTGATGAAAGCCTAAAACCTGCTCTAAAAGCAGCTGGTTTCGTTACTCGTGATGCTCGTGAAGTTGAGCGTAAAAAATTGGGTCTACGCAAAGCTCGTCGTCGCCCACAATTTTCAAAGCGTTAATCTTTTACGCTTTTGCAAATTTCAAAAAACTCTCGTTATCGGGAGTTTTTTTATGCTTCATTTTGTATAAAAATATTGGCAAAGTGTAAAAAAAAGAATAAATAAACGGCCATTAAGTAATAGTTACTTAAAATAATGACAAATTTTATGCTAAAATGACTGGATTATTTTTTAGTTTAATTAAATATATTTTTAAGTTAATATTATATAAATAACATGATAATTCCCACTAGACTGGTTGGATATTACGCTATTTTTACACAAACAAAGCTTTTTTTGTCAATTCATTAAAAATTTTGCGACTTTTTTTCACAAGATAGCAACAGAACAATTTATTTTATGGCAAAAATAGCTTAAAATAGTCATGTTTAAAAACTAGTAAATAGGCACAGCAAATGTGGCGACGATAAAACGGTTTTATCACAGCCACACACCCAGTATGGGAACAATCCCATTCTTTATTCTGGAGGAAGTTTTAATGAGCCATGCCGAAGGCGTGAATATTAAACGCCGTAGAGTCCTAATCGCAACCACCGCTGCCATCGGTGCGGTTGGTGTAGGTGCGATAGCCACCCCATTTGTACGCTCTTGGTACCCAAGTGCTAAAGCAGAAGCTGCTGGTGCACCAGCCGTTCAAGACATCAGTGGAATTGAAAACGGTCAAATGATCACAATCAAATACCGTGGCAAACCAATTTTTGTCGTTAAGCGTACCGAAGAAATGGTGGCAAATTTAAGCAAAGTTACCCCAAAACTTGCCGACCCTGAATCACAAGCCTCTATTCAGCCTGAATATTGTAAAAATGAAACTCGTTCAATTCAGCCTAATTTGCTGGTAGTTGAAGGTGTTTGTACACATCTAGGCTGTGCACCCTCTTTTAGACCTGAAGTTGGTGCGGCAGACTTAGGCGGTGCAGATTGGTTTGGTGGTTTTTTCTGTCCTTGCCACGGTTCATTGTATGACCTATCTGGACGAGTATACAGTGGCGTTCCTGCACCACTGAATCTACCAATTCCAGATTATAGCCTTGATGGCACAATCTTGACTGTTGGGGAGGCATAACCATGAGCATCGCTAAGAAATTTATGAACTGGGTTGATGCACGCTATCCAGCAACCGAGACTTATGAATACCATATGTCAAAGTATTATGCTCCAAAGAATTTCAATTTTTGGTATTTCTTTGGTGTGTTATCAATGGTTGTATTAGTAAACCAATTGGTCACTGGTATTTGGCTAACCATGATGTTTAATCCAAGTGCAGAAGGTGCGTTTGCATCACTTGAATATATCATGCGTGATGTTAAAGGTGGTTGGCTAATCCGCTATATGCACTCAACAGGTGCATCAGCATTCTTTGTGGTTGTATATTTGCATATGTTCCGCGGATTAATGTATGGTTCATACCAAAAACCTCGTGAATTGGTCTGGATCATTGGTATGGCGATTTATCTATGCCTAATGGCTGAAGGCTTTTTTGGCTATTTACTACCTTGGGGCAATATGTCTTTTTGGGGTGCACAGGTTATTCTTAACCTTCCTGCTGCCATTCCATTCATCGGTGATGCACTGGGTGAATGGGTGAAAGGTGATTATATTATTTCAGGCATCACTTTAAACCGCTTCTTCGCTCTACATGTTGTGGCAATTCCACTCATCTTGGTTGGTCTTGTATTCATGCATTTGGTAGCATTACATCATGTAGGATCAAACAACCCAGATGGCGTAGATATCAAAAAACTAAAAGACAAAAACGGCGTACCACTTGATGGGGTGCCATTTCACCCTTACTATACCGTGCATGACATGGTTGGCATTGTAGTATTCTTTATTTTGTTCTTTGCGGTGGTGTTTTTCGCCCCTGAAGGTGGTGGTTATTTCTTAGAAAAACCAAACTTTGAAGTTGCCAACGCTTTAAAAACACCTGCTCACATTGCTCCTGTTTGGTACTATATGCCTTATTATGCAATGCTTCGTGCCACACCATCTATGTTTGGTTCAGCGTTGCCAGGCGTAATCGTCATGTTTGGTGCAATTGCAATTTTGTTTGTATTACCTTGGTTAGATCGCTCACCTGTAAAATCAATTCGATATAAAGGTGTCTTATCCAAGATTGCCTTGGCCATTTTTGTAGTGAGTTTCTTAATCCTAGGTTACTTAGGTGGTGTTTCATCTACACCAACAGGCACTTTGATCGGTCGTATATGTACCATTTTATACTTCTTGTATTTCATTCTGATGCCGTTCTATACATCAATTGAGAAGTGCAAACAACCACCAGAACGAGTTACAGGGGGTCACTAATGAAAGCATCTAATCTAAAAACCCTAGGTTTGGGCTTGCTTTTGGCAGGTGCCAGCATCTTAGTTTCCTCACCAGCTATGGCTGGTGGTGGACATGGCTGTGGTGAATATACCGAAGCTGATGGCACAAAAACCACGCTAGAATGTAGCAAAGCCCCAATTGACCTTACCAACAAAGGTTCGTTACAACGCGGAGCTGCAATGTTCATGAACTACTGCGTGGGCTGTCATTCAGCTCAGTATGTGCGTCATTCACGCATTGCCAAAGATTTGGATATTCCTGCAGAATTGATGGAAAAATACCTCATGGTTACTTCAAGCCAAATTGGCGACCATGTAACCGCAGGCATCAACCCTGAACTGCAAGGTGCTTGGTTTGGTGCTGCACCACCCGATTTATCGCTTGAAACTCGCTTGCGTGGCGATGACTGGGTTTATACCTACCTACTGTCGTTCTATGAAGATCCAAGCCGTCCTTGGGGTGCAAATAATCTAGTACTAGCAAATGCTGCCATGCCTCATGTATTGCACAATCTACAACAAGAACTTGGTGATGAAGAGTATAAATCACGAGTTGGAGATTTAGTCAACTTCATGGCATGGATGGCCGAGCCTGTGCGTCATGATCGTAAAATCTATGGTGCTTTTGTCATTTTATTCCTACTCATTCTATTGATTCCAGTATATCTGCTGAACAAAGAATTTTGGAAAGATGTCAAATAATTTGTCATAAAAAAGAGCCAGTAGTAGCCACTGGCTCTTTTTTCTTTTCAAGTTTTAAAAAAAATCATCACCATCAACCCCAATAAAATAAATAATTTTTAACACATAAACTCTAAAATTTGCTAAACTAGCAACCAATCTTTCAACTTTTTGCAATCTATGGCAGATTTTTCACATCTTCTACCGACACAATTTATCCTGTATGGTGATGATGGCTACGATAGCCATGTGGTACGCTTATTATTGGAAGAAAAACAGCTTTCTTATGAATTGGCATTGATTCAAGATGAACGACCAGAAGAGATTGCCGAATTAAATCCTTATGGCACCTTACCGATTTTGGTTGGTCGTGATATTACACTGTATGAATTAACTGTCATCTTTGAATACTTAGAAGAACGGCACGGTGCAGGAAAACTACTGCCCATCACCCCAAAAGAGCGGGCTAATGTGCGACAATTAGCATGGCGACTACAATCTGACTGGTTAAGACTTGGCAAAATCCTGCTCACCCACTCAGACAGCTTTGATGAACAATCCGCCTTGCGTGCCAAAAAATCGCTATCAGATTCGCTCATCACACTTTCACCAATTTTTACCAAACAAGAATATTTTTTGTCCGATGAATTTGGCTGGTGCGATGTTTTGCTGGCACCGCTATTATGGCGATTGCCTAGCATGAATATTAAGCTACCATCTGAACTTTGTAAACCCCTGATAGAATATCAAAAGCGATTATTTAACCGTTCAAGTTTTAAAAATAGTTTAAAATCCCTACCCAATTACCTTGATAAACACTCGGAGTAGCCATGTCTTTTACCCCAAAGCGACCCTACCTAATCCGCGCCATGCACGAATGGCTTGAAGATAACGAACTGACCGCTTATCTTATGATTGATGCAACACACGCTGATGTCGTTGCACCACTAGAATATGCCACAGACGGACGCCTAGTATTAGCTGCGTCTTATCAAGCCACCAAAGATTTACACATTAGTAATGACGCCATTTCATTCGCTGCACGCTTTGGTGGTGTTTCACAAGATGTATGGATTCCAATGCCAGCAGTGCTTGGTATTTATGCCAAAGAAAGCCCAAACGAAGGACATTTTTTTGACCCAAATGAATATGCCAATATTGACATCGTGCCAAAAACCGATCCAAAACAGCCATCAAAACATTCAGGTCTAAAATTTGTTGATTAAAATGATAAGTCAACAGATACATTTGAATCATAGGGATAAAAAATCAAGCCAAATCACATATGGCTTGATTTTTTTGCGTGATTTTATGGTCAATTTACGATAAAATTATAAATATTCTTTAAATTAAATTCATATCTAAAATCCACGAAAAAGGTACACCATGACAGCCAAACGCCAAATTCTCGTAACTAATGCCCTGCCCTATGCCAATGGTTCAATCCACATGGGGCACTTATTAGGCTATATTCAAGCCGACATCTGGGTGCGTGCTATGCGTGCTATGGGTCATGATGTAATTTATGTCTGTGCTGATGATGCACATGGCACCGCCATCATGCTCAAAGCCCAAGATAATGGCGTTGACCCAGAAGAGCAAATAAAGAGCGTGCAAGTGGAACATGAACAGGATTTTTTAGGTTTTAATGTTGCCTTTGATCATTATGACAGCACGCATTCAATAACCAATCGCAAGCGTTCAGAAGAAATTTATCTTGCCAACAAAAAAGCAGGAAATATTTCCATTCGCCCTGTTACTCAACTTTTTGATCCTGAAAAACAGATGTTTTTATCCGACCGCTTCATCAAAGGCACCTGCCCTAAGTGTCAAAAAGACGATCAATATGGAGATTCTTGCGAATCTTGTGGCAGTACCTATAATGCCACCGAACTCATCAATCCACGCTCCACCCTAAGTGGTGCAACGCCCATAGAAAAATCATCTGACCATTACTTTTTCAAGCTACCAAACTTTACTAAATTTTTACAAAAATGGACACGAGATGAAGGTCGTCTGCCCATCTCCATCGCCAATAAATTAGACGAATGGTTTGAAGCAGGGCTTACCGACTGGGACATCAGCCGAGATGCACCATATTTTGGCTTTAAGATTCCAGACACAGATGATAAATATTTTTATGTTTGGGTAGATGCTCCTGTTGGCTATATGGCAAGTTTTGAAAATTACATCAAACAAAATCGTAGCGACATCGCATTTGATGATTACTGGGGTAAAGACAGTACTGCCGAAGTATATCATTTTATCGGCAAAGATATCGTTTATTTCCATGCTCTGTTTTGGCCTGCCATGCTGAGCGGTGCAAACTATCGCACACCAACTCGCTTATTTGTGAATGGCTTTTTGACCGTTAATGGTGAAAAAATGAGCAAATCTCGTGGCACATTCATTAAAGCTGGGACTTACTTAAAGCACCTTAATCCTGAATATCTGCGTTATTATTTTGCCTCAAAATTATCCGATAAAGTAGAAGATTCTGATTTAAATCTTGATGATTTTATCGCCAAAATAAATTCCGATCTTGTTGGTAAAGTTGTGAACATTGCCAGTCGCTGTGCCAAGTTCATCAACACTCAATTTAATAATCAACTGTCTGCTCAATGTAGCGAGCCTCAACTTGTCAATAAATTTATTCAAGCTGGCGACAGCATCATGACCCACTACGAGAATCGTGAATTTAGCACCGCTATTCGTGAAATCATGGCATTGGCAGACATCGCCAACCAGTATATTGACGAACAAAAACCGTGGGCAATCGCTAAAACAAACCCCAATAGCATTGATGTTCAAAATGTCTGTTCGGTAGGGTTGAATCTATTCCACAAAATCATGGTCTACTTATCGCCTGTACTGCCAACTTTAGCAGAACAATCAAAAACATTCTTAAATGTAGCAACTCTTGATTTTAACACCCGCTTTGAGATTCTTACGCATTCTATTAATGAATTTACGCCATTAATGCAGCGCATCGATCCAAAGAAAGTACAAGCGATGATTGATGACTCTAAGGAAAATCTACAAACCAGCAAAACCAACAGCAACCAAAAGGCAAATAATATGCAAGACAAGATTTGTGATGATGAATTCATCAGTATTGATGACTTTGCCAAAGTAAAAATGAGTGTCGCTAAAGTCTTAGAATGCAACAAAGTAGAAGGGGCAGACAAACTTCTTCAGTTCACGCTTGATGTAGGCGATACAGACACAGATGGTAAGTGCAAAACTCGCAATGTGTTTAGCGGCATCGCTAAATTCTATCAACCAGAACAACTGCTTGGTAAAACTGTGATTTGCGTAACCAATCTTGCTCCACGCAAAATGAAATTTGGTGTCAGCGAAGGCATGATCTTATCTGCAGAAAAAGATGGACAGCTTTGTGTTGTACTATTGCCTGACGACATGGTAGCTGGGGCGGTTTTGGCATAACCCAATATATCATAAAAAAAACAGGGTCAGACACCCTGTTTTTTATTAATTTTAGTTGTTTAATATCAGCAGTTTAAAAAAACAATTGTCTTTATTTGAGGTTTAAAAGCCTTTTAAGCATATGGCAATTTTAATGAAAAAATTAAAATAAAAAAAACCCCAAGACAGGGGAGACTTGGGGATAAAAAGTGAAACTACAAGAGCTCACTATAAAAATGGCGCAGCGGACGGGACTCGAACCCGCGACCCCCGGCGTGACAGGCCGGTATTCTAACCAACTGAACTACCGCTGCGAACATGGTGGGCGGTAACGGATTCGAACCGCTGACCCTCTGCTTGTAAGGCAGACGCTCTACCAACTGAGCTAACCGCCCATGTTCTTTTAACTCATCAAATGCAGTAACTTAAATATTTATTTGACTAATATTAATTTTACTGTGTTTGTTAGTTGTGGTGCGTATTATATAGATTTTTAAGATGGTGTCAAATACTTTTTTATCTAACTGTTTAAAATATTTTATAGGTTGTTGATTTTGTTATATATTTTTTGCATATTCATTAATGTATGCCAAGCGTTCAACCGTACCGACATCTATCCATTTTTGAGTCATTAGTTCACCAGTAACCAAATCATCCATCATCGCTGACTTGAGTAAAGGTGCAAGCGGAGCAACCTCACCTACTGTAATATCACAAACAATCTTTGGCGACAATATGCTTAAACCTGCAAATGTGTAGCTTGACCAATCATCATTTTTAAGCCCCACCCTACTACCATCAAACAAAAAATCGCCAGTTGAATGATAATCAGGGTTGTCCACCAGTACCAAATGGGCCAGATTATCTTGCAAATCATGGTTAATCAACTGACCAAAATCATACTCTGTCCATACATCACCATTAACCAAGATGAACGGCTCATCATCAAGCAATCCGTTAGCCAAAGCGTATTTAATCCCACCCGCCGTCTCTAATGGCTCAATAAGCCCGCTTTCATCAGATATGTGCAAATTAACACCAAGTGACATTGCTGTGAGTGCTTGAATGATTTGTTGCCCAAGATAGCCTACATTGATGACAATGTCCGTCACTCCTGCATCACGCAACCGTTGTATGTGCCAAACAATGAGAGGCTTATCTGCCACAAGAACAAGTGGCTTGGGTGTATGCAGTGTCAATGGACGCATGCGAGTTCCTTTGCCAGCCGCCAAAATCATCGCCTGAGTAATTTTTGTCATTTTTTACTGTCCTTTTTTGTATTTTTTGGCAAAAAATTGTTTATAAAAAAGGTGAAAATAATACTTTTGGCCGATACTTTCATCGCCAAGATGACTTCAATCAACCAAATTTGGCATAATAAGATGGTAACACCTTGGTTTTGAGCCAATCATAAAAGGGTTGTACCGCCACTTCGCCGTGTGCAATCAGCCAATCAAGCTCGCTTAATAAATCACGCATGACTTTTGGCACATTGACCAAATAACGATCTTTGCCATCTCTTTGCAATAGACGAATGAATATGCCCAAAACTTTTAAATGACGCTGAACACCCATGATGTTTACCTCTTTGGTAAAGTCATCAAGGCTGATACTCAGCTCTTTTAGTAAATGAAATTCACCGATTTTTGCATCAACCCAATGCTCATCAAAATTGATATAAGCATCTCGCACAAGGCTAACCAAATCATAAGTATAAGCACCAATCAGTGCATCTTGAAAGTCAATCACACCAAGTGCATCACTGCCCTTGTCCGCCATTAAATTGCGACTGTGATAGTCCCGATGCACAACAACTTTTGGTTGAGTGGCAATTTTATCAAGCAGATGGCTTTTAAAATCCTGCCAAATTTGCATTGCCTCATCGGTCATCTTGACACCAACATAAGGCAAGAACCACTCATCAAACAAGTCCATTTCATCGGACAACTTAGCATCATCATAAGCTGGCAAATCAACCTCAATTGGTAGGGTTTGTAGTTCTTTGAGGGTTTGTAGTGCCTGAGTGTAATAAGCATCGATATTGTTTGCGTCATCACCAATCAGATGAGCAAACTCTACCGTACCAAAGTCTTGCAGTAGTAAAAAACCAAGTGCTGTATCTTGTGCAATAATGTCTGGCACATTCACCGCCATCGTCATGATATTAGCCACTTTCACAAACTCTACCACACTTTCTTTGTCGGGCGGTGCGTCCATCAACAGATAAGTAACCAATTCGCCTTTATCATTCATATTAGGCAAATAAATGCGATGATAACGGCGAAAACTGGCGTCTCCTGCCAAGCTTTCAACCCTAAAACCAGTAGCGAGATTGGCATTTAAAAATGCTATCATTTCATCATGTCTAGTCATCATAATAATCCTTAAAACAGCCAATTTGTGATCATTTAGCCCATCATCATTTAACAAACTTCTTGCAACATTATAAAAATCCACAAAACTATTAGCACCAAACCTACCTATGGGTTGGTTTTATTTAGGTCCAATAAGCTTAGGGGTAAAACCGATTTTTACAAGAGGTCTGATCTGATTTAATGGCAGATTAATGCCAATTTTATCATGTTTCTTAACATCAGTGGGTCTAATATCACATAAAATCAAGACAAACCCCAAGCACATGAAAATCTTATAAAATTTTTTTAAAAAAATAGTGTAAAATAACGATCATTATAACAAATCAACAAAGGTCTTGGCTGTGAATGCAAAACCACGCAACCCTATTTACACAATACAACACAAAAAACCATGCCTGACCATGAGCATTTGCATGGTGTTATTTGGTGCCAGTTTGCCATCAAACAGTGTCTTAGCACAAACCATCAAAACCACGACTAACCACGACCAAAAAAGCACCAGCCTTGCAAAATTAGCAAGTTATTACCACCCCAAACCAAGCACAGATGCACGCTGTCAAGGCGTATGGATACACCCAAACCAAAGTCAAATCA
The DNA here is from genome assembly GCF_035181405.1 of Moraxella tarda. Taxonomy (NCBI): domain Bacteria; kingdom Pseudomonadati; phylum Pseudomonadota; class Gammaproteobacteria; order Moraxellales; family Moraxellaceae; genus Moraxella; species Moraxella tarda. Next base: position 210,537 of record NZ_JAYGGV010000001.1, read on the forward strand.
AATCAAATCTCACCAAAGAATTGGGGGCAAGTGGCATAGCCAATCAAGACAGTCAAGCAAAAAATACCTATTATGCCCAATCCGACTATGGCTATTATGATAATGATGAATATGCCGAGCTGTCTGGCAATGTCATCTTAGAACAAAATGGCCAACAAATATCTGCAGACAAGATTACTTTTAACCCAAAAACAGGTGAATCAAGTGCCAAGGGTCAGGTGATTTTTGGTAATGACCTTGCCAATTCCATACACAACAATCAAAACCCAAATCAAAATGACATGACAGGCAATAAGATAAATGCCGATATGGGCATCATCGGCGTGGCAAACGAGCTTAACTACAATGCCAAGACCCAAACCGCCAATGCTCAAGATGTTGCTTTTGCCAGCACAACCATCGGTGCACATGGTTATGCCAAGCAAATGCAAAAAGTGAACGATCATCAATACAAAATGAATGAGGTCATGTTTACTACCTGCCCACCAACTGAACACAAATGGCATCTAGATGCCAAGAGCATTGAGTTTGACACTCAAACAGGGCGTGGTATTGCTAAAAATAGCACTCTAAAAATTAAAGATGTACCAGTTTTTTATTTGCCCTATTTTAATTTTCCTATTGATGACCGCCGTGTTAGTGGATTTTTACTGCCAAATATTGGACTGAATTTATCAGACGGTCTGCAAATGACCACGCCTTATTATCTAAACCCTGCACCAAATTTTGATGCAACACTAAGTCCTACAATATTTAGTAACCGTAATCCAATGTTGGGTGTAAAATTTCGTTATTTGACCAAACAATACGGTTCTGGCGTTTTAGATGCCGTCTATTTACCCAACGATCGCAAGCAAAACAACAAAAACCGCCACCATCTATTTTTTAATCATGAGTGGCACGCCAAAGACATCAAGAACCTTACCGCTTATGCCACCTATCGCCATGTTTCAGACAGCAACTATCTGACTGATTTTGACAAATTGGGACTTGAAAATAATCCGCTGAATCTGCCACGCCGTCTTGGGGTTGATTACTATAACGAGTATTTATCAGCAGATTTACGCATAGAGACCTTTCAAACACTACAAGGCAGACACAATGACGGCACACCCATTCAGGACAAAGACAAACCGTACTCTCGCCTGCCACAACTTGCGGTGAATTTCACTTTGCCAAAATCAGACACCCAAACAGGTAAACGCTGGAAAATCCCAAGTGCGCTTGATCGCTTTGACATCACAGCGTTACACAATCTGGGTTATTTTAAAAAATCCATTCGTGATGAATCTCAAGCCGAAAAAAGTGGCATACGAATGTATAATAAGATTGTTGCCAGCTATCCCATGCTAAAAGATTGGGGCTATTTTACACCAAAGCTTAGCCTACACCATCTGTACGCATCATATGACCAAGACAGTCTGACCATGCAAAATATTAACAAGGCAAATGGTAGATATTCGGTATTTGCACCACAAATCAGTCTAGACATGGCGACATTTTTTGAAAAATCAGGGTCGCCTTTTGGTTGGTTTGATGATACATGGGGTGGTCATCAGGTATTATCCCCACGCCTAAAATACAATCATACGCCCTATAAAGACCAAAGCAATATTCCAAACTTTGAAACCTCATTTGCTGCCATCAGCTACGATCAGCTTTTATCAGATTCTTGGTTTTTAGGTTATGATCGCATTCAAGATTTGCACGCCATTACACCCGCCATCAGTTATCGTTATATGGATAAAAATGGTGTGGTGCGTTTTGATGGTGGGATAGCACAACAATTTTATCTTAGCAAATTTAAAGTTCGCATTGATGACGATCAACAACACAACAAAGACAGCTCTGGCATGGCATGGAAAATCAGTGCCCAACCCACGAGTAGCTTATGGATAGATGCGAGCGGTTCACTCACACACCATCATCAACCAAATCATTTTATCACCCAATTGCGTTACCAACCAAATAAGCAAAGCTTGTACAGCATTGGCATGATTGATCGCAAACAAAACCGTGCACTCGGACAATTACCCTTACAAGCCTACACCGCATCAGCAATTTTTCCAGTTAATCATCACTGGCGTATCGTCAGTCAAGCCCAATACGACCAACGCAACAACCGTTTGCTTGATGCACTGATTGGGATTAATTATGAAGATTGTTGTTATGGTTTTTCTATTTATGCACGCCGTCATCGCAACAGTCTAAATCCAAATATCAAGGCCAACAACACCATCATGGCAGAGATTCGTCTTAATGGTATCACTAATGGCGGTCGTTTAAACCGCTTGATGAGCGACAAGGTGGTTGGATATGACACCACACAAGATGCGTGGCAACAAGCATATTGAATGTTTTTATTCATACTGATTAATGGTTACTTAAATACCAACTTAATTCAGCCATGACCAAACAGCCAAACCTCATCAATCAAACGATGAGACAAAAAAGATTGTGATGGTTTTGTGATGAGTATTTGACGACTTAGATGGCAAATGCTACACTTAGCCTCATGGATTAATACGATTTTTTAATAACAACTCATCAGTGATAAATTCATTGATTTTTTTAAGGAACTTTCATGCAAAGTAAATTTTTGATTCATCCTTTATTGGTAGCTCTGCTGACCATTGGTACACTTGGTACGATGAATGTTGCCACTGCCAGTATTAATACCACCCAAAGCACCGATGGTATTGTTGCTACGGTCAATGACGACATCATCTTAAAAAGTGAATTAACCGCTGCAACCACGAGGCTTGCCGCTGAATACCAAGCCAACAATATTAATGCCACGCCAGCACAGATTCAGCGTGCCGCTTTAGACAATTTGATCACACGCAAATTACAACTTGGTATCATCAATCGAATGGGTGTAACGCCCAACGAAGCGGTGATTGACCAACAAATGCTACAAATTGCTCAATCACAAGGCTTTAACTCACTGGCAGAATTACAAACAGTTTTAGATAATAGCCAAAAGGGTAGTTATACCGCTTTGCGTAATCAGCTCATCGAAGATGCCGCTATTGGTGCTCTTTGGCAACATCAGTTGTCTGGTCGAGTGCATATCAGCGACCAAGAAGTTGCAGCCTTCTTAAATTCACCAGAGGCCGCCAACATCACACAACCTCAATATCATCTCATTCATATTCGCATACCCTACCAAGCCAATACCAATGGCAAAGATGACAACAAAGCACAAAAAATGGTCGAGCAAGTTGTTGTTGCCTTGCAAAATAATGAATCACTAGATGATATACTTAATAATACCAAAGATTATGAACCAAAATTACAAGGTGCCGAGACAGGTCTTGTGAATCAAGAGGCTTTGCCAGAATATATCAAAGAGCAAGTCAGTACACTGCCAGTAGGTGGCATAACTGGCATCAATACCGCAACAGGCATTGATATATTAAAGCTGGTTGAAAAAAATGAAGGTCGTATGCTCATTTCAGAATGGCAAACCAGCCATATCTTAGCTGGTGTTAATGAAACACAAAATAACGCCGTGGCAGAACAAAAAATCAATGCTCTGTATGCTGAACTTCAAAGAGGCGTGAACTTTGCCGAGCTTGCTGCCAATTATTCAGATGATACAGGTTCAGCACAACAGTATGGTAGCCTAGGCTGGGTGGGTACAGGTCAGATGGTTCCTGAATTTGAAGCGGTCATGAAAAACACCAAAGCAGGCAACTACTCACTACCATTTCGCTCACAGTTTGGTTGGCATATTCTAAAAGTAGATAATGTTCGTCAGCGAGATATCACCAAAGAATATCGCAAAAATGTCGCTCGTGAGATGATTTTTAATCGCATTGCGCCACAAGCTCAAGAGGACTGGATTCAAGAGATGCGTGCAGCAGCACACATTGAGATTTTTGAATAATCTTATCCTTAGTAGCTAATCCTTAAAAAAATAATAAAAGACGCTCCATAAGCGTCTTTTATTATTCCAATCCATTGTTTCTAAAAAGTAAAAATAGCCAATTGACAGTTTATTTTGGTAAATATTTTATCAATCATACATCAAAAAATTCATCACAAAAAAAACTCACCTGCCTTGTTTTTAGTTAAATCATACCCATATTCATCACCAAAGCTTATCAATCATTCACCAGCCCAATTCTTACTAAACACTTAACACCGCTGCCAAACTACTGATAAGTTTTGCCCAAATGGTTACCAATAATCAACAAATTAAGCAGAATTGTCTACATTAAGTCTGTGCTATAATACAAAAAAATTGAATACACATGACTTACAAAAAAATTTCTTCTGCATTCTTTATATTGATGACACAACATTACAACAAAACATAATTATGAAAAAAGTTACTGCATTACCACTAGTTCTTCTGACTGTACTTACTTCATCGATGGCCGCCCAAATCATTGATAACAGACTATTAACGACAATAACAACAATGAATCAAGGCAGTGGCAACAACCATCATGATACCGACATTTATTTTGACATCAAAGTCAGCACACCACCAACGCCCATCATTTATAGCCAAAATATTGATGACACGAACAACCACTATGACGCGCTTATTGTGCAGTCAGCAACTCGTCATGGTGTAGATCCTGCACTTGTTAAAGCAATCATTCATACCGAATCATCATTTAATCCTCGTGCCGTCTCGCCTGCTGGTGCACAAGGTTTAATGCAACTCATGCCCAGCACAGCACAGACCATGGGTGTGAATGACACCTTTGACCCAGCACAAAATATTGAAGGCGGTGTGAAATATTTAGCATGGCTTGGTCAAAGGTTTTCCAACCAAGACCATGTTATTGCCGCCTACAATGCAGGTCATGTCCATGTGCGTCGCCATGATGGCATTCCACCATTTGCTGAGACACGCAATTATGTACGCAAGGTCAATAGTCGCTATCAGACGCTGTATGTTAATGATAATAACCTAAAACGCTCAAATCATCAGTTGGCAATGAATGCAGATACGCAGATTAAAGCTCTGTCAAGACAAATCATTACCAACACTCCGCCAAAAACTCCGATACTCTCAAAAATGACTGATAAAATTGACATCAGCTCAAGCTACCTATTCAATTAAGATACATCAAGACAAACATATCAACAAATCACCATATATTGCGTTGGTTTTTATCTATATCCACCAATTGATGATGCAATAAGGACATTTGGCAGATGTCAAGATTGATACAGGATTTTGTTATTTTTTTTGTGCAGATGATTGACCAAGGTCTTTTATTTTTTAGATTTATCTTTATAATATCAATCATAATGACATTAATCAGATTTTTTTATGAAAACCTGACTTTTGATTCATTCACATATTCAACCACACAACTTGTTCATCTGAACGAATTTTTAAAAGGAAAATCAGCCCATGATGCGAATTGGTTTGTTCTTATTAACCAACATAGCGGTTTTGGTCGTATTTAGTATTGTATTTGGCGTTTTGTCAAGCGTGTTTGGCTTAGGTGGCGTACATGGTGCCAATGGCTTAAATTATACCAGCCTTGCCGTCATGTGCCTACTATACGGCATGATTGGCTCTATCATCTCACTATTTTTATCAAAGTGGATGGCAAAAAAATCCACAGGCACCGTCATCATTAAAACCCCACATAATGGCACAGAGCAATGGTTGGTTGATACTGTCGCCAAACAAGCCTCGCTAGCTGGTATCGGTATGCCAGAAGTGGGTATTTTTGACAATCCACAACCAAATGCCTTTGCAACTGGCTGGAATAAAAACAACGCCTTAGTCGCTGTATCCACAGGACTGCTACACACCATGACTGCCGAAGAAGTTGAGGCGGTACTGGCACACGAAATCGGTCATGTAGCAAATGGCGATATGGTAACGCTTGCACTCATTCAAGGCGTGGTCAATGCCTTTGTGATGTTTTTTGCACGCATTATTGGCAACTTTGTGGATAGAGCCATCTTTCGCAATGAAAGCGACAGCCCTGGCATTGGCTATTTTGTTACAAGCATCGTGATGGATATTTTACTTGGCATCTTAGCAAGTGCCATTGTCATGTGGTTTTCTCGCCTGCGTGAATATCGTGCCGATGAAATGGGTGCACGCCTTGCAGGTCGTGATAATATGATTGCTGCATTAAATGCCCTACGCTCTGCTGAGGCTCGCCCAGATCAAATGCCAGAAAGCATGAAAGCTTTTGCAATTTCAAGCGGTCAATCGCAAAGTTTTAGCATTGCCAGTCTTTTTCGTAGCCACCCCACACTTGATGATCGCATCGCATCATTACAAAAATTGCCAAGCTGACTAAGTCACTCATCAAAATCAGCTTTTTAATTAGCATCATAAAAACCTTGCTCTCGTACAAGAGCAAGGTTTTTTAATCAACATCTGGTTAGCAAGTTTTAATCAATTCAAGGTTGCTTTCATAACGCTCAACCTTTTTGATTTTTTGTCATTATCATCAATTCATACCATCAGACATGCAAATCATGTCCACAGCGGTCGCAAAACTTTGCTCCTGTGGCGTGTCCAAATTTACCACAATTAGGACAACTAATCGGTTGTAATTGCGGTCGCATGGTACGAGTTAATTCTGCCGTAAACACCCCTGTTGGTACAGCAATAATCGCATAACCTGCTATCATCACCATACTAGCAATCGCTTGCCCCATGGGTGTTTTTGGCGATATGTCCCCATAGCCAACGGTCGTCATCGTAACAATCGCCCAGTAGATAGACAACGGAATGCTGGTAAAGCCATTTTCAGGCCCCTCAACAATGTACAGCACCGAACCAAAAATAGTTACCAACAGCAAAAGCGATAGGAAAAAGACAATAATCTTATGCTGAGAGGTCTTAAAAGCAGCTGCCAAAAAACCCGCTTGGTGCATGTACGACTTTAATTTAAAAACCCTAAAAATTCGTAAAATTCGTAAAATCCGCACCACCAAAAGATACTGCGTACCCACAAAAAACAAACTCAAATAAGTTGGCAATAAAGCAAGCAAATCCACAACCCCAAAAAACGATAAAACATATCGCTTGCGATTGGGCGATGAATACACCCTTAATAAGTATTCAATGGTAAATAAAACTGTAAAAAACCATTCTGCATATAAAAATAACTTTCCGTATTGCAATCTTAAATAAAGCACGCTGTCAAGCATGACTATAAGCACACTCGCCACAATACCAACAAGCAATGCAATATCAAAGAGTTTGCCACCTTTGGTATCCGTACCTTCGATGATGACATGAATACGCTCTTTTAGGAGATGGGTTTTATGATAAGGGCGGATTAAACGCATTGATTTTCTTGTTTTTTAAGGTTGGCATATTTTAGCCCAAAACCACAAAAAAAACCACCAGCCAATGAATTTGGCAGGTGGTTTTTAGGTAGACTTAGTACTTTATCGCTTAAAATTTTGCCATAAACTCATCAAAGGCATTCATAAAGCCTTGTAAAGTATTTTTGGCTGGTTCGCTGACAAGCTCGCCATTGTCATCAAACGCCCCTGCAAAAATACCGCCAATCACCCCTGCAAATGGGCAAACAGGCATATTGACATAAGCACCACAGGCAATAACACGCAAGGCGTCCACCGCACGGTTGCTACCGCTGGCGTTGGCACTGGCAAGCCCCAAAGGTTTGCCGACCCACAGGCTTTGACCTACTGGACGAGAGACAACATCAATGGCGTTTTTTATCATCGCTGAATAACTGCCATTGTGTTCTGGCGTTACCCAAATCACACCGTCCGCTTGTTTGATAGCATCTCTGACACGGGTATAAGCAGGCACATCTTGGGTGTCCAAATCACGGTCATACAAAGGCAAATCGCCAATATCCACCAAGGTTAATTGCAAAGACGGTGGGGCAATTTTTTGTAAATGCTTGGCAAGCTGTTGATTGGCAGAAGTTTGGCTTTTTGAACCAACCAAAACGGCAATATGTTTTGTCATCACTTTTCTCTCTTTAAAAAATAGTCTTTCAAATAATCTTAAAAAAATTAACTTTAAAATCGGTTAAAGTTTGGTTTTTGGGTATTGTGTGATTGATTTTAACAAATAAACGGTTATTTACAAAAACCTAATTTTTATTAAAACCAATCACATTTGACTTTAAATCGCTTAATTGACTTTAAACTGCCTAATTTAGCGTAAATCAAACAATAAAAACTCACAGTCGCTGTCTGCCACCACATCAAGCGTGGATATTTGTGCCATTGCCACGCCATCGCCTTGACAAACAGCATTGCCGTTTATGGTCAAATCGCCTTTGACCATTTGTAGCCAGTAGTGGCGGTTTTGATTGAGTAAAATATTGTCTTTGTCGTCTTTGGCGTATTGATACCGCCACAGTTTGGCATCTTGATACACTTTAAATGAGCCGTCATCGCCATTGGGCGACAAAATCAGCGTACCGCCTTGTTTGTCATCAAAGCGTTTTTGGTCATATCTGGGGGCAATGCCAAATTGATTGGGCTGTATCCAAATTTGCAATAGGTGCAAAGTGGTGCTATCGCTTGGGTTAAACTCTGAATGCGTAACGCCTGTGCCTGCCGACATTATCTGAAATTCACCTGCCACAAAGTCTTTGACATTGCCCATACTGTCTTTGTGAGCAATCGCTCCTGCCAACACATAGGTCAAAATCTCCATATCCTTATGTGGGTGCGTGCCAAAGCCCATTGTCGGTGCGACACGGTCTTCGTTGATGACTTTTAGGTCAGAAAAACCCATAAAGGCAGGGTCATAATACTGCCCAAAACAAAAACTGTGGTGAGCGTCTAGCCAGCCGTGATTGGCACGCCCACGCTCACAAGACTTTCTGATATAAAGCATCTTAACTTCTCGCATTCATTGTAGATTGTGTGAATTATAAAGTTTTTTTATTAATCATTAAATAGTCATTATAGATAAAACTTATCCATATATGGCACAATGAATAGGCATAAATCAAAATACAGCCGTATTTTAAGATTTGAACTATTTTTTTGCAAAAATTTTATCATTGAATAGGCATGGTATGAAGCTTTTTTATTATTCAATAAATGGCTATAATAAAGAATATTTATCTGTATGCAGAATAATCATTATGCAATATTTGGAACAAATGGCATTATTTGTAGCAGTCATTAAAAACAAAAGTTTTAGCAAAACTGCTCAAAATCTAAATATCCCACAATCTACTTTATCTCGCAAAATCAATGAATTAGAAAATCATCTTGGCTTAAAACTCATTCACCGCACCACACGAAAATTGGAACTCACCGAAGCAGGGCAGTTTTATTTTGAACGAGCGGTGGCGATTGTGGAGGAAACCGAACGCACCCATCAAGCGATGAACGGCCTGAAAATAGAACCAAAGGGTGTGTTAAAACTGTCAGTCAATAATGAAATTGCTGATTGGCTGATGACGATTTTACCCAAATTTCATCAAAAATACCCCATGATTCAGCTACATATTGATGTATCTGCTCACAAAACTGACCTTTTGACAGGGGGTGTGGATATGGTGATACGGGCTGGCACACCCAAAGAAGGTCATTACATCGTCCACCCATTGACCCACACCGCCTTAAATTTATTTGCTGCCCAAAGTTATCTAGACACATTTGGCATACCCAAAACGCCTGATGAGCTGACCGAGCACTATGGATTGGCATTTATGGGTGTGTCGTCTTGGACATTGTCCTGCGGTACCAAAACACTAAACACCCACCCCAAAATGCTCTATCACTCCAATAGTTTTCGTTTGCTTGGTGGGCTTGCTAGGCAAGGGCTTGGACTGGCATTATTACCAAACATCACTAATAATACAGACCTTGTGCAGGTACTGCCTGACTGGCAAGGTGAGTCTGTGCCGATTGTGATTTTGACCGCCACACGACTTTTGCCAATTAAAGTGCGTTATATGATTGATTTTTTGAAGGAAAATATTGAACAACTAAAAATATTTGGTCAAAATATTGATAGAAAAAATTTTACAACTGTTGCGTAACACACCAATTTCGTTTCAATTTTTATTTTTAAGGAAACATTATAGCAGGTCATAGCAAATGGGCGAACATCAAACACAAAAAAAGCCAAACAAGCCTTGGACAGCAAAACCGCCAAATTACGAAGAAATAGACTACAAAAACACAGCGTGCCTTAGATACAGCGTGCCTTAGATATTGGCAAATTCATTGAAAACTTGTATAATAAACCATTTTATTTTAACAAAATCATAGGTGCATTATGGCAGGTCATAGCAAATGGGCGAACATCAAACACAGAAAAGCCAAACAAGACGCCGCAAAGGGCAAAATTTTTACCAAAATCATTCGTGAGATTGTCTCGGCAAGTAAAGCAGGCGACCCAGACCCCAACGCCAACCCCCGCCTGCGTGCCGTGCTAGAAAAAGCCAATGCCGCCAATATGACCAAAGATGTCATTAAGCGTGCCATTGAGCGTGGGCAAGGCGGCGGCGAGGGCGACAATGTCCAAGAAATCACCTACGAAGGCTATGGCGTGGGCGGTGTGGCGGTGATTGTAGAGACGATGACCGACAATGTCAATCGCACGGTGGGCGAGGTTCGCCACGCATTTTCTAAGCACGGTGGCAATCTTGGCACAAGTGGTTCAGTGGCGTATTTGTTTAGTAAGCGTGGCGAGATTGTCTTTAATGACACAAGCCTTGAAGACAAAGTGATGGAGATTGCCTTAGAAGCTGGGGCAAGCGATATTGAAAATGATGGGATAAGCCTACTTGTGATTACCGAACCCAACGATTTTGGGGCGGTGGTGGACGCCTTGGCGAACGCAGGACTCAAAGCCGACAGTATGGAGGTTACAATGTCGCCTTCTACGACCGCCGATATTGATAACCTTGACGATGCCCAGCGTGTGCTAAAAATGATTGATATGCTTGAAGATTTGGACGATGTGCAAGAAGTCTATACCAATGTCAATTTTAGCGATGATGTGATGCAAGCACTGGATGCGTGATTTGTTGCGGTGATGATTGATTGGCTGTGATAAACACAAATTGTCATAGCCAATTTTTGTTTGTAAAAATTCACAAAAATACACCAAGCCATTATTTAAGCCCAATATGGGTCTATCAAATACCAATTCTAGACCCACCAAAAAGCCATTTACATCATTGTTGCTCAAAAAAGTACAACATTCAACACTGTTTTGGCTTGGCAGATTTATCACAACCAAACACCATCAAAAACCAAATACACTGTTAGCCATTCCAATCAAGCCAAGCCTTGATGATTGATATTTAGGAAAATTATGCTCACCCCTACCCTACACGCCATATTGCAAGCCACTGTTTATGAAGTGGCACACACCACACCGCTAGACAAAGCCCACAAATTAAGCAAGCGACTGGGCTGTGATATTCGTCTCAAACGAGAGGATTTACAACCTGTGTTTAGCTTTAAGTTGCGTGGGGCGTACAACAAAATCAGCCAACTTAGCGATGACGAAAAGTCAAAAGGCGTCATTTGTGCGTCTGCAGGCAATCACGCCCAAGGCGTGGCATTTTCGGCACACAAACTGGGGCTTAAAAATTTGATTGTGATGCCCAAAACCACCCCAGACATCAAGGTGCAAGCGGTCAAGGCATTGGGCGGACAGGTGCTTTTGCACGGCGATAGCTTTGATGATGCCAACCGTTTTGCCCAAACGCTGGCACAACAAGACGGTATGACCTACATCGCCCCCTATGACGACCCCCTTGTGATTGCAGGGCAAGGCACGGTGGGGCTAGAATTGGTTCAGCAGTGGCGTGCGGTGGAATATGTGTTTGTGGCGACAGGCGGTGGCGGACTTTTGGCAGGGGTGGCAGCGTATTTGGGTGCGGTCGCCCCCCACATCAAAGTCGTGGCGGTAGAGCCTGATGGTGCAAGCTGTCTTAAAGTCGCCCTTGACAATGGCAAACCTGTCAAATTGCCCCAAGTGTCCTTGTTTGCCGATGGCGTGGCGGTGGCACAAATTGGCACAAAACCTTTTGAAATCATCAATTTAACCAAATCAAACGGCTTGGGCAAATTGATAGAAAACGAGGTGGTAACCTGCACCAATGACGAGATTTGTGCTGCCATCAAGGACATTTTTGAGGAAAACCGTGCCATTGTGGAAACCGCAGGGGCATTGGCGGTGGCAGGCATGAAAAAATTCATCAAAAGCCACAAGTTACAGGGCAAAAACTGCATTGCCATCATTTCAGGGGCGAACATCAACTTTGACCGCTTGCGTTATGTGGCCGAACGCACCGAGATTGGTGAGAACAAGGAGGCGATTTTTGCGGTCAAATTGCCTGAACAAACAGGGGCATTTTTGGATTTTTGTCGTGTGTTACAAGGGCGTAACATCACCGAGTTCAATTACCGTTTGGACGCCACCAACCCAAGCACCGCCCAAGTGTTTGTCGGTGTTGCCCTAAAAGAGGGGCAAAACGAGCGTGCCACGATTGCCAAGCGACTGGGCGATGGCGGTTATGAGGCTTATGATTTGACGGACGATGAAACCGCCAAAACCCACATTCGCTATTTGATTGGCGGACACGGTAGGCTGGCTGATGAAAAGCTATTCCGTGTCATGTTTCCAGAACGCCCCAACGCCCTGCTTGATTTTTTGGAAAAATTGGGACAAGATTTTAACATCAGCTTGTTTCATTATCGCAATCACGGTGCTGCCGAGGGGCGTGTGTTGGTGGGCCTGCAAGCAAATTCATCACAGCAGATTGTGGACGCACTCACCCACATTGGCTATGAATGCGAGGATTTGAGCGATAATTTGGGTTATCAGGTGTTTTTAAGATAACAAAATGAATGACACAAACGAAACAAAAGCAATCGCCAAACTTGTCATTAAGCTCTTTGTCGTTGGCATAATGATAGTGCTAATGGATAATTATATCCCTAAGCGTGATTATCATACGATAGACCGTATGATTTTGGTTGCATTGATGGTAATTGGCATATTTTTGTCTTTTTTAAATGGTAAAATCAATCAGATTGCCTACTTTTTATTGGTTTATATTTTATATCCGTTTTTGTTTTCTTTTATGTTGTTTCAAACTTGGCATTTTTTTATCATAATGAGTGCCACATTGACTATTATGAATATTGAACAAATCATTGGTTTTTTAAAACTGGTAAAAAATAAAAGGGAGTGATAAGGATAACAATGCAATTATCACAGACCGCCAAAGTCGCCACCAAAACCACTGTGATACCAAAACACATCGCCAGCGACTGTGTCAAATTTTATAAAATCGCCTATCGCTTGCGTTATTTTGTATGGGTAGCATTGCCTATTATTTTTTATACCCTATGGCAAATAGATGGGCAATTTTTAAGAATGTGGGGCTTATGGATTTTTATCACGCTGATAATCCAAAAAGGCTTACCCATCAACCAAACCATTTTAAAATTTTGCGAAACCGTCAGCGATACACCCACCCATCTTGTGGTTACCCAAAATAGCACAAAAATTTGCGTGGATTATGGCAATATTCAACGCGTTGATTATCTGTTTGGGTGGGGGTGGCTTAATTGTTATTATGTCAAAATTACCCTAAACACGCCTTGCCCAATTGGCAATCATATTTATTTTGTCGCTTGGCAGGACATTAACAACCGACAAAAAAGCAGTGAAACTTTGGCGTGGATTGACAGGCTACAAAACATCATCAATAAAAATTGACAATGCACTGCTTATTTTGGTACAAAGTAGCACTTTTTATCACAAATCAATTATTTATTTTTTATGCAAACACCACCAAACCCACCAAAAAAGCACGCCGTGATTTACAAAAATTCAAAGACAGTTTTTAGTATATTTAGTAATGCTTGTCTATTTGGTAAAATGTGATAAAATAACTGGCTTTTTTGATAAAAACCAAACTTTTATTTATCAAAATTATCATTAAATAAAAATAATTTTAGGTTGTACAATGAAAAAATTACCCGCCAAAGCCCTAAAATTTGCTTTTCCTTTTGTTTTGTCGCTTATGATGAGCGGGGTCATTTCGCTTGTCAATGTTGTACGCATTGTTGGTTTTCACGATGGGTTACTTTCTCGCTGGCTTTTGGCGTGGGCGATTTCTTGGGCGATTGCCTTTCCGACCGTGTTTGTTGTGATGCCCATTGCTCGCAAAGTGGTGGGGCTTTTTGTTGAGATGCCCCCTACCGCATAGGATTTTTTTGTTTTATTTTAAAGAGTAAAAAAATACTACCAAATTCTATTTTGGATTTTTGTCGCAAATTAGAAGGGCGAAACATTACCGAGTTTAATTACAGACTGGACAAAAGCCGTCCTGATGTCGCCCAAGTGTTTGTGGGCGTGGCACTAAAAGACGCCTGTGAGCGGACGCACATTGTCAATCACTTAAACGACACAGGCTATCCTTCGTTTGATTTGACCGACGATGAAATTGCCAAAACGCACATTCGCTATTTGATTGGCGGACACGCACGCTTGGCGGACGAAAAGCTGTTTCGGGTGGTGTTTCCTGAACGCCCCAACGCTCTTTTGCATTTTTTGGAGAAATTGGGGCAAGATATTGTGGACGCACTGACCGATATTGGCTATGATTGCGAAGAGCTGACCGACAATTTGGGGTATCAGGTGTTTTTAAAGTAACATTCAAGCAAGCTAAAAAAAACAAAAAAGACAGGCTTAACAGTTTGTCTTTCTTACTCATTTTTTGGTCAAACCTAGACAAATACACTTGGTAAGCCTTATGAGTTAAGTTTGGCAAATATCAATCTAATTGCTCCGACCGTTCAGCAAATTTTTAATCGGCATCACCACTTTAAAAATACTACCGACATTTTTTTGACTATCAATCTGCAACACACCACCATAATGGGCAATGGCGTGTTTGGCGATGGCAAGCCCAAGTCCACTACCGCCTGTCTTACGACTTCTGCCCTTATCTACTCGATAAAATCTCTCAGTCAAATGCACCAGATGTTCGCCATCAATACCCTCACCATCATCCTTAACAAAAAAGACAATTTCTTTATCTATTGACAGATGAATATCAATGTTTGTGCCACTGTCGGTGTGGCGAATGGCATTAAAGATGAGATTGCTAAATACACTATACAGCTCTTTTTGCACACCATCAACCCAGATGTCAGGAGCGATGTTAGCATGGATATGATGTGTTTTACCAAGCATTAATGCCTCTTGATAAATACTAATCATCATGTCAGACAGATTGACAGGCACAGTATCCTCTGGTGGTTTTTCTTCATTTTCTAAGCGAGAGAGTGTTAAAAGTCCCTCTATGAGATCAAGCATTCGTGTGGATTCTTTTTGCATTAAGCCCACAAACTCAAGCTGTAAATTACGGTCAAGCTCATGATCATTCAGCATTTCCAAAAACCCTTGAATCACAGTCAAAGGCGTGCGAAGTTCATGGCTAACATTGGCAATGAAGTTATTTTTGGAAATGTTTAGTTTTTCGTTGGCACTGACATCATGAGCAATGAGCATGGTGGCGTTTGATTCTATGGGAATTAAGGTAATTTGTAGCGTTGTTTGACCTAAGGTTAGCTTGGTTTTGATGTCTTGTTTGGGGTTTTGTAGCTGGGTGAGCTTAGCATGGTGATTGTCCAAAAAGTCAGAAAAACCCTCATCATTCACCTGCTCTTTAAAAGACAATTTAAGGTTATCTGGGCGAAAATATTGTATCGCCCTCTCGTTTTGCCATTCAATCCGCCCTTTTTTATTTAGGATAATCACCGCACTTGGGAAACCTGCGATGATGCGGTTTAGCCTTTGTACTTCAAGAGTCAGTCGCTCTTTATGCCTATCTTGGCGATTTTGATTTTCAAAGATTTTATCAAAGATCACTTGCCAGCCACCAAACTCACGCCCTGCACGCCCACCTGATAAGGTAATGGGCTGTTTGGTGTCAGTCATCAACCATTTGCTAAGGCGTGATAAATTAATGCTATGATACACACCCCATAAGCCCAGCACCACACACGCAAGTGATAAGCCTAGCACCTTGTCTGCCAACATACAGCCAAATACCAAGGCAAACAAAGCAAAACCGATAGCAAAAATACACTGCCACATCAAGCGTTACCACCCTTATCATCAAAAGCATAGCCTACGCCACGCACTGTCTGCACATAGTCAGCCACACCACCTATCTCAAGCTCACGCCTTAACCGCCTGATATGCACATCAACCGTGCGTTCCTCAATAAAAATATGGTCGCCCCACACAAGGTCAAGCAGCTCTGTACGGCTATAAATCCGCCCTGTATGCGTCATAAAAAAATGCAAGAGTTTAAATTCGGTCGGTCCAAAGTGAATGGTCGTACCGTCCACAACAGCAGTGCGGTCAACAGGATTTAGCACAAGCTTGCCCACCTTGACCGTATGATCGGTCTTGTGTGGTGTACGGCGGCGTAAGAGTGCTTTAATACGAGCAATCAGCTCTCGTGGACTAAATGGCTTGGTGATGTAATCATCTGCCCCCATACCCAACCCCAACTCCATATCCGTCTCCTCACCTCGTGCGGTCAGCATAATGATGGGTAAGTCTTTGGTGCGTGTGTCTGTGCGTAGTACTTGGGCAAATTCTACACCCGAAATCCCTCCAAGCATCCAATCAAGTAGCACCACATCAGGCAGTTTATCATTGATGATTTGCTGTGCCTCCTCGGCACTTTGACTTAAAATCACCTCAAATCCTGCCTGCTCCAAAGCAAACTGTATCAGTCTTTGGATAGGCAATTCGTCCTCAACAACCAGTATGTTTGGCATCATCATTCCCTATGGATAATATACAAAGATATTATAAAACGAAGTCCACCTTGTAATCTAGCCAAAATTTAGCCAAATTTTCCTGTGATATAGTCATGCGTAGCTTTGACATTAGGCTCGCTAAACATCATTTTAGTATCACCAATTTCCACAAGCTCACCTAGATACATATAAGCGGTGCGGTCAGAGACTCTTGCTGCTTGTTGCATATTATGTGTTACAATGGCGATTG
This sequence comes from Moraxella tarda, assembly GCF_035181405.1. Lineage (NCBI taxonomy): Bacteria > Pseudomonadati > Pseudomonadota > Gammaproteobacteria > Moraxellales > Moraxellaceae > Moraxella > Moraxella tarda. The sequence goes on from NZ_JAYGGV010000001.1 coordinate 227,542, forward strand.
TATAATCATGCTTTAATTCCCCAATCAGCTCTTCAATATAGCCTGTTGATATTGGGTCAAGGGCAGAGGTTGGTTCATCAAGCAATAACACCTCTGGTCGGCATGCCACTGCACGAGCAATACATAACCGTTGCTGCTGACCGCCTGACAATGAATTACCTGATTGTTTTAACTTATCCTTCACTTCATTCCACAAAGCCGATTTTTTGAGTGCCCACTCAACTCGCTCGTTCATTTCATCTTTGCTTAATTTTTCGTAGAGTTTTACCCCAAAGGCAACATTGTCATAAATAGACATTGGAAAAGGAGTTGGCTTTTGAAAAACCATACCAACTTTGGCACGAAGTAAATTGACATCGGTATGATCATCTAAAATATTCATACCATCAAGTAAAATTTTACCTTCTGTACGGCTTTCATTGTAAAGGTCATACATACGGTTAAAACTTCTAAGCAAAGTAGATTTACCACAACCAGATGGTCCAATAAAAGCAGTAACTTTTTTGTTTAAAATATCTAAATTGATGTTTTTTAGGGCATGAAAATTACCATAATAAAAATTAAAATCTTGCACACTGATTTTAACAGTAGGTAATGTATTTGGTGAATCTAGCATTTTTTTAATCTCAAAAGTTTGGTTAAAAATGAGTAATCATCAATAAATTTTACAGTCAATGTAAAATGTAGAAGCAAATCACAACACTTGTACAGTCTTTACTTAATTTTTGGTTACATCAACAAATCATTTATAAAGCCATTATCGATTAAGTTTTAGACTGAATCAATCTTGCTACAATGTTGGTAAACAAGACAGTAAGAGCAATCAAAAGAGCTGCTGTCCATGCCAGTGTATGCCAATCATCATATGGACTCATTGCAAATTGGTAAATGACATTCGGTAGATTTGCCATAGGGGCTGACATATCAGTGCTGAAAAATTGGTTATTTAAAGCAGTAAATAGTAAGGGGGCGGTTTCACCAGAAATGCGGGCAAAACTTAATAACACCCCTGTTACCACACCTGTTTTAGCGGCTTTTAGCGTTACCATTAATACCAATTTATACTTAGGTGTGCCAAGTGCAAAAGCTGCTTCTCTTAGGCTATCAGGGACAAGCCTTAGCATATTCTCGGTTGTTCTTACCACCACAGGAATGACAAGAAGCGACAATGCCAAAGAACCCGCCCAACCTGAAAAATTGCCCATTGGCACAACAATGAGACCATAAATAAACAGACCAATCACAATAGACGGTGCGGACAGTAGAATGTCATTTAAAAATCTAGTAACAGTAGCAAGTCGACTATCTCGCCCAAATTCTGCCAAATAAATACCACACAAAATCCCAATCGGTGTACCAATCAACAGCCCACTTAGGCTAATCAAAAGACTGCCAACAATGGCATTTTTTAGACCACCAAACATCATTGGTGGTGGGGTATTTTGAGTAAAAATATGACTACCAAGCCCTGCAACGCCTTCATAAAATAAAGTATAAAAAATCCAGCCCAACCAAAACAGCCCAAAACTCATCGCAAAATAACAAAACCATAAAGAGGTACGATTTAGCATTCTACGGCGTGCATAAATGGCATTACTGCGTGTTTTATTGACTGATTTTTGTAGCGTTTCGCTAAGATCACTTAGACCATCAAAGCCGCTTAGAGGACTTTTGTTTTGCACTTGTATTTGCATGATATTTTCCTAAAATAAGATTTTAATAACATTTTTTTGACTACAGAGTGAAGCACTTGCCTGATAAATTTTGGTAAATTATTTATTAACCTTACCAAGCATTAGCTTTGAAACGCACAGCACAATAAAGGTAATCACAAACAAAATCAGACCTAAAAATAGTAGCGATGAGATGTGCATGGGATCAATAGCTTCAGCAAATTCATTGGCAAGGGCTGAAGTAATAGACACGCCAGAGCTGAATAAATCAAGGCTAAGATTAAAAGTGTTGCCAATAATGAAAGTTACCGCCATCGTCTCACCCAAAGCACGCCCAAGCCCTAAGATGATTCCACCAACCATACCCATTTTCGTGTAAGGCAAAACAATATTTTTGATGACTTCCCAACGGGTCGCCCCAAGCCCATAGGCAGATTCTTTGAGCATGGGTGGCACAATCTCAAACACATCACGCATCACAGAGGCAATGAATGGAATAATCATTATCGCCAAAATTAGCCCTGCCGCCAAGACACCAATCCCCATTGGCACACCTTTAAAAAAATTATCCAAGACAGGGATTTTCCCAACAGTGGTGGCAAGGCTTGGTTGAATGTATTTGGCAAAAATCGGTGCAAAAACAAACAAACCCCACATGCCATAAATGATAGAGGGAATGCCTGCAAGTAGCTCAATACAAATACCAAGTGGCTTTTTTAGCCATTTTGGGCAAAGCTCTGTTAAAAAAGTTGCAATACCAAAACTAACAGGTGTAGCGATAGCAAGAGCAATTACCGAGGTTACAATCGTGCCATAAATCGGAGCCAAAGCCCCATATTCACCAAAGATCACATTCCATTCATTAGAGCTTAAAAAACCAAGACCAAACTGCTGAATACTTGGCATCGCTCCATAGATAAGACCAGTTAAAATACCAGCCAATATAAGCAGTACAAATACCACAAACAGGCGAGCTATTCCCACAAAAGCCTTATCTAGTCGGTGCTGATTTTTTAATTTTTTACTTAATACTGTATCCATAATAAACCTGATTGGTTGATTTGAGTTAAGGGCATTAAAATACCCCTAACCAATCTATCTACACTGCTAAGATAATTAATATTGCCAATTACCAACCTTTTACTGACTTTGATACAATGCTTTACCATCTTGCCCAACAACTTTTGCCCACTCTTTGCGGATTAAAGATTTGGTAGCATCAGGCAATGGTACATAGTCTAGGTTTTTTGCCATTTCATCACCATGACTAAATGACCAATCAAAAAATGCCAGAGCTGACTTCGCATTATCATCACTGGTTGGATTTTTATGCATTAGGATAAAAGTTGCTGCTGCCAATGGCCATGCATTTTGAGCGGACTGGTTGGTCAAAACCACATTAAAGCCCTTATTTGCCGTCCAGTCGATATCAGCCGCTGCCTTAAAGGTTTCTTGGTCAGGTTGCACAAAACTACCCGCACTGTTTTGAAGTTGAGTGTAGCTCATTTTATTTTGTTTAGCATAGGCGTATTCCACATAGCCAATAGAGTTTTTAACACGCCCCACATAGGTTGCCACGCCTTCATTACCTTTACCTGCCGTACCCGTTTGGGCGGTTGGCCATTTAACGGTCTTTTCGACACCAACCGTATTTTTCCAATCATCAGACACTTGAGCAAGATAATTAGTAAAAATAAAAGTCGTACCAGAGCCATCTGAACGAAATACAGTAACAATATTTTCATCAGGCAGGGTAATGTCAGGATTTAGGGTGGCGATAGCAGGGTCGCTCCATTTGGTAATTCTCCCCAAATAGATGTCAGCCAGCACCCTACCTGTTAGTTTAAGCTGTCCTGCTGCCACACCATCGATGTTCACAATGGGTACAACACCACCAATGACGGTTGGAAACTGAATCAATCCTTCTTTTTCCAGCTCTTCGCTACTCATTGGAGAGTCTGTCGCCCCAAAGTCTACCGTTTTGGCGATGATTTGCTTGATGCCACCTGATGAGCCGATGGACTGATAATTCACCTGACCACCAGTATTTTGCAAAAATCCATTCGCCCACTGTACATATACAGGCTGAGGAAATGATGCTCCTGCCCCTGTTACGGTCATTATGACTTTATCGTTACCATTGGCTTGAACGGCAGTTTGTGGCGATTGAGCTTGCTCGCCCAGTTTTTGAGACTTATCCTGACAAGCAGTCAGGCCAAGTGCTAAAAAGATTGACACCATAGTTAGTAATGTATTTTTTTTCATTGCTTGCTCCTTTTGAGAGTTAAAAATTGACGGGGAGTTACCACTAACTTACTTGGCAGGCATTTTAACAAGCAAAAATGACAGCTATATGACAAATGAAAAATTATCCAGCACCAATATGATAATATTCATTCTTCATGCAATAAACTCATTTTAAGGACAATAAAATAAGGCTATCACGCAAGGTGAATAGCCTTATTTTATTAATTGGTCATGAATACAATTTTGTTCTTGAAAAATCTACTGTGATTGCAGGTATTAACCCAAATACAGATCAATTGATACATCTAAATAGTCAAATTTTTGCTTTATTTTAGACTCTACCTAACAACCAAAACAAAAAGAGATAATGAATGCTCTTTTAAAATTTCATCAATTTTTTTAAAGCATCTGATATTTTAAAAGAACACTCATTGCATCAACTCCATCATTTCCACTTTGTGAACCGCCAGCTCGTCTATAATCTCATGGTCTTTGTAATTGATGGCCTTTAAAAAGCTGATGAATGCTTGTTCGTTATGGTCGGTAGCTCGTTTTGAAAGTTCAAAACCTAGAAAAATCAAGGGCTGTCGCACGATTGTGGACAGCCCTAGATTATTGAATGGTCGGAGTGGCGGGATTCGAACTCGCGACCCCTTGCACCCCATGCAAGTGCGCTACCAAGCTGCGCTACACCCCGAATAGACAACATATTCTACTAAAATTTTCAGATTTTGCAAGTATTTTATTTTAGGTTTTTACTACACTCACTCACCAAATAAATACCAGCTCACACATGGCACCACATATCACCAATCACTTTGGTAGTTTTGGTGGTTTGTCAGGTTTTGGTAATGGTGTGGTATTATGACCCTCCTCGACCACCAGTTCCTGTACGATTTCGCCATCATTATGATGCTCAGCAATGGCCTCACGAATGTCTTTATTATTTGCATCTGCCCTATCTTTTGGTTTACTTCCCAGTCTACGCACCACATAGTTATCTGGTAGCACACGAGCATTTGACTCTTTTTCATCAGTCCAATCCTCATAAATCACACGCCCTTCGCTGTCAATTTGTGCATATTTAACCGATTCACTTCTTGGAAAAAAGAAGTCCCATGGATTGACTAAAAAATGCCGCCAAACCAGACTTCCCAAACCTTTCCACTCGGTAAATTCCACCTCTTTTGAACGCAACGCCACAAGCAGTGCCAGTGAAAAGCTGACCAATAAGTTCACCGCACCGATGAGTAGCACCCCAATAAAAGACCAAATCATCAGACCCCAAGTCAAATCCTGCGGAGACAGATAAAACAGCCCATGCACCAAATTAGCAGATGCAAAGGCAATGTGGCGAATATCAAGTGGCAATCCTAGCATATAACCAATCGTTGCCGTACTGCCCAAAAAGCAACCAAAGATAAAGTTGCCCATAATCGCACCAAGATTTGCCTCAATAAAACCACCTAATTTTTCTTGCCAAGAGCATGGCAACACACGGGACAGCAAATGATGTCGTCTGATGCGTTCACCAATTTTATTATAAGCAGAAAGATTGTCATAATAACCAGCAATCAACCCTGATAAGAATAAAAAAACACCTGCAATTGCTGCATGAGGCAATGACAAAGAGCGGATTGGATCAAGCTCATGCAGCAGGTGTGCCGCTTTTGAGCCATCAATCATTGGCGTACCCATAAAATACGACCAAGCATAGGCTATGGCAAGTGCAGTTGGTATGGCGATAGAAATATTTCCCAAAATTGCAACAAACTGCGTCCGCATGATATCAACAATCAACTCAGACAACTTTGTCATTTGTTTGGCTTTTTTATTGCCCGAACCCTCTGAGATGGTTGATGCAATAGCAGCGGCGGTCATGGCTGGTTGCTTGGTAGCAACCGTACCACCCACAATATGGATACCCACAAAACCCAAACCATAAATCATACTATTTACAAACGCCCTACCAATCGGTGCTAACACTAAGGCATAAGATAAAATCTTAATCGTTGCCATAAAAGCAATAAAAAACCCGCCAATCGCTGCTTTTTTATACATTTTGCGATAGCCTGTACGATCGGTACTGATGTAATGCTCCCCAACACGGCTGGCATTTTCGGTAACCTTACGCGACAATAATTTGGTATTGCTTTCAATCAAATACCCAAAACTATATCTTGTCTTTGCCGTACGCACAATTTGGGCAGTCAGCTCAACAATTGCCTCATCACGCTTTTTTTTATTATCTGCCACCAGCTCAATCAACACCTGCATTCGGTGCAGGCTTTGCTCTAATCGCACTAGCATATTGGTCAGACGGATTGAGATGCCTGTTTTATAGATGCGTTTTCGTACATTGGTAACAATGTCTTCGCATTGCTCTAACATCACCAATAGTGGTGCAGGGCTGATATCCTCATCAGGCGTAACATCAGTCATCAAATCAAGCTCATGCACTTTACGATACTGATTAACAAACAAAACAGCCTCTTGATTTTGAGCAACAAAAGCAGCAGAATGGTTTAACATCTGTGGGTAAGCTGCCATTAAGTCAAGATGCAGTCCCATACCACTGATGCGATATGACAAGATGACAATGGCGTTTAGAATGCTGTTTTTGGCAGTTGCCACCAACGCCAAATCCTCCTCATCAACACAAATCATCTCGATGAGTTTATCCCATTTGCCCGCATCAATAGAGCGTACCCAGCGTAAATCACTGCGTTCATTAAACAAAAAACTGGCAAGCTCAACCACCGAATCCTCTTCAGGCAATAATGGTAAGAGCCGATGCCCAATAAGACGATTCATGCTATAAAAAAAACTTTGGTCAGAAGCGATGCCTGTGTCAGTATAAAGCGTTACTTGGTTATACTGATTGGTTAGCCGTAAAATAAATGCAGCAAGCCCAGAGCCGTATTCAGGATTAACCTCAATCAGTTTTATCAATTCATCCATCTTATGGTTGGCAGCATCTTCATCGCCCTCGGCCACCCTAAGCTCATCAACAAGCTGTTTTAATGCTTGCAAATCTGGCGCATCTTTTAATGCCAAAATGCGTTGTAAAATTTCTTCAAGATTGGTGTGTGTGGAGTCGTACAACAATTCTCTCCCAATATTTAGGCCTAACTAGGCATTGATTTAATCATTACCATATTGGTACCATCAAGAGCTACGCTTAGCAGCAAGCATGGCTTGAATGTTAGACAAATAATCCTGTGCTACTTGCTTTGGGTCTTTATTGGCAACTTTTTTGGCAGGATAGTCAATATGGTCGGCTGGCAGTTCGTCTAAAAAACGAGATGGTGAAGTTTGTCTAAAATCCCCACCTGCTCGGCGTTTTTGTGCAAGTGTTAAGGTCAGTTCCAATCTTGCACGGGTAATGCCCACATACATCAGCCGTCGCTCTTCTTCAATATTATCTTCCAGCAAAGAATTGCGATGTGGCAAAATCTCCTCTTCCATACCAATGATATAAACATAATCAAATTCCAAACCCTTAGCAGCGTGCAGGGTCATCAAATTCACTTTATTGGTATTTTCTTCTTCTTGCTGTTGTTCTAGCATATCAAGCAACATCATTTTACGAATGACCGCCTCAATGGTCTTATCGTCATCTTCCTCAGCACGATCAATCAAAGTGGCGATGCTTTGATATAACGATTCAATATTATCCAGACGATTTTTTTCTTGTTGCGGGGTCTTGCTATCTTCTTTAATATAGTCAATATAACCTGTTTCAACAATCATCTGACGAACCAATGGCATAGGATTGGCATTATCATACAGCTGCTTGGTATAATGTTCAATAAAGTCAGCAAAAGCATATAGCGTACTACTTGCCTTTGACCCTATCGCTGATTTTAAGCCTGTATGTGAGCAGGCAGACAATAAAGATATGCCATACTCTTGGGCAAACAAACCCAGCTTTTCTAGGGTTGCTGACCCCATACCACGCTTGGGCGTGTTAATAATGCGTAAAAAGGCTGCATCATCATCAGGATTAAGAATGATTCTAAGATAGCTCATCACATCTTTAATCTCAGTACGAGCAAAAAATGAAGTGCCGCCAGAAAGTTTGTAAGGCACATTTAACTGGCGAAGTTCGGTTTCTAGCACTCTGGCTTGAAAATTAGAACGATACAGCACAGCATACTGCTCCCACAAGTTGCCATGTCGTAGGCGATGTGCGACAATCTCTTTGGCCACTCGTTCGGCCTCATCAAAATCAGACGGGCAGGTAATCACACGAATCTGCGCTCCCTCACCCTTATCCGACCACAATGCCTTATCAAAGACATGTTCATTGTTGGCGATGACTGTATTTGCCGCACTCAAAATACGGTTGGTTGAACGATAATTTTGTTCAAGCTTTACCACATGAAGACTTGGAAAATCCTGCTTTAATAAAGCCATATTTTCAGGTTTGGCCCCACGCCAAGTATAAATTGACTGATCATCATCACCCACCACCGTAAAGCGAGCAGAAGCACCTACCAACAGCTTAACCAGTTCATATTGAACGGTATTGGTGTCTTGATACTCGTCCACAAGCAAATAGCGAATGCGACGCTGCCATTTATCTCGCACCATGTCATTTTCTTTTAAAATCCGTGCAGGCAAAACAATCAAATCATCAAAATCCACAGCGTTATAAGCACGCAAATTGCGTTCATACAAACCATACAGATGGGCAAACATCGCATCTTCTGGCTCAGATAAAGTCGCCAAGGCATCTTCTGGGGCAACCAGATTGTTTTTCCAATCAGAGATGAATTTAATCGCCTTGCCCACCAATTCACGACTTTCTGCCCCACTCATGTTATCACGCACCATCAATTCCATTAAAAGGCGTTTAGAATCATCTGAATCCATGATACTAAAATTCGCCTTCAAAGGAGTGTGCGATAATTCATAACGCAAAAACTGCAAGCCGAACTGATGGAAAGTTGATACCGTCAGACCTCGGGTTTTTTCACTCGGCAAAAGCTTTGATACACGCGCCTTCATTTCACGAGCCGCCTTATTGGTAAAAGTCATTGCTGTGATTCGCTCGGCTGGAATGTTGCACTTTGTAATCAGATGAGAAATTTTTTGGGTAATGACTGAAGTCTTGCCTGAGCCTGCCCCTGCCAAAACGAGCAGTGGTCCTGATACATGGGTTAGAGCTTCTTGTTGGCGGGGATTTAGCTGACTCATATCTTTATCATCTTTTATTTCATTGTATTTAAATGATTTTTATCAAGGCAAAGGCTCAACAAAAAAGGCAATCATTATAAGCGATTTCGCCTAACAATAGCAAAATTTTTGCCATTTTAATCAAATCACCACAATCCATCATAAGTTCTTACATGAATTTTTAGAATAATGAACAAAAAATACTTTGTTTATCCTTTCAAACTTACGATACAAATAGATGGTACACAGGTGATTGCAAACCGCATACAGCCCGCCCAAAGACAAATGCAAACACAATGACAATTTAACCAATATAAGCTAATAAAATTTTATGTTTAAACACTTTAATTTTTGTTTGCAATGATGTATAATGACGTCTTGTTGCAATAAGATAGATTTACATAGCATTTTTATTTAATATTTAAAAATATTGTAAATTATTTATGATTATATAAATCATTGATTTTATTGTAATTTTTCTTAAGGGCCTATAGCTCAGTCGGTTAGAGCAGAGGACTCATAATCCTTTGGTCCACAGTTCGAGTCTGTGTGGGCCCACCAAATTTAAGTCAATGAAATCAAGGGTTTGTGATTTGCAAGCCCTTGATTTTTTTCATCAAAAATTTCACAAAATAAAAAGTAACCATATAATAACCAAATACAAAATTAAACATGACCGCTACAGCAGGGGTGGCTTGACTTTTGGCTTTACAGGCAGGGATTTGACAGGCTAGGGCGTGGGCAGCTTCTTTGGCGGATTTAACATCTAATTTAAAAAATCTGCCGAATTTTTTGGCTAAAATGCCGTGTAGTTCAATGTTTTCATGGATATACTCTAATAAAAAAACCGCTTACGGTATCACAAGCGGTTAGAAAATCTTTTATTTTGGATAATAAAAAAAAGTCAAGATAAATCTTGACTTTTAATATAGTATTTACTATAAAATGTTTTATCAAGACAAGGCGCTGTAACACCAAGTCTTGATAGGTTACCGCCACCAACCTAAGTCAAAGGTGGCAAGCTATAAATTTCCCGTAGAGTTCATTGATGAACTTGCCATATTGTCCGAAAAAACAGGACTTTCACGCTCTGCCATCATCATGCAAGCTGTTAAGGCGTGGCAGCAGACGGTATAAACGAGTGATGACGCACCACCAATGCCGTGCGTCAAAGCCAGCTTTTGCAAAGTTATTTTTGATATAATGGCTCTGGTCAGCATTTTTCCCCCGATCGATATTTATCTTTGGCCGCATCTTTTAAGTCCATATCAAAAGCGGTGGCAATATCATGGCTTATTTCTTGTTTTGAATATTACGGCTAAAATTAACCGTATTGGCACCAAGTACGATGTTAATTGCCAATGCCATAATATTTTCCTTTGGGTAATAAAAAACCCTGCCAAGGCAGGGGTTAAGAAAAGTTGTGATTAATCGTAAAATACATCTATATCAATCGGCGTGCTACAAGCGATGGGTTAGCCAGAATATCCAAAAATTTGAATTATTTTAAAACCGATAACGGATCAATATAACTAGAATTGCGAGAGATACGAAACTCTAGCAATGCCATGCCATCTGCCTGCGGACGCATGGTGGCGATTTGTTGCCCTGCTTGTACGGTTTGACCTGATTTGACTTGGGCATTGTATATATGAAAATAATTACTCACAAAACCATCGGTATGCGCAATCGCTATCATCGCTCCATCAATATTACCATCAGCATGCAGAACAGTACCTGTACGACTGGCCAATACAGCATCACCAGCACGACCAGAGAACCACATACCCTGACTGGTAACAGCTTTACCGTTGATGTTAGTCGTGCCAAAACGACGCACTACAGGATTGCTGTTACTCACAGGGTAGCGAAATTGCATCAGCCCCACACTACCTACAGACAGCGGTTTGTTGGCAACAACTTGTGGCGTATCAGCTGGCTTTGTCAGTACAGTTTTTGTGGTGGTCAAGGTTTGATTAGGTGGTGCAACAGTTTGTTGTACTGGCGTAATGGAAGTCTTGATTGACACACTTTCATTGCCCTGCCATAGCACCAACCATTGCCCTGTATAAATGGTATATTGAGCATTTAAGTTATTGATGCGTCCAATAGTACGCCAATCAAGCCCATAACGCTCAGCAATCTTACTTACCGTATCACCCTGTCTGACCAGATGATGACTGGGCACACCTCGAGAGTCCATCACAATCTTTGGATCGGTTGAAATATTTGCAACATTAAGCGTTGTGCTTTTTTTATTTTGTTGATAGGTGGGCTTGCTGGCACAGCCTGCCAATACTGCCATGCCAAACACTCCAACCGTCATCACTTGCAATACATTTTTAGGCTTGAACAAAACATCCATCAACATACTCTATTCTCTTTTTCTTTTTTAACAATATTAATCTAGCAATATAACAATTGCCAAAAACAGATTGGATCATTGTACCATGATGCACCGCAACCACAAAAAAGATGAACCAAAACAATCGATGATCATTGATAATAATAACTTTTAAATCAACGTTTAATTAAATACCATCATCTACTTTGTTAAGATCTAGATTTCTTTATCCAAGCACTGGTTTGGTCAATGCCAATATAATCACACCCACATAAGCGATTGCTGCAATAAGCATACCCGCCTTAGATTGACCAATTGTGCTGGCTGGACGCAATGCTTTGACATTGGCAGATATCGCAACAATCAGCAGCACTAATTTAGCAATTGCCCAATGCTGTAGGCCTGCCACTTGGGTAAGCTGCCAAAATAACATCAAGCCACTGCTCACAAGTAACAGATAAACCAAATGATTAATGCCTTTAAAAGTACGAGATAAGATTAACTGCTTGCCACTGACAACAAACACCGCCTGATAAGCAAATATTAACAGCGTAAAAAACGCCATCAGCAAATGTAAATGTTTCATTTTTAACTCTTTTTTATATTTTGAGCTTGCTTTAAGTCTTTTAAAGTATTAAGTATAAAGCACTTCTAAAATTTCAAACTCAACAAGACCGCTGGGTGTTTGAATTTTGGCTTCATCACCCTCAGATTTACCAATCAAGCCACGAGCAATCGGTGAATTGACCGAAATTTTACCTGTTTTAAAGTCGGCTTCATCATCACCAACAATCTTGTAACGACATTGCTTACCATCATCTATATTCTCAAGTACAGCGGTAACACCAAACACCACACGACCGTCTTGGTTTAGCTTGGCAGGATCAATGACCTGTGCACCAGCTAATTTGGCTTCAATATCACGAATGCGTGCTTCACACAGCCCCTGCTGTTCACGAGCGGCATGATATTCAGCGTTTTCTTTTAAATCACCATGCTCGCGTGCTTCGGCGATGGCGTTGGTGATGCGTGGGCGATCAATGGTTTTGAGCTGTTTTAGCTCTGCTTCTAAAGCGGCATGACCTTCTGGTGTCATCGGATAGCGTTGCATAAGTATTCCTTTTTTATTGACAATTTTTACAGTTCAAAAATTAACTTTTATTCCAATCCAAAGCCCTATGTTACATCAAATAACATAAGTACAAACAAGTACAAAAAATCCTGCCAAACAACCATTTGGCAAGACGGATATGGATAAGATTGTCGTTATTGTAGCAATTTTCTGCTAAAAATACAAGGTACAAATGTCTGTCATGCATTCATCATCTCATTGATGGTAAGCGTTGAACACTTAATCCAGTAACTTAATGCCAGTAATAGTAGTGCTTAGTTTAACTACTCTTTTTTTACCCTCACCCTAACCCACAATCAACCTTTGAGCTTTTTAGTCTTTCAAAGACAGACTTTAAAGCAGGTTTAAAATTTTATGGCAATTTGACTAAAAACAGCTTAAAATAAAAAAACAGCCTTAAAGCAGCAGTGGAACAATGATCGGGGCTAAAAATGCTGTCAAAATACCATTTAAAATCAAACCCACTGTTGCATATGCCACATGACGAGTTCCCATTTGCATGGCTCTGGCTGTACCTAGTGCGTGCGATGCTGTACCCAGCGATAGCCCTTGTGAAATCTCGCGACGAATGCGTGCTTTATGCATGACATACACTCCCATGATTTGCCCTGCCACGCCTGCCATCAGTACCGTCGCTGCACTAATACCAATCACGCCACCTAGCACATCTGTAACCTCGATTGCTATCGGCATGGTAACAGACTTAGCAGCAATCGCTATTGTTGCCTCCATGCTACCGCCCATGGCCTGCACCAGCCACACACCAGAAACCACGCCAACTACAGAGCCGATGATTTGTGATGCAACAATAGGCAACCATTGCACACGGATTTTTTGCCACTGTACATATAGCGGAATCGCCATACACACCACCACAGGTTGCAACCAAAAACTTAAATAAGCACTGGCTTTCTCAAAATCCCCCCAAGCAATGTCAAAAACACTCAAAAAACCAATCACCAGCACTGTTGTAAAAAGTGTAGGGTTGATGAGTGGTTGTTTTAATTTTTGACGCAACCAAACTGTCAATTCAAATGCGCCAATCATGACAAATAATAGCAAAAACGGACTGCTTTTAATCTCAGCCAATTGCATTGGTATCGACAAATCGCTCATATTATTCGCCTTTTGTGCTTGCTGATGATTGTAACTTTTGTAGTTTTCTAAACCACTCATGGCTTTTGGCAGTAACAACCAAAACCAAAAATGTACTCATTACCGTTGATAAAATCAATACCCACAAATCACCAGCAATCACATCAAGATATTGCATGATAGAAATACACGCAGGAATGACCAACAGCACCAGATGGTCAAGCAGAATTTTGGCAAGTTTTTCCATCGTTTGCAATTTAACAATGCCAAATTGCAATGATAAAAATAAAATCAACAGCCCAATCACACTTGCTGGCAAAGGCAAATCTAACACCATAATAATTACCTGCCCCAAAAATAAGCAAGCAAATACCACCAATATCGCCCTTAATAACATGAAAATAATCCCAGCAATAAAAATCAAATTAATTTAGGCATTTATTGTAACGCAAAGACAGGATTTTACCAAACAAAATGCTTGTGATCACGAACAACTTTATTAAACTTTTTACCTTTTGTTAGAAGTTATAAAAACCACAAGAAAATATGACCAGCAAAATATCAAAATACAGAATTTGTCTTTTTTTAACTCATAAAAATCGGTTATAATCCATCACAAAGATACATTTTATCAAACCTATCATTTGTAAAAGGCGAGTCTATGAACAGCGTACAAATCAAAATTCTTAATCCAAAAATTGGTACAGACCCAAATTTTCCTCTACCCACACGAGCCACAGACGGCTCGGCAGGCATAGATCTTAGAGCGTGTATAGATAAACCAATCACCATCAAAGCTGGTGAAACCCAGCTTATTGGTACAGGGATTGCCATCTACATCGCCAATCCTAATTTTGCAGGGCTGGTTTTACCCCGTTCTGGACTTGGGCATAAGCATGGCATTGTATTGGGCAATCTGGTTGGCTTGATTGATGCAGACTATCAAGGCGAACTGATGGTGTCGGTGTGGAATCGCAGTAAGACTGATTTTACTTTAAACCCTGCTGAACGCATGGCTCAATATGTGGTCGTGCCCGTGATGCGTCCTGACTTTGACATCGTCGCAGAATTTAGCGACAAAAGCGAGCGTGGAGCAGGTGGATTTGGTAGCTCTGGGGTAAAATAATAGGGCAAATCATTTTTTAAAAAAAATGATACAAAAAAAATAGTTCAAATTTAAAGGAATAATCATGCAAAATAAATCTTTAACATTAGATGAAGCCAAGCATATCTCAGAGGTCATCACAACCGCCCTGCCCTACATTCAAAAATACAAAGATAAACTCATTGTTGTTAAGTATGGTGGTAACGCCATGACCGACCCTGTGCTTGAAAGTTCATTTGCTCGTGATATCGTCCTACTCAAAACAGTTGGCATTCACCCTGTGGTGGTGCATGGTGGTGGTCCGCAGGTAGATGACCTACTTGGCAAGCTCAATCAAGAATCCGACCGCATAGATGGCATGCGAGTAACCGACAAGGCCACAATGGAAGTGGTGGAAATGGTGCTTGGTGGTAGTGTGAATAAATCGATTGTTAATCTCATCAATAAGCATGGCGGTAAAGCAATCGGCCTGACAGGTAAAGATGCCAATCTCATCACCGCTGCCAAGCTTGTTATGAATGATAAAAATGGCAACCCTATTGATTTGGGTTTTGTGGGTGAGGTGGCAAACATCAATACCGATGTTATCAATATGCTCATTCACAGCGATTTTATTCCTGTGATCGCTCCTTTAGGCGTGGACAAAGCAGGCGAAACTTATAATATCAATGCTGATTTGGTGGCCAGTCGTGTGGCAGAATTTTTGAATGCTGAGCGTTTGTTGCTACTGACCAACATCAAAGGCGTGTTGGACAAGCAAGGCAATGTCCTAACCACCCTATCACCTATTGATGTAGATAACCTCATCAGTGATGGTACAATTAGTGGTGGCATGATACCAAAAATCGCAGGGGCATTAGATGCGGTCAAAGCAGGGCTTAGAAGTGCCACCATTGTAGACGGTCGAGTGCCACACGCGTGCTTACTAGAAATTTTTACCGATGAAGGGGTGGGTACGCAGATTTTAAGACAAAGCTGACAATCTGATCACCTTTCAAAGCAAAGTACGGTGCTGGGCATACCCTACACCTTGCTTTGCTTTAAATGACGGATTCACCTAAGCTAATAATAAGCCAGTTAACCTAAAAAAAGAAATTAGCTCTGTTGGGCTTAATTTAGCCCTAAATTAAGCCCTAATTGCTTTGCCCACTCACATTCATCAAACCCGATCAGTGCCACATTCTCACCCATAACAATTGGGCGTTTTAACACACTTTGAGCATCTTTGATGACCTCATACATCGCACAAACATCACCACCGTTTAACACCATCTTTGATTCATCGTCCAATTTACGATAAGTCATGCCTTGACGATTGATTACTTTTTCACCAAAAGTTGCCATAAATTTTACAAAATCAGCTTGGTCTAATACCGCCTTTTTGTAATCAAAAAATTCAAACGCCACGCCTTTATCATTCAAAAAATCAAAAGCTTTTTTCATGGTGTTGCAGTTTTTGATGCCATAAATCATTAACATAAAATTTCTCCAAATTCTTAAAACTGATTTTAAAAATATTGGCAAATTATAGCAAAAATCAGCTATAATAACCTGTTAAATTTTCCTATTTTTATTTTAGATTTTGAGATTACCATGTTGCAAGATTATAATTTTAGTGCCATCGAACAAGCCCAACAAGCCAAATGGGAAGCTGACAAACGCTACCATACCGACAATAACGATAATGGCAAACCCACTCGCTATATGCTGTCAATGTTTCCTTATCCAAGTGGTAAGCTCCATATGGGTCATGTGCGTAACTATGCCATCACTGATGTACTAAGCCGTTATTATCGACAAAAAGGCTATGATGTCATGCAACCTATGGGTTGGGACGCTTTTGGTTTGCCTGCCGAAAATGCCGCCATCGCCAACAATGTCGCCCCTGCTCAATGGACTCTTGCCAATATTGATAACATGCGAGAGCAATTAAAATCGCTGGGCTTATCAATTGATTGGTCTCGTGAGTTTGCTACTTGCACGCCAGAATACTACAAATGGGAACAATGGCTATTTTTGCAACTGTACAAAAAAGGTCTGGTTTACAAAAAGCTTGCAACCGTGAATTGGGACCCTGTGGATAATACCGTATTGGCTAATGAACAAGTCGTAGATGGTCGTGGTTGGCGTTCTGGGGCGGTCGTTGAAAAACGAGACATTCCCATGTACTACTTTAAAATTACAGACTATGCAGATGAACTGCTTGAAGATTTAAAAACCTTAGAAGGCAAATGGCCAAAGCAGGTTTTATCCATGCAACACAACTGGATTGGTAAAAGTCATGGCATGGAGCTTGATTTTGCTTATGAAATTGATGGAAAAGCGGACAAACTGACCGTTTTTACCACCCGCCCTGATACCTTGATGGGGGTAACTTATTTGGCGATTGCCGCCGAACACCCATTAGCTCAATATGCCGCACGCAACAACCCCTCCATTGCCCAATTTTGCACCGAATGCAAACAAGGCTCGGTTGCTGAAGCTGACCTTGCCAAAGCTGAAAAAACTGGCATGGACACAGGCATTAGTGCCATTCACCCAATCACAGGACAAAGCGTGCCTGTATGGGTGGCCAACTATGTACTGATGAGCTATGGCTCTGGTGCTGTAATGGCAGTGCCTGCACATGATGAGCGTGATTTTGAATTTGCCAATAAATACAACCTACCAATCCGCCCAGTCATTCATATACAAAATCAAACCTACGATGACAAAGTATGGCAAGAGTGGTATGCTGACAAAGAAAATGGTGTATGTATCAATTCTGGCGAACTTGACGGTCTAAACAAGGCTGATGCCACAGCTAAAATTGCTGAGCTGTTGGGCGATAATGGCAAAATCACCACCCAATATCGCTTGCGTGATTGGGGTGTCAGCCGTCAGCGTTATTGGGGCTGTCCAATTCCGATGGTTAATTGCTCTTATTGTGGCAATGTGCCTGTTGATGAAGCAGATTTGCCTGTGGTATTACCAACCGATGTTGTGCCTGATGGTCGTGGCAACCCACTAAAAAATATGCCAGAGTTTCTAAACTGCACCTGTCCAAAATGTGGCCAGCCTGCCGAACGAGAAACCGATACTTTTGATACCTTTGTTGAATCTAGCTGGTATGCACAGCGTTTTACCACACCACACGATGACACGCAAATGGTCGGCCGTGCTGGTGCAAATAAATGGCTGGCAGTTGATCAGTATGTTGGCGGTGTTGAACACGCCGTACTACACTTATTGTATGCTCGATTTTTTCATAAAGTCATGCGTGATGAAGGCTTGGTTGGTGGCAATGAGCCATTCACCAATTTGTTGGCTCAGGGCATGGTCTTGGCTGGCACATTCTACCGTGCCAATAATGACGGCTCAAAAACCTACTATTTCCCACACGAAGTCAGCGTAGAAAATAGCACAGCAACTTTAATTGCAGATGGCAAGCCTGTCGTGATTGGTAAAATTGAGAAGATGAGTAAATCCAAAAACAATGGCGTTGACCCTCAAACCATCATTAATGAGTATGGGGCAGATACCGTGCGTCTTTACACACTGTTCACCGCACCTGCCGATCAGACACTTGAGTGGTCAGACTCTGCCCTAAAAGGCCCACACAATTTTGTCAAAAAAGTATGGCGTATCGTTGGCGAGCACCTCATTGCCATTCAAGGCGTGGATACCAAAAGCCTTGCCATCAATCAAGATAAGCTTAATAAAACCAGCAAAGACTTACGCCGCAAGACACACGAGACGATTGCCAAGATTGATGTTAGCCTAGGGGAGCATTTGGCACTAAACACGCCAGTGTCATCGCTGATGGAATTGACCAATGAAATTGCCAGCTTTGAAGTAAAAGACGCTCAGGATTTGGCGGTAAAACACGAGGCCATCAAAGCCCTACTTTGTATGTTTGCCCTATACGCACCGCACGCAGGTGAATATTTACTTGAACAACTTGGTATGGACAGCCGCAATATCATTTTCCCAAGTCTTGATCAAGAAGCATTAACCAACGACACCGTCATCATGGTTGTGCAAGTAAACGGTAAGGTGCGTGGACAGATGGAAGTGGCAACAGGCCTAGATAACGATGGCTTAATTACTCTTGCCAAACAGGCTGACGGTGTGGACAAATTCCTAACTGGTGAGATTAAAAAAGCCATCGTCGTGCCAAATAAGCTGGTCAATTTCGTTGTTACAGCTTAATCTTAGGAATGCTTTGATGAAAAAAGCACTAACACTGGCAGTCATCATGGTAACAATGACAAACCTTGGCGGTTGTGGCTTTACCCTGCGTAACACAGCCACAACCCAGCCAAACCCTGCCTATACCACCACAACAATAGTTCTACAAGACCATCAGAATTATCTTGCCTTAAAACAACCATTAATCAAGCATTTGCAATCTTTGCATATCACTCATCAAGCAAATGCCGACAACAGTATTAAGATTGACAATCTGCAATTTCGTCGTTATAAATTGGTCGGCACACTGACCGAAGTACGCGTTGTCTTATCGGCAGATGTCAGTCATACACTGGGCAGGCAGACTTTTCATATGCCTGTGCAAGTTGAACAAAGCTACCAATACAATGAGGCAAGCATCATAACACTTGATCAACAAGGTGAAAAAATTAAAACTTGGCTATACGACCATCTTGCCCAACGCATCGCTGAGCAATACCATGCTAAGGCCAAGACATAAAACTCAAACCAAGGGTTAAATCACATCATGCAACAACGCTTTTTGCCATTGTTCAATCAGCTACTTAACACACAAAATGGGCCACCAATCACAGGGTTTTGGTTGGTGCATTCTGATGAGCCACTGATTGCACAATGGCTGATTGATGCTTGTCGTCCAATTTGGACAGCAAATGAACAAACCATCAAACGCATAGATTTGACCAGCCACAGTTCATGGTCAGAGGTCATCATTGAACTTGATAGTCTAAGCTTGTTTGGTGATAGCAGCGTCATCATCGTAACTGGCAATCACAAACCCAAAAATGACAAAACCAGCAAATCCGACATACTCTCTGCCCTTGAACGCATTGGCAAAGACACACCACATCACCTACTGTGGTGCCTACCCAAACAAGATAAAAAATCACTTTCTACCAAAGCGATTGGTATTTTTGATAAGTACGGACTCATTATTGATGGCAATATTTATGACGAATCAATGCGTCGTGAGTTGTTGCAAATCCAAGCCAATCAGTTAGCAATCACATTAAGCACAGACGCTTGGCAATTACTCCTTGCCCACACCGAAAACAACCTACTGACCGCACATCAAAACCTATGGCGATTATCCCTACTTTATCCAAACACCCCCATCAATGATGAACAGCTACTCACCTGTTTGGTTGATGGTGCAGAATTTAGTGTATTTGATTTATCTGACAGCATTTTGATGGGCAACACCCAAAAAGCCTTACAAATTCTAACTCATTTAAAAAATACCGACACTGCCCCAAGTATTATTTTATGGACTTTAAATAAAGATGCACGGCTGATTACACAGATCCACGCAGGAAAAACCCCACAAGAGCTTGGTATTTGGCGTAACAAAACATCACTGTACATGAATGCCGTTCACCGCACCCCAAGTATCATCAGCCAAGGGTGGAGCATGGCCATATTTGAGATTGACAAAAGCATTAAAGGCGTCAAAGACAGTAATGTATGGCATTTGCTACAACAACTTATCTTGTCTATGTGTAATGCCAGAGCTTTGCGTCTTGACCAGTACTAATACATCACCATCAACCAACAACCCACCACTCATCTTAAATAAAATGATGCAATGCAACGACCATAGAAATAACGAGATTGTATTTTTTTAGCCAATAAGTTTTTTGTCATAAAAATCAAAAAAATGCTTGCAAACTTAAAAATATCCTGTATAATACGCACCACATTAGCGATAAGGGTCGTTAGCTCAGTTGGTAGAGCAGTTGACTTTTAATCAATTGGTCGCAGGTTCGAATCCTGCACGACCCACCAATTATCCTAATAATTAAAGTATGATTTTTTTAAAAAATACTTGCAAAGTTGAAATTATCTAGTATAATACGCAACACAAACAAATTGGGTCGTTAGCTCAGTTGGTAGAGCAGTTGACTTTTAATCAATTGGTCGCAGGTTCGAATCCTGCACGACCCACCATTCTTTAAATGAACCGATAATTTAAAGAATTACCATTCCCCAATAGCTCAGTCGGTAGAGCATCGGACTGTTAATCCGTGTGTCCCTGGTTCGAGCCCAGGTTGGGGAGCCATATTTTAAAAAGCCCTTTTAAAAAAAAGGGCTTTTTTTTTATTTTATAATAAATTTAAGCTTAGGCTTAAAAAAATATCAAACTTGTTCTTAAATGAAAGCCAATAGCCCACAAAAAAGACCAATCTAAAATCAAGATTATAAGCACATTTTAGATCATATGAACAGTCATATGAACAAATATCACGATCAAGCAAAACCATTGACAAACCATTGATAATGACTGCCGTGATGTACTTATTTTTATCAATCTACATGATTTACATAGGTAAAACCATCGGTGCTACTTGATTAACTGCCAAATCTTTGATGACCAGTTGCAAACTTTGACTACCCTGCCACTCGTTAATCTCCAAAGCATACAGAATATGTATACAACTGGCACGATAATCCCACTTTTTCTCATCATAATTAAACCAAATCGCATCAATCGGATACTGAACCTTTGGCGAGCGTAAAGTCAGTTTTAAATGCTTATCTTTCATCACACGAAAGTTCAACACTTCAAACACCCCATCAAAGCTCGGTGGTGCAAAGCCATTACCCCAGACGCTGATGTTTTTGAGCTCATAAGCAAAGCTTAGGCTAAAATCCTCTGCAGATAATTCACCGTCTGTAAAATACTCTTCATTAAACACCATTTCATCAAAATCTTCCATCACTTTTAAAAAAGCTGTTTTAAACTCATCAAAATGACGCTTATGAATGGTCAAACCCGCCGCCATCGCATGGCCACCAAAATGAGTAATCAAATGCGGATGAGCAATCGCCACCGCCTCAATGGCATCACGGATATGCACACCTGAAATAGAGCGAGCCGAACCTTTAATAAAATCATCGTCATCGGTTTTATCTCCATCAGCAGGAGCAAAGACAATGGTAGGGCGATACAGACGCTCTTTGATACGCCCTGCTACGATGCCAATAACTCCCTGATGCCAATTGTCTTGATGTAGAATGATTGAGCGTGGCAGACCACTCTGATTATCGGGATTTAGATGAAGCTCTTGAATGATCTGATTCGCCTCATCTCGCATTTGTGTCTCAATTGCTCTACGAGAATGGTTGAGTTTATTAAGTTCAAGAGCAAGCGTATGTGCCGTACTCCAATCATCTGCAAGCAAGCATTCTACACCTGTACGCATATTATCCATGCGTCCTGCAGCATTAATGCGTGGAGCAATCGCAAATCCTAAATCATTACTACTGATTTTCTCATGATCACGCCCAGACTGTTCAAGGATGGCAAGCACGCCATGACAAGCTCGTCCATGACGAATGGCATTAACCCCATGCGTTACCAAAATACGATTATTCTGATCAAGCACACCCACATCAGCGACTGTACCAAGTGCAACTAAATCAAGATATTTGGCAACACTTGTGCTAAGTTTTCCAGCCTGTTTACGAATGCGAGCCACACGCCCCATCACATAAAAAGCCACCCCCACACCAACTAAGGACTTACTGCCAAAATTACAACCTTGCTGATTGGGATTGACAACCGCCGCCGCTTCAGGTGATGGTTTTGTGGTCAAATGGTGGTCGGTAATGATGACCTCAATGCCCAACTCCTTAGCACACGCCACGCCTTCATGACTAGAAATGCCATTATCCACCGTGATAATAACCTCTGGATTAAATTCTTTTGCACCAAAAGCAACAATTTCAGGGGTCAGACCATAGCCAAACTTAAAACGGTCAGGCACAAGAAAATTAACATCAGCACCCATTTCTTTTAGACAACGCACCATCAAAGCAGTTGATGTCGCCCCATCGCAGTCAAAATCGCCAATAATTAAAATACGCTTATCATCAATCGCTTCATCAATCAGCCTTGCTGCCTCTTCTAGTCCCGCCAAGTCCCCCGCTGGCAACAAACTGCCCACCTGAGTGTCCAACATAGAGACATCACACACACCACGCGCCAAAAACACTCGGGCAAGTGTGTGTGAGCCAAATTGTTGCACCAAACTCTCATCAATCTTGCCTGTAAATCGTGGCGATAAATTAAGCTTCGTCATCATATTAATTTATTTCTGTTTGTTGTAAGTTTTTTTAAATGGTTTTATCAATCATTATGTCTGATAAATCTTGTTTTTATACACGCAAAGATTTTGGCAGGCTAAAAGTAACATTTTCTTCAATACCACTGATTTCTTGTGGCTCATCTGCTCCCCATGCTTGCAAAGTATCTAGCACCTCTTGTATCAGAATCTCTGGTGCAGACGCACCTGCGGTTACACCCACGCAATGCACATCATCAAACCAAGCTTTATCCATTTGGCTGGCATTATCAATCAAATATGCCCTTGCCCCAAGCCTTTGGGCAAGCTCTCTTAAGCGATTGGAATTAGAGGAGTTGGGACTGCCCACAACCAACACAACATCACAATTTTTTGCCAAAGATTTCACCGCATCTTGGCGATTTTGGGTGGCGTAACAAATATCATCTTTACGCGGAGCGTTGATTTTAGGAAATTTATCTTTTAAAGCATCAATCACTACGGCCGTATCATCAATTGACAGCGTCGTTTGAGTTACAAAGGCAAGTTGTGTATCTTCATCAAATTCTAAGTTTGCCACATCAGCCGAATCCTCAACCAAGTGGATACGACCACCCAAACTTGTATCAAACCGACCCATCGTTCCTTCCACCTCTGGGTGCCCAGCGTGCCCAATCAAAATGGCATTCATGCCTTCTTTGGCAAATTTCCCCACTTCAATATGAACTTTGGTAACAAGTGGACAAGTGGCGTCAAACACCGTCAAATCACGACTGGCTGCCTCGTTCTCTACCGCCTTAGATACGCCATGTGCTGAGAAAATCACAATCGACCCATCAGGCACTTCGTGAAGTTCCTCTACAAACACCGCCCCACGACTGGCAAGATCTTCTACCACAAATTTATTATGCACCACCTCGTGTCGCACATAAATCGGTGGGTCAAATCGGTTGAGTGCTTCATTCACAATAGCAATGGCTCTATCCACACCAGCACAAAAACCCCGTGGATTGGCTAACAAAATTTTCATCAATCATCTCTTTTATGCTTTTTTTAAATGACTACTTTATCATATTTTTATCATATTTACGACTTTTACGCATCAGCTACACGCTGTTTTTTATGTTTTTAAATTTGTTCATCCTAAGCTTTTTAAAATAGAATAAAAACTAAAAAACCGCAAACTGATTGCTTGCGGTTTTTTAACTCAATTTAAATCAAAAGCCATCTTTTAAGCCAACGACTTGATTATACACAGGTAAATCTTTGGTAAATTCTACGCTGTCTGCCACAAAGTAGCTCTCACGCTCAAACTGGAATTTATCGCCAGCAGATACGTTGGCCAATGATGGCTCAACCACCGCATGATAGACAGTCAGAGAATTTGGGTTGATGTGTTGTTTAATCCATAAGGTATCAGCATCAGTATCAGCATCTACCATGTCTTTTTCGTGCAAAGTTGCCTCATCATTAATCTCATCATCTTCAAGCAGTAGGTGTTGATACATACGCACCACCGCATCTACACCATGACTGGCCGATACCCAATGAATCACACCTTTAACTTTACGCCCCTCTGGGTTGTTACCCAAAGTTTTAGGATCGATGGTAGCAATCAGCTCAATCACCTCACCATTTTCATCAACAATATATTCTTCAATTTTTAAAACATAGCTATTACGCAAGCGAATCTCTTTATTTTCTGGAGATAAACGCTTGTAGCCTGCTGGCGGATTGATTTCAAAGTCAGTCTTATCAATGTAAATTTCTTTAGTGAACGGAATCTCACGCTCGCCCATATCCACGGTCGGGTGTTTAGGCTGAGTCAGCCACAGTACGCCATCGTTTAGGCGAGCTTTAACGGTTTGTTTTTTCAAAGTTTCAAAATCCGCCACTGCCTCATCAAAGTTGACAATAGTCACTTTTAAAGGACGCAATACCGCCATGCCTCGAGCAGTAGTATTTTCCAAAGAATTGCGTACACTAAACTCCAACTGACGAAAATCCACCACACCATCAGCCTTAGAGATGCCCACTCGTTCACAAAAATCACGCAATCCTGCCGCAGGATAGCCACGGCGTCTCATGCCTGCTACTGTTGGCATGCGTGGATCGTCCCAACCAGAAACCACGCCCATATCTACAAGGCGTTTCAACTTACGCTTAGAAGTCAGCGTATGGTCAATATTCAACCGACTAAATTCATATTGATGCGGTGGACGTTCAAAACCAATTTTATCAATTACCCAATCATAAAAAGGGCGATGGTCTTCAAATTCTAGCGTGCACAAAGAATGTGTGATGTTCTCAATAGCGTCTGACAAGGGGTGTGCATAATCATACATTGGATAAATACACCATTTATCGCCCGTCTGATGATGATAGGCATGCATCACACGATAAATAACAGGATCTCGCATATTCATATTGGCATGATTCATGTCAATTTTGGCACGCAAAACCGCCTCGCCTTCTTGATATTTACCGTTTTTCATGTCTTCAAAACGAGTCAAATTTTCCTCAATCGTAGCATTTCTTTGGGGCGACTCCACTGATGGCTTACCAAAGCCACCACGGTGCTCACGAATTTGCTCTGGCGTTTGAAAGTCCACATAAGCATCGCCCTGCTTGATGAGCTGTACTGCCCACTCATACAGCTGGTCAAAATAATGTGATGCGTAACGCACATCGCCATTCCATGTAAAGCCGAGCCATTCAACATCTGCCTTAATACCATTAACATAATCTTGCTTTTCAGCGGTAGGATTGGTGTCATCAAAACGCAAATTACACAAACCATTAAATTCCTTTGCCACACCAAAATTTAGGCAAATAGATTTGACATGACCGATATGCAAAAATCCATTTGGCTCTGGTGGAAAGCGTGTAACGACGCCGTCATATTTGCCAAATGCTAAGTCATCACGGATAATCTGACGGATAAAATCGTTTTTTTCAAAAGAAGTGGGAGTAGAATCAGTCATAAATCTTCCATTTTAATAAGTCAAGGGATTAATATTACCTCATTTTAGCATAATTTTGCCATAAATTGATGAATTGGTGTGTTTTTCAAATCAAAGTTTGAGCAAATATTTTTAAGTGCTTAATTATTCGTAATATTTTATTTTTCACCCCCAATAACAGACCGATTTTTGATAAAAAATTGCCATAAATGCCATTATAATGCTATAATGCCACTGTTCTATTTTCAACCTTCAATTATTCAACTAATAAGGAATATTTATGAGCACACCAATTGTACAATTTGACACCACGCATGGCGCGATTGTGATTGAATTAGATCAAGAAAAAGCCCCAATTACGGTTGCAAACTTTCTTGACTATGTTGAAAGTGGTCATTATGACGGCACGATTTTTCACCGTGTGATTGATGGCTTTATGATTCAAGGCGGTGGTATGTATGCGGACATGAACGAAAAACGCACGGGCACACCAATCATGAACGAAGCGGACAACGGTCTGTCAAATGATGTTGGTACCATCGCCATGGCTCGTACTAACGACCCACATTCAGCAACTGCACAGTTTTTTATTAATGTACAAGATAACAGCTTTTTAAATCATACCAGCCCAACACCACAAGGCTGGGGCTATGCTGTATTTGGTAAAGTAACTGACGGCATGGATGTGGTTAACCAAATCAAAAGCGTACCAACTGGACAACATGGCTATCACAGCGATGTACCTACCACACCGATTGTGATTCACTCTGCCAAAGTCATCTCAAAATAATTGATAGATACCATCAAGACATATTAAAGCGGAGGTAAAATATTTTTACCTCCGCTTTTACAAAAAAAATGATCTGGCATACACCAAAATATTCATTTTTATTTTTATCTGATGGTATCATCACAATAAGCAAAAATTGCCACTTCCAATCGGTTAATAAGTTCGCCACAGATGGTCTTTTTACCTTACCATGCAAAACTTCATTCATTTTCTGGCTAAAAACCCCAAAGACATTCGTATGGTTTTTATCGCTGATTTACACCTTTCAGACAGTACACCTGCCATTAATCAAGCGTTTTTGGCATTCATCAAACAGCTATCAATTTTACCAAAATTAGAAAGCTTATACATTTTGGGTGATTGGTTGGATGCTTGGATTGGTGATGATGATTATTTAACCTTATCCGATGATGAAAAGAGCAAGCACTGGCTAACGCCCATTTTACAATCTTTAAAAAAAATATCAAATAAAATAAAAATCCACATCATGCATGGCAATCGTGATTTTACCATTCGTCAAGGGCTTTGTCATATAATTGACGCTCAGCTGATCAAAGAACCATACTATCTAAATAGTCAAACCGATCAAAACAACCACAAACTTTATCGATTGGAACATGGAGATGGGCTCTGCACCGATGACAAACACTATCAATATTATCGCAAAGCCATCCGAAATCCTATGGTCTCTTGGTTGTTATTAAAACAGCCTCTAGCCAGTCGTCGCCAACTTGCTCAAAAAATTAAAAACAAATCCAAAAAAAGCAAAATTCAAAAACCAATTGATATCATGGATGTCAACACGAAAGTAGCGGAAAAAACCTTAAAAAATTGCGATGTCATCATACACGGACATACACATCGCCCTGCTGTACACCACCATATTCATGGCAAGAAACGATTAGTTTTGGGAGATTGGCGTTATCACGACAACAAAGTTCAAGCCGTCATTGGGGTCATGAGCGACAGTAGTAATGAAGTTGGTTTATATGAATTTATCCACCATATTTGATGACGCAAGGAAGATGATACTGTTAACAAAATCAAACCAAACCTACACCACCTACATACATCAGTAGTTGGGTATGCAAATGCCACCAAGTCAGCACAAATCCTAGCACCAAAAGCGTCGACACCACCCAAAACATCATCTTTGACAATCTGTTTTTTAGTACCAAACTCATCACCAAACCAAGGCATAAGCCCACAAGCATACCACCAATATGTGCTGCATTATCAATACCAGCAATCGCAAAACCCATGATCAGATTTAGCGTCATGACCATCGCCAAGTTCTTGGTATTTAAAATAAACACAGTTGGTGTTTTTAGTCCAGCAAGCATCAACAAAAATGCCCCAAGTCCCATGATGCCTCCTGATGCACCTGCTGAAAGACCAACTACACCACCATTTAATACACCCTGCCAAGTGATGAATAAATTCAGCAAATTACCACCAACTGCCGACAGCAAAAACACCAATAAAAATGATGATTTTCCAATGATTTGCTCAACCACCTGCCCAAAATAATACATTGCAAAGCCATTGAACAAAAGATGAATCAGACCTATGTGCAAAAAGACACTCTGCAACAGACGCCACGGCTCACCCATTAATGTTAAAGGTAAAAAATTCGCCCCAAAAGATATTAAGTCTTTTGAACTTGGATTATCAAGACTCACACCTTGGGTTAATTGATACAGCATAAACCCAACAAAACTCAAAATAAACAGTAAGGTTATGGGGGCTTTTTGATATAAGACTTGAAAATTCATGGTATTTTATTACATTAAAATAAAACAACATCATCAAACAAGGGCAGAGAAATCATAATAAGCGACTGATTGCCAGTTCGGTCAGTTGGTATAGTGCATGGCGGTATTTATTATCAGGCAAATGTGCGAGTGCAATCTGAGCAGCTTTTGCTTCATTCAAGGCACGCTGCTTACAATAATCCAACGCACCTGACGACCTGACCAAATCAATCAGCTCGCCTGCATTGTCGGTTTTGCCTGTTTGTACGGCGACTCTTAACTTATCATAATCAGCAGGGCTGGAATTCTTTAAAATCTCTAAGGTCTTAATGATTGGCAAAGTAGGCTTACCCTCGGCCAAATCATCGCCTAGGTTTTTACCCATAAATTCAACATCACCCACAAAATCCAACACATCATCAATCATCTGAAAAGCATTGCCAAAATGATGGCCAAACACACCCAAATCTTCAAGCAATTCATCTCTGCCTTGCAATAGTGCCGCACCTTTGGTTGCCATCATAAATAGGCGAGAAGTTTTGCCATCAATGATCTGTAAGTAGTCATCTTCGGTGGTCTCAATGTTATATTGGTGTTGTAATTGTAGTACCTCACCTTCAGCAATATCACAAGTGCCGTCCGAAAACACTTTTAACAATGCCATATTATCAAAGCCTACCAAAAGATTGAACGAACGAGCAATCAGATAATCCCCAACCAAAACAGCGGTAGCGTTATTCCAAGTGGCGTTAGCAGTTGGCCTGCCTCGTCTTAATCCAGATTCATCTATCACATCGTCATGCACCAGCGTTGCTGTGTGGAGCATCTCAGTAATCGCCCCCAACTCCAAGGCTTGTTGATTATACTTGTCATCAAGCATTCTGGCAGTCAATAGCGTAATCAGTGGTCGCATACGCTTACCACCTGCATCAATCACATGTTTTGATACCTGCATGACGAGGCGTACTTTTGAATTAAGTGACCCAAAAACTTGCTTATCCATGATGGCAAAATCGTCTGCCACCACAGATAAAATGTCGGTATAAGTCGGTGTGGTCATATCATCTATCTCATTTTATTATCTTTATTTTTACTGTCTTTTACCAAAAAATAACCCTGCCTATCATATCACAGTGCAACTTTTTACTCAAAAAAAATCACCACAAATTCGCCATTTTCATGACAACACAACCTGACATCAACTCTTTTGTAAAACTATTAATATGTCTTAGCAGTGGTTGTTCATTATTACTAATTAACCAATTAACTATACAGCTTAAATACATATTAATTAAGCATGAGTAAGTATAAGTAAGTGATTATTGAATTCATTATTTTTAATAACTATTTGTTATCATTTATTTAAATATCACAAATAAAACTTTAACTTTTGATGATTTTTGGCGTCTAGATACTTGTCAAACAGTTGCTTTGCGTGCATAATGGCTGGTATTTTTCTATGTCAATTCAATCAGGTGCTCTTATGTCATTTTTAACCCACCACACAGAAATCGATGATGTCAATATCGAAAAAATCACTCCGCTCATCACACCTGCTGAACTCAAACGCACTTACCCATTATCCAGTCAGGCTTTTAACACTGTATTACAAGGTCGTAAAGCCATTGAAAATATCTTAGATGGTGAAGATAAGCGAATTTTGGTTGTGGTTGGTCCTTGCTCAATTCATGACACCACCGCTGCCCACGAATATGCCGATAAACTAAAAATTTTGGCAGAAGAGTTAAAAAATGAATTATTCATCGTCATGCGTGTGTATTTTGAAAAGCCACGCACCACAACAGGCTGGAAAGGACTGATCAACGACCCTGACATGAATGACAGCTTTGATATCAAAAAAGGCTTGGGCATGGCTCGTAAACTACTGCTTGAACTGAATGAAAAAGGATTGCCATGTGCCACCGAAGCCCTAGACCCCAACACACCGCAATATATGCAAGACTTAATCAGCTGGTCAGCCATTGGTGCAAGAACTACTGAATCTCAGACTCACCGTGAAATGTCGTCTGGTCTATCTTGTCCTGTTGGCTTTAAAAATGGTACGGACGGCTCCATGACAGTTGCGGTCAATGCCATGCAAGCGGTCAAATCAGGGCATAGCTTTTTAGGTCTGTCGTCAGATGGTCAAGTTTCTATCATCAAATCAAAGGGTAATAAATATGCTCATGTTGTTTTGCGTGGTGGTAACGACCAACCCAATTATGATGAAACCGCCATCATCGCTGCTGAAAACGAACTTGCCAAAGGCAAAACCAATGGTAAAATTATGGTAGATGCAAGCCATGCCAATTCAGGCAAAGACCCTTATCTACAACCAATGGTGATCCAAAATATCGCCAGCCAAATTCAAAATGGCAATAAGTCTATCATGGGCTTGATGATTGAAAGCCACCTAAAAGGCGGTCGTCAGAATATCCCTGCCGACCTATCACAGTTAGAATATGGCAAATCAGTAACAGATGGCTGTCTAGATTGGGACACTACTGTTGATGTCCTGCGTCAATTCGCCAAAGACATCAAGACACACCTACCCAATCGTTAATGTCGGATTTTTTAGATTAAAAAGATTAAAGTTAGTAATCTGACCAAACATTGCCGTTCGTAATAAGCCTGTTAAACCATGGTGGAGAAAATGGCCACTTTGAGCAGACATGGAGCGAACGGTTTTTTTAATCATATGATTCTTACCATGTCGAACCCTTCTCTTACAAATGGCAATCAAGGCTCGTTTTTTGGCTCGTTTTATATGGTCATGGCCTGCCTATGCTTTGCACTCATGCTGGTTTTTGTCAAGTTCTCTGGGCAAAAGTTTGCCATGCACACTTATGAAATCACCTTTTGGCGAGTGCTGTTCGCCCTTGTGATTCTAGGCGGATTATCATGGATTAAAGGACGAGATTTTCGCACCCATTACCCAAAAGAGCATTTTTGGCGATCCTTGGCTGGCTCAGTCGCCCTATTCATGAATTTTTATGTAGTGCTACATTTGCCCCTTGCCACCGCCAGCACGCTACAAAACACTTCTGCCATTTTTTTAGGCTTATTATCCATCATTATTTTAAAACAAAAACCCACACCAATCAGTTGGATTTCTTTGATTTTAGGTTTTGTTGGCGTGATCATCTTGCTAAAACCGACCGCAGGGGGTGACACTTTTGCCATGATACTAGGATTGGTGAGCGGAGCAATTAGCGGTTATGCTTATTTACAAGTGCGAGAATTATCCTTACTTGGTGAACCTGCGTGGCGAATTGTGTTTTATCTTTCGCTACTGTCCACCATCATCTCAGGCGTATTGGCGGTATTTTTTGGCTTTACCCCCATCAATCCAGAAAGCTTACTTTACATCGTCGGCACTGGGGTAACGGCACTGGGTGGACAGCTTTTGATGACTTATGCTTATCAAGTTGGACAAAAGTTTGTCGTGGCGACCTTATCCTATATGACGGTAGTTTTTGCCATTTTATTTGGTGCATGGCTGTTTGGCGAGCGACTCGACTGGCTAAGTTTGCTTGGGATCGGTGTGATTGTAGCCAGCGGAATTTTGAGTGGGAAGAGGTAAAAAAGACAGAGACGAGCCTTAACAAATAATGCTGACCAAACTATCGCTGGCTATTTTTCGTATTTTTTATCTTAGCAAATTCAAATCTGCACATCTGCAATAAGGCAAATATTCAAACACAAGTACAAATCTGCTATAATGGTTTCATTTTTTTGAGCACATCATGACAACTTTTAAAGACCTACTTTCCAAAGACTTTCAAGACCAACTCAAAGAAATTGGCACAAAGTCATCTACCAAACCAGAAACCGACCACAACGGCAAACCCACCAGCTCTGCCGTGATGGGCAAAAAAGAGGTGGCTGGCCAAGTCAAACGCTTTAATCACCAAGGCATTGACGAAGATAAAGTACTATTCATGCAGGCAATGAGCGGTGTTACCCCTCTAAAACACGAAAAATCGGTCAATTTTTGCACAAAAACTGATTCCAAAGACCCCACCACCTTGTTTCGCCGTGCCAATGCCGAAGGGGGTGAAGAACTGTCTGGGGTGAATTTATCCGACATGCAAGCTTTGCTCAACCCTGTGGCAGGTGAAGCATTTTTGAGCTACAAAAATCCAACCCTACAAAACAAAGTCTTTGAGCAGTTAAAACAAGGTAAACTTCGTTGGTATGATGCGGTGGATTTGCATGGTGCCAGCATTGAAGAGGCTCGCACAGCAGTGCAGACCATCATCTCAAATGCCCTAAAAAATGGTGAAACCGTCATTAAAATTGTGCATGGCAAAGGTGCAGATGCCATCATCAAGACCTGCGTAAACGGTTGGTTACGCCAAATCTCTGATGTGATGGCATTTGTTTCAGCCCCAACCAATGATGGTGGCAATGGTGCAGTACTGGTATTATTAAAACACAACAAAAAATTGTCCAATCGGCCTTTATGAACGATGGCAAGATAACAAACAAACCTTATGTTTGTATTGACCAGCCTTACTTTTAGGTATCGTAAAATTTTCACAAAACCACCCTTTTTGGTTTATTTTTTAAAATAGGCATGAAATTGGTATGATATGTATCATCATTGTTAAGGAGCTTTCATGACATCGCAAAGCATGACCATTGGCATTGTTGCAGGCGAGATATCAGGCGATGCACTTGGTGCAGATTTCATGAATAAAATGAATGCCCTGCACCCAAATATTCGCTGGGTGGGTGTGGGCGGTGAAAAAATGACAAAAGCAGGATTGGCTTGTGTCATAGACATGGCTCGTTTGTCAGTCATGGGAATTGTTGAAGTCATTAAGCACTTACCTGATCTTTTGCGTGCCAAACAAGAAATTTTAACGGCTTTTAATCAGCAAAAGATTGATATATTTGTCGGAATTGACGCTCCAGATTTTAATTTAAGATTGGGTAAGGCTCTAAAACCCAAAGGTATATTTTGTGTGCAGTATGTTAGCCCAAGCATTTGGGCATGGCGTGAAAACCGCATTCACAACATTAAGGCGGCAACTGATTTGGCGTTATGCCTCTTTCCGTTTGAAGTGCCTGTTTATCTCAAACACAACCACCCTGCAATTTGTGTGGGCCACCCACTCATTCATCATTTGCAACCAAAAAAAATCAACAAATCTACCAATACAATTTGTTTGATGGCAGGCTCTAGAATTGGTGAAATTCATGCCATTTTACCAATCTTGTTGGCAAGTTTTAATCAATTATATAAAAAAAATCAATCACTTAATGCAATTTTACCACTTGCTAAGGATGAACATCAACCAATAGTAAAGCAGATGATTGATGATTTGGTACCTCAGTTATCATCAAGATTGACTATTTTTACACCAACTGATTATCAACACTCCTTTGAATACGACCATGATTATACCGCAAGTCAGTATGCCATGCAGATAAGTGACTTGACAATCTTAGCAAGTGGCACGGCAACCTTAGAAGCACTGATGCTACAAGCACCAATGATTGTGGTTTACAAAGTCAGTACTTTAACCTATGCCATTGCCAAACATTTGATAAAAACCCCTTATGTCTCTTTACCTAATATCCTAGCCTTTGAGCAAACTGGCTACCCCATCGTGCCAGAGCTGATTCAGACGGATGCAACAGCCGATAACATTGCAAAATACGCCCAAGACATTCTCAACAGCCCAAACACACAACAAAATAAGCTGATTGACACCGTCAGTAAAATCAAACAACTCAGCAGTGCTTACAACTCTGCTCAAGCGGTTTTGACTCATTATTTGGATAATAAAAGTAATAAATAAGATGAAGGCTCACACACAAAACACATACATTCAAGATTGCAAGATTGTGTGCCATAAGAATCACGAATGCAAATCAGACACCATCATCATCGGCATTGATGAAGTTGGACGAGGTTCGTTATTTGGGCAAATGACTGTTGGGGCAGTGATTTTGGATAATCATTTGACGGGTGAATTTGGACAAGTAGATTTGACAAACACACCGATTGCCATGATCAATGACAGCAAAAAACTTTCTGAGAAAAAACGCAATTTAGCATTTAACCCCATCAAAGAAATCTGCCAAAGCCATGCAATTATTGACATTCCAGCCCATGTGATTGATGCCATTGACATTTACCAAGCCACACTTTTGGGTATGCGATTGGTGATTGAAAATTTAATGACAATCAATCACATCACACCGATGCACGATTTGACCATTTTAATAGATGGTAACGCTAAGCCGACATTATCCAATGAGTTTAAAGCGTACGAAAACAGCATTCATACACTCATCAAGGGCGATGGCATTCATACCAGCATTGCCTGTGCAAGTATTCTTGCCAAAGTTCATCGTGACAATGCCATGAATGATTATGCTAAAATTTATCCAGATTATCATTTAAGTAAGAACAAAGGCTACCCCAGCAAAGCCCACACCCAGGCGATTTTTTTACATGGGATATTGCCAGAACACAGACAAAGCTTTAATCCCATACGAACGATATTACACCAAAGTAGCACACCTTTTATCTTTGATCAACCACCCAATTTAAATTAATCAAAAAGCTGGTTTTATTTGCGTTTTTTATCACGCTTTTTAAACTCAGCGATGCGTTTGCGTTCTCGCATGACTTTGGCTTTATTTTTAATTTTTGGGTTTTTCTTGCCTTCGTATGGGTTGGCATTTTGTTTAAATTCCACATGAAGTGGCGTACCTTCAAGTTGAAAAACATTACGATAAATATTTTCAAGATAACGCTGATAACTTTTCGGCAACGCACTGGTCTGATTGCCATGAATGACAATGACTGGCGGATTATGACCACCAAGATGAGCGTATCTTAACTTAATACGACGACCGCCCACCATCGGTGGTTGATGATTTTCCACCGCATCTTGTAAGATTTGGGTCAGCCTAGAAGTTGAGACCTTGAACATTGAGGCGTCATAGGCCTTGTGAATTGATGGGTATAAATTTCCTACCCCATTACCATAAAGTGCTGAAATTAAATGAATTTTTACCCAAGGCACAAAGTTAAAGCGTCGATCAATTTCAATTTTTAAGAAATCTTTTTGATCATCAGTCAATCCGTCCCATTTATTGATTGCAATCACAATCGCTCGACCAGCATTAAGTGCATAGCCAAGCATATGCAAGTCTTGATCCACAATGCCCTCATGTGCGTCAATAACAACCACAACAACATTGGCATCTTTAATGGCCTGCAAAGTTTTAACCACTGAGAATTTTTCAACTTTCTCATCAATTCGACCACGACGACGCACACCAGCGGTATCAATGAGCGTATAAGCCCTACCCCCTCTTTCAAAAGGAATATAAATGCTATCACGAGTCGTGCCAGGCATATCAAACACCACCACCCGTTCCTCTCCAAGCAGGCGATTCACCAATGTTGATTTACCAACATTTGGGCGGCCGATGATGGCAAGTTTTAGCCCCATATTCTCATCATCATCTTCGCTGTCTTCTGGCATATCAGCGGTCAATACTTCAAGCAAACTGGTCACACCCTTACCGTGGCTAGCGGCCAGCGGAAATGGCTCACCAAAACCCAGCTCAAAAAATTCTGCTGATGCCGCCTCATGCACACCATCCATCTTATTTGCCACAAGAAAAACAGGCTTGCCCAAAGTATGCAAAAAACGAGCAATCTCTGCATCTGCACCAATCAGACCCACTCTTGCGTCTACAACAAAAACCACAATATCCGCTTCATGAATGGCGGTATAAGACTGGGTCGCCATATAATCATCAATATTGCCTGTGCCATCATCCGCCTCACCAATACCGCCTGTATCAATGACGATGAATGACTTATTTTCAAAATGTGCATCGCCATATTGACGGTCGCGTGTCAAACCTGCCATATCTGCAACAAGTGCTTGGCGAGACTTGGTAAATTGATTAAATAAAGTGGATTTTCCAACATTTGGGCGACCAATTAAGGCGACCACAGGTTTAATACTCATGAATTTCTCAAAAAAAAGTAATTTTAAATTAACAAAATAAAATAGATAAAAAATACCAAATCCTTTGCCATCATCAGACGACAAAGGGCAAAATGGTTCATCAAACTTAAAACTGCCAAATACTTACAACACCTGATGTGCTTTGAGTATATAAGCGATTATCAATGACTTGCAAGCTGGTTAATTGACCCTTTGTCTGAACACGGCTAACAATACTGCCATTACGGTCAAACAGATGAATCACACCTTCATAATCACCCACAGCCACATAATCACCTATAGCCACAGGATTGGTCAATTTGCGATTTTTTAGCTCGTCATTTAGCCATAATGTCTCACCAGTCAAGCGATTAAAGGCCTTAACATCACCACTAATACCAACTGCAA
The DNA here is from genome assembly GCF_035181405.1 of Moraxella tarda. Lineage (NCBI taxonomy): Bacteria > Pseudomonadati > Pseudomonadota > Gammaproteobacteria > Moraxellales > Moraxellaceae > Moraxella > Moraxella tarda. The sequence continues at coordinate 264,492 of NZ_JAYGGV010000001.1, forward strand.
CAAGCACATCACCAAGTACAGTCGCTGACCTAGTGCTAGAAATGTCAGAGACAAACATTGTTTGGCCTGTTGCCATATCAAAACCGACAATCTGCCCACTAAAACTGGTGACATATAAATGCTGACCAACAACCAATGGTGTGCCATCTACATCGCTAAGGCGTTCAACCACGCTACCACCTGTCGCCATGCCCACACGGCGAGTCCAAAGTGGTGAGCCTGTACTTGAGTCTAACGCATGAATACGACCATCTGCTGTACCAAATAACACCGTTTGTTCATCTAGACTTAGCGGTTTGGCAACGCCACGAATACTCAAATCAGTTTTTTGGGTACCAAATTGCCACACATTTTCCCCTGTACGAATATTTAAGCCATATAATACGCCATTATTGGCAGACAATAGCACTCTATCATGATGAATTAATGCAGGTGTCGGAGTTGATGTTGGTAATGCAGTTTCCCACAATTTCTCGCCTGTACCAACATTAAGTGCGATAACTTTACCCGAGCGAGTACCCACCACTGCAACCAAACCCGCCTCATCAATGGCCACACCACTGGTTACAGGTTCTTGCAGGTCTAGTTTCCAAATGGACTGCTTATCATCAAATGCACTGACCACACCACTACGACTGACAGCAATCAGCACACCACCACTTTGTGCCACCTGCAAATCAATCACATCTTTTTTGCTGACACGCTCGCCCTTAGTCAGACCACGACTTTGTTCAAGCGATGCTTCAAAAATAGGCGATAGCACCGTCATAGGCGTGGCTATTTTAATAAGTTTGGCTGGACTTTTGTCTTCACCTTTGATGATTTGCTGACAACCCATCAAAGCAGCCGCTCCGATAGTACAGCCCAAAACTATTTTTGTAAAACGAGTATTCATCTGTTATCCTCATGAATGACGGTCAAAATCATCAGTCTCGTTAAACATCATGATAAGACTGACTTGATAATGATACATTACCTTCTGGTGTATTTTGTGTTTTTAAGACTCGCTCGCATCGATCCCAAGCTCTTTTTGTTGTACAGGCATAGGATTAGCAACGATCGGTGTTTTTGGGGTAATTTCTTCAACCTCAACACCCAAAGATTGTAACTTTAAAGTTAAAACTGCACGATTTTCTTGGCGTTCACGCAAGGCTTCCCAAGCAGCGGTATAGGCTTTCTTGGCTTGTTCAATCTCATTTTTTGCCACATAAATGTCACCCAAAACCTCTTGGCGAGAACCCTCAAATGCTGTTGGTAACTCTTTATTGGCAATCTGCAACGCCTTATCTGCCTCATTATTATCAAGCAAAACTCTTGCTAAACGCAAATGAGCAAGTGCCATCAGGCCATCATCTTTAACGGTTAAGCTTTGTGCTTTTTCTAGCGTGATGATGGCATCAGACAACCGCCCACTATCAGACTGTTGGCGAGCTTTTAGCATGAGTGCTTGCCACGCATAGGCTGTATCTGGATGCTCGCTGGCAAGCCTGTCAATATCAGCAAATAACACAGCCTCTTCTTTGGTTGCCATCTCTTTGGCAGCTTTATCTAAATCAGGATTTTGAGCGGCCAATCTCAATGCATCGCTACGCTCATCAATGCTGGTGTACAAATCAGCAGCAACAGTATCAACCTTCGCATGGTTTTTTTGATAATATTCCCAACCAAAATAGCCCAAAAGTACGATAACAATCACCCAAATAATGGTGTTGCCGTGTTTTTTTAAGGCAATCATCGCCTGCTTATCTGCTTTATTTACTAATTCTTGTGCCATTACTTTGCCTTTTATTCAATTTTACCAAATGAGATACCAAATCAACACCGCATCACTACTTAAACCATGATTTGTCTTGAATGCTCTGTTCGCCTGTTGCCATATCTTTGACACCAATCACACCTTTTTCAATTTCATCATGACCCAAGATAATTGTGTATTTTGCACCTGATTTGTCCGCTTTTTTAAATTGAGATTTTAAGCTTGATGCACTGGACATTTTTACACGCCAATCAGGGCGTTCATTACGCAGTTCTTCGGCAAAAACCAAAGCCTGTGCATATACCTCAGGGTGTGCAACCACAAATACATCGCTTTCTCCAGTCAATACAAAAGGATTGACTGCCTCAATCAACAGCAGTAAACGCTCTAAACCCATGCCAAAACCTACCGCAGGCTCAGACTGTTCGGGCTTACCTTTTAGCACGCCCACCAAACCATCATAACGACCACCACCACAGACAGTCGCCTGAGAACCCAGCTTATCAGTTACCCACTCAAACACGGTTTTATTATAATAATCCAAACCACGCACCAAATTTTCATTGATTTCAAAACTGATACCCAAAGCCGTCAGATACGCTTTGACTTGCTCAAAGTGCGTGCGTGTCTCATCACCAAAAAAATCACTTAATTTTGGTGCGTTTTGCAAGATTTTTTGTGTACGCTCATCTTTGGAATCTAAGATTCGCAAAGGATTGGTTGTTAATCTTCGTTGACTGTCTTCATCAAGCTCTGAGTGATGCAAAGTTAAGTATTCAACCAGCGATGCCTTATAGGCCTGACGCTCGTCTGCCTCACCCAAAGTATTTAGCTGTAATTTGACATGCTCACAAACACCTACCTTTTGCCAAAAACGATGAGTCATGGCAATCAATTCTGCCTCACCATCAGGCAATTCATTACCAAAAACCTCCACACCAAGCTGGTGAAACTGGCGATAACGCCCTTTTTGTGGTCTTTCATAGCGAAACATTGGGCCGATGTACCACAGTTTTGGTGCATCTCCTCTTAGCATATTGTGCTCAATAACCGCACGCACACAGCCTGCCGTACCTTCTGGTCGCAGAGTAAAAGAAGCACTCTCACCATCAGACTTGCCACCATGCACCACACCAAACATTTCTTTTTCAACAATATCCGTTGCCTCGCCCACACCTCGTGCGAACAATTGTGTTTCTTCAACCAGTGGCAAGCGAATTTGACTAAATCCATAGCCATCTAACACATCGGCAAGTATTTGTTCAAGTTTACGCCATTTTTGTGCCTCGCTTGGCAGGGCATCATTAAAGCCACGAATGGCAGTGATTTTACTCATTTTTGTACTCACTTAATCTTATTATTTACCAGTTATTTACAAGCTTTTATTTAAATGAATTACTATTCATCGTTTGTGAAAACTTCATTCAGTTTAGCTAAAATTAGTTAAAATTTAATGCACTAAAACATACACAACCACCCAATGACTGGTAAATTCTTTAATCTTTAAGTGGTTTTTCTTTTAATGTATAAAACTAGCACAATCTAGGCCATGCAACACAAGATTAGCCATCGCCACCATTTAACCATTTGTTAACGATTTGTCAATTTTGAGCCACCCTTAAAATCTCATTGGCTCGTTTATCTGCCAAATCTTTGGCTTTTTGACGCACCATTTGTTCAATTTCGTCCACCAATTTTGCCGTGTCAATCAAATGGCTTTTATCGCCATTTTTATACACCAAAGAATTGGGGTTTGCCCCCACCACGCCAATATCGGCTTCTTTGGCTTCGCCCGGCCCATTGACTTTACAGCCAATCACCGACACATCCATCGGCACACGAATGTCTTCTAGGCGTGCTTCTAGCTCATTCATCACTTTAATCACATCAAATTCTTGACGGCTACAAGACGGACAAGCGATAAAATTAACCCCATTAGAGCGAATGCCAAGCGATTTTAAAATATCAAAACCGATTTTAATCTCATCTTCTGGCGGACTTGCCAAAGAAATTCGCATCGTGTCGCCAATGCCTTCTAAAAGTAGCCCACCCAACGCAATCGCTGATTTTACCGTGCCTGTGCGGTACACGCCTGCTTCGGTAACGCCCAAGTGCAACGGACAATCCACTTGTTTGCTAATGAGCCGATAAGCGTCCATCGTCAAAAACACATTGCTTGCTTTGACTGAGATTTTGTATTGGTCAAAATTATGACGCTCCAAAATATCAATATGACGCAAAGCCGATTCTAACATCGCCTGCCCTGTCGGTTCGCCGTATTTTTTTTGCAAATCTTTTTCCAGCGAACCTGCGTTCACGCCAATGCGAATGGGCAAATTGTGGTGTTTGGCACAGGCGATGACCTCGCAGATTTTTTGTTCATTGCCGATATTACCAGGGTTAATCCGCAAGCAATCCGCCCCATTTTCCGCCACCGCCAAAGCGATTTTATAATCAAAATGAATGTCGGCAATCAGTGGCACGGACACTTGTTTTTTAATCTCGCCAAAGGCTTTGACGCTATCCATTGTCGGTGTGGACACTCGCATCAAATCCGCCCCTGCGTCCACGCACCGCTGAATTTGAGCAACGGTCGCTGCCACATCGCAAGTGTCGGTATTGGTCATACTTTGCACACTGATGGGGGCATCGCCACCAATGGCGACCTTGCCGACCATAATTTGGCGAGTGGGACGGCGGATAATGGGATTTTGGTGGCTTGACATGGGGCTTCCTAAGAAAATGATGATTGGTGCTTTGTCTGCAAATCATGCTTTTTGCAATCAATCAGTAAAACAAATTTTGGTTAATTGTTTTTTTAACTGGCAGTGAAATTATTTTAGTCGTTATCACAACAGCTTTGGCAAGTTTAAAAAAACTAGGGTATTTTTAAAAATCTACCTTTTACATGATTAAATTTTTACATCGTTAAAGCATGACTTACCTTGGTTTGATGATAAATCAACAACTTACTAAAAAAATAATTATCGCAAAGTCAGCGATGCCCTACCATCTTTGATATACTCACCCAATTTTACCGCACTGCCATTAAAATTAAGATCCACCTGTGCAGGACGATCAATCTCAACGCTCATCGGTGTTGTGCCTTGAAGCATATAATTACCACGAGGTTGCTTGCCTTGCAACAAAACATTGCCCAATGCATCAGTAACAACAATATCCACATCACCTTTTGAGCGAACTTCCAAAGAAGCAATGCTGGCAGTCGTAATCGCCGCACCGACTGCTTGATCATTTTGTGTCATGACCAATGAATCTTGTTGCAGGTCCGAGTCATCATTTTTGATGGCATTACTCACAACTTTTAATAACACAAATGCCAAGACCAACAAAGCAACGACGCCAATAATCAACGCAGGATTGATACGCACTTTTGGGCGACCACGCTGCAAAGTACCCATTGGCGTTAATGGTGCTTTTATGTCGCTCGCCTTAGTTTGGCGTAGGGCATTAGGGTACGCTTTCTCAAAAGTCAAGGCAATATTTGTTGCATCCAACCCCAAATATTTAGCATAATTTGTAACAAATCCTTTGGCAAAAGCAAACTTTGGCATCGCAGCAAAGTCCTCATCTTCAAAGGCTTGCAAATACCGCTTCAAGATATTCAGTTCGCCAGACACCGCATCAAGCGTCAGACCTTTTGCGTTGCGTGCACTTTTTAGACGGCTACCAAAATTACTGGTTGGTTTTGGCTCGTTAGTTGCTTGATTGCCCACTCATACACTCCAATCATTGTCTTTGCATTATGGTTAAATTGGTTAAACCAGTTAAATTCATTAATAAATTTGTTATAAAAAAATCATTGATATAAGTCAATATCAAGTTGATTTTTTTAGCACATCAGTAATTGTCATTTTGTCACTGTTTGGGTATTTTTCCTGCAAAATCTGAGTCAGTTGTTTTGCCTTGGCATCATCGCCAGCCCTGCCCGCCAGATGAATGCCCATAACAAGTAGTTTATCACTCAAAGAACCCATCAATACATGCAAGCTTAGTCGCTCAAAAATCGCATTTGCTCGATTTACATCATTTTGGCTGATTAATTGACTTAGTATGATTTCATAGACCGCCAAGTTCACGCTACCACCATCTATGGCACGATAAAAAGCGTCGTTGGCACGCTTTACATTGCCCAATCGTCGCCAAGTAAAGCCAAGATTTTCAAGCGCCTGAACTCGCCCTTCATAGCCCAAATGATTGCCTGCTACTTCAAAATATCCAACAGCATCGCCAGCTCGCCCAACCTGAGATAAGTACACGCCATAGTTGTTATAAGCACGCATAAAATCACGATCTAGGTGAATCGCTTTACGAAAAAACTCGTCTGCTTGTGCCAAATTATTTGCACTGCCTTCGGTCTGCAATAGTACAGCCATCATATCATAACTGGGTGCAAAATGTGCATCAGCCGCCATCGCCATATCAAGCTGTCTTTTGGCCTCATCAAGATTGCCCAATAAAATATACTGTCCAGCCATCTGTGTGCGGATTTGGGCAAGTGCTGTTTTATCATATTGAAGGCTCGGCTGAGTCGTTTGGCAAGCAGTGAGCACAACACTCAATCCACAAACCCAGCCAATTTCCCTCAACCAACCAAGATGGTTAGCAAATTGCCATAAATATCGCATCATCATTCTAGCAAGTCTTTTGTTATTTTACCAATCATTTTATCACGACAAACACCATCATGAACTTTCTTGGCGTTTTTGGATACTTTCTTGCCATTTTTTGGCACGGCGAGTGCGGTCAGCCACTTGCCCTACAAGCTGTCCACACGCTGCATCAATGTCATCGCCTCGAGTTTGGCGAATGGTGCAAACATATCCTGCCTGATTTAAAATATTAGAGAAGGCATGAATGCGGTTATTGCTCGAACGCTCGTATGGAGCGTGCGGAAATGGATTAAAAGGAATTAGGTTGATTTTACTTGGCAGGCCTTTTAATAATGCAGCCAACTGATGAGCGTGTTCATCGCTGTCATTCACACCAGCAAGCATGACATATTCAATGGTTACATGCTTTTTATGGCGTGGATTTTCATCATGCACATAGGATTTGGCAGCTTTAATCAGCTCTGACAATGGGTATTTTTTATTAATCGGCACAAGTTCATCACGCAATTCATCATTCGGTGCGTGCAAACTGATTGCCAACGACACATCAATATCCTTAGCAAGTTCGTACATCTTTGGTACAATGCCAGAAGTTGAAAGCGTAACACGACGCTTAGAAAGCCCGAATGCATGGTCATCTAACATCAAAGACATACTGGACAACACAGGCTCATAATTAAGCAAAGGCTCACCCATGCCCATCATCACTACATTGGTAACATAATTTTCACGCTCAGTAGGGGTAACATCTTCCATATAAGATTGGTTTGCCACCCATAGCTGGCCAATGATTTCACTGGCGTTTAAATCTCGCTCAAAGCCTTGCTTTCCTGTGCTACAAAATGAGCAATCAAGTGCACAGCCTACCTGACTAGAAATACACAGCGTCTTGCGTCCAAACTGCTTACTGTCTTCAGCAGGGATTAGTACTGTCTCAACAAGAGAACCGCCCGCCACCTCAAAAACCCATTTACGAGTTCCATCTTCAGAAAATTGTTTGAATTTTACTTTTGGTGGCACGACACACGCCACTTCATGTAGGTTTTGTTGGAGTTTTTTTGAAATATTAGTCATTTCAAAAAAATCTGTTACGCCAAATTGATAAATCCACTTCATCACCTGTGTCGCACGAAAAGGCTTTTCACCAAGAGACACAAAAAACTCACCCAAGGCCGTCTTGGACATACCAAGCAGATTGACTTTTTGATCATCGTCTTTTTGGTCATCTTTGGGCGTGGCTGATGTTTGTACTAGGGGAATTTTTGTCATGGCGTTCTGCTATTTTGTACAATCTTGTCGGTATCACTATTGATAAAATGTCAATACAAATATAAACAGCGTATTATACTAAAAATTTTAGTTAAAGTCATGAATTTTGTTGTCTAACAAATCCCAATCAAATAAAAACAGCCCATCAAAGACGGACTGTTTTTGTGTATCACCAAAAGGTTAGCACGGCAAATTAATTAACGAGTGCGTGGGAAAATCTCATCTGCACCAAAGAAGTAAGCGATTTCACGCTCGGCAGAAGTGGTGCTGTCAGAGCCATGAGCAGCGTTTTCATCAATACTTACCGCAAAATCTGCACGAATGGTACCCTGAGCTGCCTCAGCTGGGTTGGTTGCACCCAAGATATCACGGTGAGCCAAAACAGCATTTTCACCTTCTAGGACAGATACCACAACAGGACCTGATGTCATGAATGCTACCAAATCATTAAAAAAGCCACGCTCTTTGTGCTCAGCATAAAAACCTTCAGCTTCTTCACGAGTAAGATGCTTGTATTTAACAGCAACTGGTTTTAAGCCAGCCTTTTCAAAGCGAGCAATGATATCGCCAATGTGATTTTTACCAACTGCGTCTGGCTTAATGATAGATAAAGTGCGTTCGATTGCCATGATGATTTCCTTAATGTTTAAAAAGGGAGTAAAAAAATATTTACAAAGAATACTTTATAAAGCATCTGTTATTATAACAAGCAAAAAGTAATTTTGCACTCTTTTTTATTGATGAGTTGATGAACAGCCGTTAAGATGACAGATGGGCAAGTTGGTATTTAAGTGTTTACAATCCATTAATTCATATCAACCTCTCATTGGACAAATCGGACAAAATTTTTTTATGAATTTATAAAGATAAATGGTTATGATATTTATAAGTTTAGATTGGTAAGAATTGGTAGGCAAACCCAAGTGGATAGATTTTAATAAAGCATTTTTGATTAAAATCTGCTAAAATACCTATCACATTAATAGCTAAAAAAATCAAGAGAGAGCACTATGGGCTTTAATTGCGGTATCGTAGGCTTGCCAAATGTCGGCAAATCCACACTGTTTAATGCACTCACCCAAGCGGGCATCGCCGCCGAAAACTTCCCCTTTTGCACCAAAGACCCCAACACAGGCATCGTGCCTGTGCCAGACCCACGCCTAAAACAGCTTGCCGATATCGTAAAGCCTGAGCGAGTACTGCCGACCAGCATGGAGTTTGTGGACATTGCAGGGCTTGTGGCAGGGGCATCTAAGGGCGAGGGCATGGGCAATCAGTTTTTGGCAAATATCCGTGAAACGGACGCCATTGCCCATGTGGTACGCTGTTTTGATGACGACAATGTCATTCATGTAGACGGACAAGTCAATCCTTTGTCCGACATTGAGACCATCAACACCGAGCTTGCTTTGGCGGACTTGGAGGCGGTAAGCCGTGCCATCACCAACCTATCCAAAAAAGCCAAAGGGGGCGACAAAGACGCCCAAAGTGCCTTGGCGGTGATGCAAAAAATTGAGCCACTTTTGGCAGACGGCAAGCCCGCTCGCCTAGCAGGTCTTGACGATGATGAGAAAAAACTGATTAAAAGCTACGGTTTGATTACCCTAAAACCTGTGATGTATATCGCCAATGTGTCAGAAGACGGCTTTGACAACAACTCTTATCTTGACCAAGTGCGTGAATTTGCCAAAAGTGATAACGCCATTGTCGTGCCACTATGCAATCAAATAGAGGCGGAGATTGCCCTACTGGCTGACGATGAAAAAGCAGAATTTTTGGCAGAAATGGGCATGAGCGAAGCAGGGCTTGACCGTGTCATCAGAGCAGGCTATGAGCTGTTAAAAATGCAAACTTATTTTACCGCAGGGGTCAAAGAAGTGCGTGCATGGACAGTGCCCGTGGGGGCGACCGCTCCAGAGGCGGCAGGGGTCATTCATACCGACTTTGAGCGGGGTTTTATTCGTGCCGAAGTGATTGGCTTTGATGATTTTATCGCCCATAATGGCGAAAAAGGGGCGGCGGCGGCAGGCAAATCACGGCTTGAGGGCAAAACCTATGTGGTGCAAGACGGCGATGTGATGCATTTTAGGTTTAATGTATAAAGGTTTAAATCATTGACCAAGATTGCAAAGTAAGCCGTTTGATTATTTAATGTGTTATTTAGCAAAAGGTTGGTATCATGGTATATCAACCTTTATTTTATCATTTAATTAAAATTAAATTACTCAATAATGAAATAAAAAATCAGCATTCCGCCAAGCCATCAAAATATGGCGGTGCCATAATAAATCACGACTGTTTGGCAATTTGGCAATGTCTTTATTTTTTAGATGTTTTTTATTGCAATCATTGCCACGCCATCATTGTTTTGTTATAATTTAGCTTGTAATAATATAGCATAAATATACTTTAATATACTTTGGAGTCATTTTCATGAAAAAAATTATCTTAGCATCACTCATCGCAACTCTTGGCCTGACCGCCTGCGATAAAAAACCAGCCGAGCCTGCACAGCCTACCACTGATACACAGTCTGCTGAAGTCAGCCCTGTCAATACTGATATGCAAGCAAGCGAGCATGACCATGATGACAAACACGACCATGCAGATCATGACCATGCAGATCATGACCATCATCACGATGCTGGCGACAAATTTCAATGTGGCGATAAAACCGTCCACATCGCTGTACACAATCACGAAGGTGAAATCGAAGCACACCTAACCGCAGATGACATCGTTTATGATTTAAATCAAGACCCTCAAGACAAACAACGCTTCATGACAGATGATGGTATTGAAGGCGAAGACAAGCCAATGACCCTAATCCTCAATGGCGACAAAGCACAAGTACTAAACAACAGTAGCAATGTCTTGCTTGACTGCACCAAATCATAAGCCAAGCCAAACCCAATAAAAAACCAGGCTTATTTTGCTTGGTTTTTTTTATTGCTGACATTCAGCAATTTCTTGTTAAAATGCAACATTTTATGAATTTCATTGAAAATATCATGAATTTTATTATAATATACACTCATTCACCAAGTTTTTAAAACAATTACAAAGAATATTGCCATGACCCAAGACAAACCTGCTACTCGTGAACAAAAAAAGCGTCAAACTCGCCAAGCATTTTTTAATGCTGTACTAGATCTGTGCATGACAGGGCAAGGATACAGCTCAATCAGCTTGCGTCAAGTAACACGCGAAGTGGGTGTGGTGCCAACTGCTTTTTATCGGCATTTTGATGATATGGAAAGTCTCGGCAAATCACTGGTGGAAGACGAGCTAGGCAGTGCGATGGCAATGCTGCGTGAACATATGCAACTTGGCAAAAAACGCAGTTTTGAACGCCAGATCGCCAAAAGTGTACAGCTATTTTTTAAAGCGGTAGATGCACAACCTCGTTACTGGCAATTCATCGCCAGCGAACGATTTGGTGGCTCAGAAGCGGTTCGTCATGCCATTAGCGAACAGATTAAATTTTTTGCCAAGGTGATGAGTGATGATTTGGCATTACAGCCTGCGTTTGAACATATCGGCAACGAAGACCGATATCTTTTGGCAGAAATTGGGGTAAATTTGAGTTTTTCTTGGATTATTGATTGGCTTGAACTCACCTACCTACCCAACCTTGCTGACGAAGATAATGAAGAAGACATGCCTCATACCAACTTGGACAGTCAAAAAAAAGCCATGTTGCATCGCTGTACACGCCAAATGCAAATGCTACTTTATGGAGCGTATAATTGGAAATCAAACGAAGAAACAGTCATCGGGGACTGATTTGTAAAAAATAAGTTGCTCAAACGGCTGATTTTTTTGCCCCACAAAAAGCCATTATGTTAAAATAAACAAAATTTTAACATAAAACAATCCATCATGCCCTATCTACACCGAACCAAATCCCATCACAATGTCAATAGCGATAAACTATTGCGTGTCGTCTCTATTAATGTCAATGGATTGCGTGCTGCTGAGAAAAAAGGTTTATTTGACTGGCTAGCACAATCTGAAGCTGATGTTGTGTGTATGCAAGAAACTCGCATCACACACGAACAATGGACAGACAAATTCAAGCCAGACGGCTGGTATGCTCATCTATTTCCCGCTGAGCGTGCAGGCTATGCAGGCACCGCCATTTATAGTCGCCTGCCCATCAGTTCAGTCAGTCGTGGTCTTGGTTTTGAATTGGCTGATTCACAAGGTCGATTCATCACAGCAGAGTTTGATTTGGGGCTGGACAAACCTGTATTCATCTCATCGCTGTATCTGCCATCTGGTTCGTCAGGTGATGATGCTCAAGCCCGCAAAGATTTATTTTTAGACAAATACAAAGCCATCTTACAAAGCTGGCGTAATGAAGATAAATCTGTCATCATCTGTGGCGACTACAATATTGTGCACAAACGCATCGACATCAAAAACTGGTCTGGCAACCAAAAAGCCTCAGGTTGTCTACCACACGAAAGAGCATGGCTAGACCATATCTACGATGAGCTCGGCTATGTCGATACTTTCCGTATCGTGCGTAAAGAATCAGATGTTTATTCGTGGTGGTCAAATCGTGGACAAGCTCGTGCTAAAAATGTGGGCTGGCGTATTGACTATCAAGCTTGTTCACCAGATTGGGCAGAGCGTACGGTGGGTGCGTGGGTGTATAAAGATACTTGGTTTTCTGACCATGCCCCTGTAGTGGTTGATTATATGATTGGCTAATCTAATCTCAAAGCCACGCCAATCATCAAACACACACAAGAAAAAAGAAAAAAGCAGTAATTACTGCCTTTTTCTTTTTTTAAATCAATAGCCCTGCTGATGAAGTCGTTTGTAATCATCACAGCCTTGTTGCTCACCCAAATCACAGGCCTTGCCATACCATTGTTTGGCAGTGCTTTTATTTTGCTCAACACCATCACCATAATCATAGCTCACACCAATCATACCAGTAGCTTTTGCATGACCTTGAGCATGAGCTTTTTTATACCACACCATCGCTTCGGTATAATTTTGACTGACACCATATCCACTGCCATACATCCAGCCCAGATTATACTGAGCATTTGCATCGCCTTGTTCAGCAGCTTTTTTATACCAACTTGCCGCTTGCTGATAGTCTTGTGGCACGCCATATCCCTTGCGATACATCACACCCAAATTGTTTTGGGCATTTGCATCGCCCTGCTCCGCCAGTTTTTTTAAGATAGGGAAAGCTTGAGTATAGTTTTGATTATTATAATAAAACATGGCTGTACTAAAATCATTCGCCAATACAGGCATTGCTGCACTTAGGGTGCACGCTAAAATAACAGCAGATAAAGCAGATGTTAATTTCATCAGTCTTTTCCTTTACAAAAAAAATGGTTTTGACCATTATAACCAAAACCATGCAAAAAAGCCAGTAATACCAAGCATTCACATCAACAAAAAAGCAGGGTAAATATCATTGCTTTTTTACTCTGTTGGTATCATTCTTGAAAATCCACCAAAGAAAATGGCTCAATACCAAGTTCTTGCAATCTAATATCGCCACCCAAGCCATCTAGCCAAATCACAAAGGCAGCGTGCTGCACCACACCACCCAATCGACGAATCAGCTTAACAGTCGCCTCCACCGTACCGCCTGTCGCCAATAAATCATCAATGATGAGAATATTATCACCAGCGCTGATGGCATCGGTGTGGATTTGTAGTGTGTCTTTGCCATATTCTAAGGTATAAGACTGGGCGATGGTCTGTCTGGGCAGTTTATTTGGCTTACGCACCAACACAAATGGCACGCCCAACGCCAAAGCAATCGGCGCGCCAAAGATAAAGCCACGAGACTCGGTACTGACAATCTTGGTGATTGATTTATCTTGATACTGTGCCACCATGGCATCAACCACCGCTTTGAATGCCTCAGGGTTTTCTAGCAATGAAGTAATATCACGAAAAATAACGCCTGCTTTTGGGTAATTGGGAATTGATTTGATGGATGATTTGATGAGTTTGTTATTCATGTTATCACTTTAATGGTTAATAGGCTGATGGTCAATACTGGTTGATCAACTTGATAAACATGAACAACCACCATTTGATCAGCAGATCAATAAGATTCTTAAAAATGGATCATTTAGACTGTATGGGTTTTAATACTTTGATGTTATCAAAACCTTTATCTTTTAGGTGCATTGCTTGCAAACCACTCATCACACCACGCTGACAATATAGCAGATAGGTTTTGCTCTGATCAAGATTGCCAAATCCAGCACCAAGACGATAAAATGGCATCTGTATCACCGCATGGGTATCACTGATATCTAAAGGCTTATCATCAATCTCATCAGGTGTACGAATGTCTATTACAATTTCACCTGACAAGACATCATGAACCACCTCAATCGCCTGTTCTTTATGCTGTTCATTGGCAATATCACGAATATCAATGCAAGTGGCACGATTGATGGCGTCATCAAGAATGGTGAAATCAAAATTTTCTTCGGTTTTAATGATCTGATGCTCAACAGTCTTAACCAATGGGCTTTTGGAAATCACACCACAAAATTCAGGTATGGATTTAGCAATATCGGCCGAACCAATGCGTTCTGCCATTGCCACAATGCTTTGTTTGTCATGCGTGATGAGCGGTCTTAGCACCAAAACATCACTGGCCTTATCAATCATATGTAAGTTGGTTAAAGTTTGGCTGGCCACCTGTCCAAGCGCCTCACCTGTTACAAGTGCTTGAATACGATGGTATTTAGCGATGGTACTTGCTGCACGCATCATCATGCGTTTAAGCACCACACCCATCTGCGAATCATCAATTTTGGTCAAAATCTCTGTTACCACAGGCTCAAAATCTACCGTAATAAAACGAACCTTGTGCGAGCTGCCATAGCGTTGCCAAAGCTGATACGCCATTTGCTTCGTACCAACCTCATGTATTTTCCCGCCCAAATTAAAAAACACATAATGCACACGACTGCCACGACGCATGAACATATAGCTTGCCACGCCAGAATCAAAACCCCCAGAAATCAAAGACAATACATCTTCTTGGGTGCTGATTGGAAAGCCACCCAAGCCTTCATGTCGCTCTTTGATGAACAGCAACTCATCATGGTCAATTTCTAGTTTGACCGTAACATCAGGGTTTTTGAGCTGAACTTTGGCACTTTGGATGTGCTGATTCAGACCACCACCGACATAACGCATCACTTCTAGTGAATCAAAATCGTGCTTACCACGGCGTTTGACACGCACACAAAAAGTCTTATCATGCAAGTCATTACCCACTCTATCAAGTGTTTGCAAAAAAATGTCATGCAAATCTGTAAAAGACGATTGTTCCACCACCAAAATATGATGAATGCCTGGTATGCAAGTCAGTTCACCAAGTAGCACATCACACAGATTGTCATCGCCAAATCGCACCTCCAAAAATCCCCAATGGCAAATAACTCGCACACGCTCATCATGACGCACCAAAATATTGTGAATATTACCTCTTAACACCTTAACAAATCGCTTACGAACCGATTCGCTTTTCATGATGATTTCTGGGAATAATTTGACGATAAACTTCATAACCAAGCCAAAAAGTAGAATATATAAAATAAAAAGGCATATTATACACCTTTTTATCGTTTTACTGATTTAAAAATCCAAACAATCAACTTTTGCCATGCCAAAACTGCCAAACATCACGCCAGCATCACACCAAAAACTTTTTGCAACAAACTTTAAACTTTTCACCACTACCACACAAACAAGGTTGTTTATTGGTTAGGTCGGTAGGGACTGTTGGATCAAGAAAATACCAGCGGTCATCAACCTCAACAAAGCTGGACAGTTCATCATGACAACATTCTTTATCGCCATCATAAAAATAAGCCTTAAAATGCACTTGGGCATGGCGTTTATCCACCTTAGGGGTATGACTGATGAGCATAAGATTTGTCCATCTCGTCTGGTCTGCCCAAGATTGCAAGGCAGACTTATCAAGCAGATTTTGCTGGGCTGGTACGGTCGTCTTAATGATGTAGTCAATATTTTTCAAATAAAATGCCGAAAAGCGAG
This sequence comes from Moraxella tarda, assembly GCF_035181405.1. Taxonomy (NCBI): domain Bacteria; kingdom Pseudomonadati; phylum Pseudomonadota; class Gammaproteobacteria; order Moraxellales; family Moraxellaceae; genus Moraxella; species Moraxella tarda. Next base: position 280,215 of record NZ_JAYGGV010000001.1, read on the forward strand.
ACTGCATTAACCGCTGAGCGTCAGTAGCAACAACGCTAAAATCATGAAGTGGCTGACAACATTTTTGGTAATAGCTACCGCCACAAGGACAACGCATCATGAGCAGATTTTCTCCAATAGGATTTGTTGTGCATCGTGAATTTTTTTACCATCATGGTGCACCTGATTCCATTCACCACGCCCGTCCAGCTCCCATGCCTGAACATTATCTTGTAGATAATTCATGAGCCCATCTTGATAGATTTGTTTAAATAATTTTTTATCCAATATGGGAAAAGCCACTTCCACACGGTGTAATAAATTTCTATCCATCAAATCAGCACTGGAACAAAATAAGCGTTCTTGACCACCGTTATCTTTGTCATTACCAAAATAATACACGCGTGTATGCTCCAAGAATCTACCCACCACTGAACGCACACGAATATTTTCAGACAAGTCTTTTACCTGAGGACGCAGACAACAAATTGAACGAACAATCAAATCAATCTGAACACCTGCACGACTTGCCTCATACAGCTTGTTGATCATTTGGCGTTCGGTAATGGCATTACATTTCATGATAATGCGTCCTTTTTTGCCATTTTTGGCGTGTTCAATTTCATCATTAATCATTTGTACCAAACCATCATGCAAAGTAAATGGTGCATGTAAAATTTGATGCGAGGGCATTGGGCGACCCATGCCTGTTAATTGCATGAATACGCCATGCACATCTTCACAAATGTGCTGATCTGCGGTGAACAGGCCGTAGTCGGTGTAGGCTTTGGCATTGCCTGCATGATAGTTACCCGTGCCAAGGTGTGCATAACGACAAATCCGCTCTTCTTCACGGCGTACAATGAGCATCAGCTTACCATGTGTCTTATAACCAACAACACCATAAACTACCACCGCACCTGCTTCTTGGAGCATATTAGCAACTGCGATGTTGCTCGCCTCATCAAAGCGTGCTCGCAGTTCAATGACAGCGGTAACTTCCTTGCCATTACGAGCGGCTGCAGCAAGTGCCTGTACAATTTCAGAATTTGTACCAGAACGATAAATTGTCTGCTTGATGGCCAGCACATTAGGATCATTTGCCGCCTGCCAAAGCAGGTTGACCACAGGCATGAAAGAATGAAATGGGTGATGCACCAGCACATCTTGCTTTTTGATGACATGAAACATAGATGCGTCACTTTCTTTGGTAATACGCCCTGCCTCTACACCACGAAACGCCCTAGGAATGGCATGAGTAAATGGCATAAATTTTAATTCAGGTTTGGCAAAACTGGTCAACATTCGTGTCAAGTTCACAGGTCCATTAACACGGTATAGCTGGCTTTCATTGAGTTCAAACTCTTGTAATAAAAATTCATAAGTTTCTTTTGGGCAATTGGTTGTAACCTCTAAGCGTACTTTATGTCCAAAGCGACGATTGTCCAGCTCTCCTTCAAGTGCTTTTGCCAAATCTTCAACATCATCTGCCAAGGCCAAGTCAGCATTGCGAGTTAGGCGAAACTGATGACAGCCTATGACTTTCATGCCCAAAAAAAGCTCGCCTACATGCTCATGAATGACCGCCGATAGCATCACATGATGATCCTTGCCATCGGTCAGCTCATCAGGCAGGCGAATGACGCGTGGCAAAGAGCGTGGTGCAGGAACGATGGCACGGTTAATGTCTCGCCCAAAAGCATCTTTACCCTCAAGGCTGACAATGAAATTTAACGACTTATTAACAAGGCGTGGAAATGGGTGGGCAGGGTCAATACTGATTGGCGTTAAAACTGGTAGCACTTGTAAAAAGAAATATTCACGCATCCACGCCTTTTGTGCATCTGTCAGCTCGTGGCGTTTTAGATAACGAATGTCCGACTTGGCAAGTTCTGGTAAAATTTCTTCATTTAAAATACGATACTGTTCATCGACTGCACGGTGTGCCACTTGGCTAATTTCCGCCAAAAGCTCAGAAGGCTTACGCCCATCAAGACTGCTTGATTTATTACCATTTTTCATCTTTTGAAGCAGTCCTGCCACACGAATTTCAAAAAATTCGTCCATGTTTGATGAAAAAATTGTCAAAAAAAGCATTCTCTCAAGCAATGGGTGCCTTGGATTGACTGCCTGTGCCAATACTCGCAATTGAAAACGCAAAGTTGATAAATCACGGTTAATATAGCATTCAGGCTCAAACTTACCCGTCTGATTGATGATTTTTTGAATAAGATGCAAATCAGCAGGCGGTGGTACAGTACCTAGCACGCTCTGCATGGCTTGCTGTTCTATGCTTTGAATGACTTGCTCACTTGGTGTGTTATTGATAGTGTTAATGATGTTTTGACCATTGGTGCCTTGAGTCATATTTACCCTCCTAAAAAAACATCAACCGATTGTCTTAATATTTTTTTAAATGTCTTTTGATATTAAATTTATTGTCCTAATTTTGTGCAAATGCACCACAAAGTCATTTGGGTAAAACCGCACCATTCATACGACGCAAAATAATCCGCTGTTTGTTGCGTAGGCGTTTGGCATTTTTATTTTTTTGAAAATATTTGGGGTTTGGCAACATACCAATCAAAAGCGCTGATTGTTCACGACTTAAATTTTTGGCAGTCTTGCCATAATAATGTTGTGCCGCTGCCTCAATGCCATAAATACCATCACCAAATTCTGCAACATTCAAATACACTTCCAAGATGCGTTTTTTGTCCCAAACAGACTCCATCATCATCGTAATGATCGCCTCTTCACCCTTACGAATGTATGAGCGATGCGATGTTAAAAACAGATTTTTGGCAAGCTGCTGGGTGATGGTTGAACCACCCATAGACACAGCACCATCTGCCTCGTTGCGTTTGATGGCAAGCTCAATGCTTTGAAAATCAAAACCATGATGCTGGCTAAATTTGGCATCTTCACTGACGATGGCAGCCTGCTTGGCTGATTTGGCAATATTTTCATACCCCACCCAAGTTTGCGTTACCGAACCACCATTGATACGATGTGCCAACATAAAAGCTGACTCAGTAACTGGCATGGCCTTACCTGCAACCAACAACATTGCAACCATCATATTAAAACCCAAAAAAACCACCAAAATGGGCAGAAAAATCCAACAAAACAGTTTTTTTAACACAGAACAGCCCTAGTTTACGATATAATGACAAAGTTTTAGTAGCACAGTTTGCCATCATCAATTAAAAAAATACCTCACTAGGTATTGTACACCATTTTTGGCTTTTGTCCTTATGAATAATCAGCAATTTATCCATCATCTGACCACTTTAACCACCAGTCGTTTTGCTTTAAACCAGCTTTGTGATGATGATTTTAAAGCTTTTCATCATCGATTATTATCAGAGTTTGATATCCAAAGCACCTCAAACGACTGGCATTTGATAGGCACCAAGGGTTGTCATTTGTGCGATGAGGTCAATCACCTGCTATCACAAGTCAATGCCACCAAAGCTTTACCAAACATTTGCCAACTTGATTTGACAGACGCTAATGATGACTTTCTCATTGATACACTTGGTCTGACAATTCCTGTTTTGCTCACACCAAAAAAAATACTGTGCTACCCATTTGGTGTGATGGATATTTTCTCATTGGTTCATCATCGTGCGTTTTGAACAGCATTTAGTAATTTAATAATTAATATTAAATAATAATGATTGTTATCATCAATAAATCATATTTTCTGAACAAATAAAACATTGATATTTAACGATTTTTTAAAATATGATTAAAAATAAAATGGTAAATTACCACCCTTATTAACGCATTACACTCAAAAAATAATATTAAAAAATAACATCAACATATTCCTTTTTGATAAAAAAGTGAGTAAAATGCCACTGAATTTTAAGTGGTGATCACTTAACTGTTCTACTCTAACATCTTTTTTATAAAAAACAAACCATAATTTGATGTGCTATATCATTTTATTTAGCATTTAACATTAAGATGGTTACATGGAGCGTCTATCATGCTTACCTTTTTGGCACTATTGCCAATTCTCATTGTTTTTGCCTTGCTGGTTGTGATGCGTCTGCCCGCCAAAATTGCAATGGCGATTGCTTATTTTTCAACAGCGGCATTATCTTATTTCGTTTGGCATACCAGTGGCAACCAAGTCGCTGCTGCTACCATTCATGGTGTATTGACCGCCGTAAATGTCTTATTCATTGTATTTTCTGCAATTTTACTGCTCAACACCATCAAAGAGTCTAGTGCGATTGTTGCCATTCGTCAAGGCTTTATGAATATAACTCCTGACCGCCGTGTACAGATGATTATCGTTGCATGGTTATTTGGTTCACTGATTGAAGGTTCTACAGGCTGGGGCACACCCTCTGCAGTGGGTGCACCACTGTTACTTGCCTTAGGATTCCCTGCAATGGCTTGTGTGATGGCAATTCTCATCATTCAATCTACACCTGTATCATATGGTGCGGTAGGCACACCAATTTTAATCGGTGTGAATTCAGGTCTTGAAAACAAAGAAGATGTGAGTGCTGCCATTGCCGAGCAAGGCATTGCTTTTGGCGATTATATCGTGCAAATCGGTGCAAATGTCGGCTTTGTACACTCAGTGGTTGGCTTCTTAATCCCTCTGATTTTATGCGGGTTTTTGACACGATTCTTTGGTGAAAAGCGTTCATTCACTGAAGGCTTAAAGGCTGCACCGTTTGCAATTTTTGCAGGACTTGCCTTTACCATTCCTTATTACCTGACTGCCACATTTATCGGTCCAGAGTTGCCATCACTGATCGGTTCTGTTGTTGGTCTTACCATTGTTGTTCCTGCAGCAAAATATGGCTTTTTAACACCAAAACAAACCTTTGATTTTGCACCAAGAAATGAGTGGGAAGATGATTGGAAAGGCACACTTGCCGCCACCAATGTAGACATTAATGAAACATCAAAATTCTCTGTCATGCGTGCATTTACGCCATACTTGCTGGTGATTGGCATCTTGGTTGCTACTCGTACCATCAAGCCATTAAAGGCATGGCTTAATGAAAATGCGGTGATTACTTTTAGCAACATACTAGACACCTCAATCACCAATAAAACTCAACTGCTGTATTCACCTGGTACGGTACTATTGCTTGTCTCTATCATCTGCATTTTCTTATTTGGCATGAAAGGCGACACAATCAAAAAAAGCTGGTCAGCTTCTGGCAAAACCATGCTTGCCGCTGCACCCGCCCTGCTATTTTCAATTCCAATGGTACAAGTATTCATCAACTCTGGCACACCTGCCGATGTTGCTGAGCCAATCCTTGCTATGCCAAAAGTCCTAGCGGCAGGTGCTGCCAGCGTTTTTGCAGATATGTGGCCATTGGTTTCCCCTTGGATTGGTGCATTGGGTGCATTCATTGCAGGCTCAAATACTGTATCCAACATGATGTTTAGTCATTTTCAATGGAGTACTGCCGCACAAATTGACCTAAACGCCATTGAAGCTGCTAAAGTTGTTGCTCTACAAGCGGTTGGTGGTGCAGCAGGCAACATGATTAGCGTGCATAATGTTGTTGCAGCCTGTGCAGTTGTGGGCATGATTAACCGAGAAGGTATGATCATTCGCAAGACCTTGATTGCCATGACTTACTATGCCATTCAGGCAGGTTTGGTTGGTATGGCAATCATTTTCAACCCTATCTGGTGGGTTGGTGCCATCATTTGGCCGATTGTATTTTTTGGCGTAATGTCAAAAACTGGTGCTAAAGCCTAAACACTTTTCATGCATCACAAAACAGGTTTGTCAATCAAGCCTGTTTTTATTTTAATTTTAATCATTTTTTTTAAAAAGATGACAAAATCATTGGGATTTTGAACAAAAAAGCGGTAAAATAAACAACGAAAATTGATCATATTTTTATTTTTTTACACCCTAATGATTGGGTAAATTTTTAATATTGACATTTTATAAACTCATCAAAGAAGGTCGTCTTATGGCAGATTTAAGCAAAATTACCGAGATTGAAGATTTGCGTCGTATCGCTGAACGCAAAGTACCACGCATGTTCTATGACTATGTAGATTCAGGCTCATGGACTCAGACCACCTACCGCAATAATGAAACTGACTTTGATCGCATTAAGCTACGCCAACGGGTGCTGGTAGATATGGAAGGTCGCTCACTTGCTACCAAGATGATTGGGCAAGAAGTGCATATGCCTGTGGCAATCGCCCCAACTGGCTTTACGGGCATGATGTGGGCAGATGGTGAGATTCATGCTGCTCGTGCCGCTGAAAAATTTGGCATTCCTTTTTCACTGTCTACCATGTCAATTTGCTCCATTGAAGATGTGGCAGAAAATACCACCAAACCCTTTTGGTTTCAGCTTTATGTCATGCGTGATAAGAAATTCATGGAAAATCTTATCCATCGTGCTAAAGCGGCCAACTGCTCTGCCCTTATCTTAACAGCAGACTTACAAGTACTTGGACAACGCCACAAAGACATCAAAAATGGCCTATCAGCACCACCAAAACCTACCCTAAAAAACATCATCAATCTCATGACCAAGCCTGAGTGGTGTTTTAATATGCTTGGCACCAAACGCCATACATTTCGCAATATTGTGGGTCATGCCGAAGGCGTTGGCGACTTATCAAGTTTGTCATCATGGACAGCCGAACAGTTTGATCCACGCCTAAACTGGGACGATGTCGCTCGCATTAAAGACTTATGGGGTGGTCCGCTGATTATCAAGGGTATCATGGAACCAGAAGATGCTGTATTAGCCGCTCGCTCTGGCGCAGATGCCATGGTGATTTCTAATCACGGCGGTCGCCAACTTGATGGTGCACCAAGCTCTATTTCTGCCTTATCTGACTGCGTTCAAGCTGTACAAGCTGAAAACTCAAACTGTGAGGTCTGGTTGGATAGTGGCATTCGTTCAGGTCAAGATGTGTTAAAAGCAATTGCCCTTGGTGCAAAAGGTACGATGATTGGGCGTTCATTCTTGTATGGCTTAGGTGCTTATGGCGAAGATGGTGTACGCCGTGCATTGGAGATTATTTATAAAGAATGTGATATTACAATGGCATTTTGTGGCCACACCAACATTAACACCGTCAATGAAGACATCTTTATTAAAGGAACTTACGAAAATCTAAAATCCTCCAACCCTCACATCACACCAATTCGCTGGTAAAAAGAGGGTTTGATATAAAGATTTAAGTAATATCATATGCACATAGGCCACATTATTTACATATGATATCTTTTAGACCATAAAAAACCACGCTCATTAGCGTGGTTTTTTATACACCCTGCTTATCTTAATGCGTCTTTATTTACTTTGACAGTTGTGGTATTTTTAAGGTACTCAATATAGTCTGATAGCTGATCTTGTCCGATATTATCACGAATCATCAAGGCAGCTTGCATTCTCTCTACCGCTGAGATTTGTGCAGTTGCTTGTGTACTAACAGGTCCACCCACAATCACACTCGCCCCATTTTCTGTTTGTACCGCCCAAACATCATGAGCATTTGATTGATGCAAGAATAAACTTGAACGCTCTTGAGGGGATAAGTTTGGATTTTGTCGTGTAGTCATACCAAAATTTGCACTTGGTAACATCAATGATTTGGCATTGGTGGCCTTAGCATCACTGACAACCTTTTTGGCAGCATCAAGTGCCAGTTGAGTGGCTTTTTGTTTGGTAAGCACCGCCTTGATGTCGTTACTTGCCTCTGACAATGTTAAGCTCTTAGCCTCTTGATGATTGGTTGGTTGCACCCAAACGGTTTTATCACCTAATGTAATATTAGCACTAACAGCTTGATCCTGAATGGTAAAATCATCAAATGCTGCTGCAATCACCACAGGCTGTGCCAATGCTGTACTATTATTTTGCTTTGGATAATTTTTAATGATTTTCGTTGAAAGACCTGCTTCTGAGGCAATATCAGCAACACCCATACCATCGGTTGCCATTGTATTAATTTTACCAATCAAATCATTATAAGCCACTTGGCGTTGTTTTTCAGTTGCCATTTTCACCAATTCATCACGCACACCATCAACTGTCACATCACCAAGTTTGGTTACTTTAAAAATCTGATACCCAAAACTTGTCTTAACAGGCATACTGACCTGACCAACTTTCAGACCTGCCAACGCTGCATTGACCGCCCCTGCATCACGACCAAAAACAGCAGGATTATACTTGCCAATATAGCCACCTGATTTACCACTTGGATCATCAGAATATGCCTTAGCAAGCGATTCAAAAGATTCACCTTTGTCTAGCTTAGCCTTAATATCATCAGCTTTGGTTTTGGCATCAGTACCAGAAAGTAGGATTTGCGACAGCTCACGACCATCAGTCATGCCTTTTTGCTGTAAATAAGCATCAAACTGAGCGGTAACATCTGCATCGCTTGGCGGACCAACTTTTATGTCATTGGGCATCAGCTCAATATAAGTTAAATCTACCGACTCTGGACGGATTAACTTATCTTTATTGGCATTATAATACGCCTCAATCTCAGCTTGCGACACCGTAATACCATTGACATAATCTTGCCAGTCAAAGCGATGCACCCAAACCTCTCGGGTTTCTAATTGCAGGTCAATCAAGCGACTGACCTGTGCATCTGGATAAATCGCTGTACCCAAAATACTTGCTGTCAATTGACGAATGTTTAGCTGCGTGCGAAATCTATCAAAAAGTTCATCTTTGGTCAGATTGTTATTCTGCAAAAATAGTGCAAAAATATCGTTAGAAAATTGCCCATTCTCATGAAAGCTCCCATCTTGGGCAATCAGGCGACTGATCGCCTCATCTGAAACCGTCATACCCAAAATATGTGCCTGATTTTGTAATAACGCACGACTGATGAGCGACTCAATCACTTCATCAACCAGTGCCTCTTCATTAATCATGCTAGGATCATTTCTTTGTAAAAGCTGTGTGCGATAGCTATTTAATTCAGATTGAAATACATTCATTCCGATTGTGCTGTCCCCCGCTCGAATCAGCTCATTTGAACCCATCGCACCGCCACCACCGATGCCCTGTACGCCCAAAAATGCCATTGGCACCAAAATCAGCCCCATCATTATCCGACCTGGCCAACTTTGCAAAAAATCACGCAATTTTTCCATAAGAAGTCACTTTTTTAGAAAATTCAATTAAAGAAATTAAACCTTACTATAATACGCTAAATCTTAAAAATACTCAAAATTTTTTCATATTTTTTTATTGACGCCAGATAAGTTTTGCTTTAAATAATAAAGCAAATAAACCCAATATCTTTTCATCAGGCAAGATAAAATGCTCAACAAAAAACGCCCCTGTTTTGCAAAGGGCGTTTATTGTCATATAAGTAAGGTGCTGTGAAAATTAATTCACCGCATCTTTTAAACCTTTACCTGCTTTAAAGCCTGGCACTTTGCTGGCAGCGATTTGTAGCGGTTCGCCAGTTTTTGGATTGCGACCACTACGAGCAGCACGCTCTTTTACGCTAAAAGTACCAAAACCAACCAATACCACATCATCACCACGCACCAACGCACCTTGTACGCTTGAAGTGAATGCGTTTAGTGCCTTAGCAGCTTGATCTTTGGTTAGACCAGCTTCGTTTGCAATTGCGTCAACTAGTTCTGACTTATTCATATGAAAATTCCTCACAACGGTAGAGTTAAATGAATCAAATAGTATACCAACAAACAACATTGCGTCTGTCGTTGTGTTCATTGTATGATTATCGCTGGTTATTTACAAGTAGCTAACTGCAAAAATCTTGTAAAATTTACAAAAAACCAGTGAAAAGTTTGTAAAAATCTTTCAATTGGCTAAAAAATTGATGATAACGCAAATACAAACCTTCACTTACTGATGCGTTTTTTAGTCATAATAAAACCTTATAGCAAAATCACCCACAATACGCAAGCAAATTTATACAAAAATTTATACAAATATGTAATTTATGCGGTAAAAATCGTATATTTTTTGCAAAAATCTGCAATTTTTTGCACAGTTATTTTGATTTTTGGATTTTTTAGGATACAATCTTAATCGAGCGTACAATCAACTTAATCAAGCGTACAATCAAGCTTCAAACAAGGTTTACCTTGTTTAATGAATCAAATGAGTTTAATTAAGATAAATTTAAAATTTAAATCAGTTTCAGTTATTGTAAATATTTACAAATAAACCCTAGGATAATTTTATGGCGGCTCACCCAATCCAATCTAAAAACAGCTCTTTAGCCAATGACACTGCCAAACCATCTGGTGCGATTTCACAAGGTGTTTTAAATGTCATGTTGGTTTTTTTAGAATCAGCAATGACTCTCATGCTCAGATTCAACCCAAAATTACGCCAACTTGCCTATCCACTCGTTCAAGATGGTGCTGTGGTCAGTATTCGTACTTATCTACCTCATGTACAAGTATTTGCCACTTTTAACCAGCATGGCATTTTACTTGACACCCAATTACCCACCCATAAAGAAACCGCTGATATCATGGTGAATGCTTATAGCTTTCAGCTCATGAGCGTGCTTAGCAACCACAGTATTGATGCGGTTGAAAAACTGCAAATTCGTGGCAATCAAACACAAGTAACACAGCTTAAAGAGTTTTTGGTACAACTTGGTGTCGGTGGCGTAATAGATCAACTTTTGCGAAAAGTCAAAAAAACATCGGAAAATAAAGCAACACCACAAGACCACGCTGAAAAAATCAGCGAGCTTAAAGCAAAGCTGTCCAATCAATCTAACAAAATTGATGAATTAAGCACCCAAAACGCTCGTCTTAGTACTCAGCTTGTTGAAGCCAAAAACAAACAAAAAAGCACTTTTATTGGTTTTATTATTGCAAGTTTATTGGCGGTCATCTCGTTATTTTCTCATTTATTTTTTTAATTCATGCAAACTGGTTTAATTTTTTTAAAGTGATTGGAAAACTTAGTAAAAATAAAAGCGTACCACCAGATACGCTTTTATTTTAATCAATTGACCATATTCTTAACTTATTACCCATTTACCAAAGGCGTTTGAGCCATTCAATGACATATCTTGCCCAGCACTCGCTGCCATCTTTATTTTTTTACATCAAATACCATCACATCAATTTATTTTATCAATACAGATATTTGATAAAAAATATAACAAACGCAATCAAACAATCTTGACCTATTTACTCGGAATTATTATAATAACAACAGTTTATTACTCTTACTTTTTTTATTTTATTCAAAACAAAATAAATAGCAGCAACTGAATATTTTTAGGTATTTTTAGTATGCGTTTAACCACTCGTGGCAGATATGCAGTTACTGCCCTACTTGACTTGGCAGTACAAGAAAACCGTCATCAAGGTGCAGTCTCACTGTCTGACATCGCCAAACGACAATCCATCTCTATTTCATACCTCGAACAATTATTCTCAAAACTTCGTAAAAAAGGTTTGGTCAATAGCACACGAGGTGCTTCTGGTGGTTATCATCTTGCCAAACCTCTTGATGAAATTGACATCATGAGTATTATTACTGCTGTTGATGAAAGCGTAAATGCCATGCAATGTGGCGGTAAAGGCGATTGTCAAGATGGCACCATGTGCTTAACACATGACTTATGGTATAATTTATCTGCCCATATTGAAGCGTATTTAAGTAATGTTACTCTTGATCAATTGCTTAATTCAAAAAACACACAAAATATCGCTGACCGCCAAGAGCACAAAATTCACGGTGATAAAGGCGATAAAAAAGAACACATTAACACCATTAACTTACTTGGGGTAAATCCAGCATGAGCCAGAATTCCTTAATTTATCTAGACTACGCCGCCACCACACCAATCGCCCAAGAAGTGGCGGACAAGATGGTCAAATACATGACCTTTGACGGGGTGTTTGGTAACCCTGCCAGTCGCTCGCACGGTTTTGGCTGGCAAGCCGAAGAAGCGGTAGAAAACGCCCGCTTGCAAATTGCCGAGACGGTGGGTGCCGATAGCCGTGAGATTGTGTTTACCAGTGGGGCGACCGAGTCGGACAACCTTGCCCTAAAAGGCGTGGCACATTTTTACCACAGCAAAGGCAAGCACATTATCACCAGCAAAATTGAGCATAAAGCCATTTTGGACACTTGTCGTCAGCTTGAAGAAGAAGGCTTTGATATTACCTATCTTGACCCTGAGGCAGGCACAGGCTTGATTACCCTTGATATGGTCAAAAATGCCGTGCGTGAAGACACCATTTTGGTGAGCCTAATGGCGGTCAATAACGAGCTTGGCACGACCACCGATATTGCCAGCATTGGCGAGTTTTTGCGTGAAAAAGGCGTGCTTTTTCACGTGGACGCCGCCCAAGCGGTTGGCAAAATCAAGATTGACCTTGAAACACTCAAAGTGGATTTGATGAGCTTTTCTGCCCACAAAATCTACGGCCCCAAAGGCATTGGTGCCTTGTATGTCCGCCGTAAACCCCGTGTGCGACTCAAAGCCGAACAGCACGGCGGTGGACACGAGCGTGGTATGCGTTCTGGTACGCTTGCCACGCACCAAATCGTGGGTATGGGCGAGGCGTTTGCCTTGTCTGCCAAACGCTTTGATGAAGACCACGCCCACATCAAGGCTTTGCGTGATAAATTGTGGAATGGCTTACAAGACATTGAAGAGATTTATCTAAACGGCAGTTTTGAGTCTGGCATTCCCAACATTTTAAATGTCAGCTTTAACTTTATTGAAGGCGAAAGCCTGATGATGAGCTTAAAAGACTTGGCGGTATCAAGCGGTTCTGCTTGTACTTCTGCCACGCTTGAACCGTCTTATGTGCTGCGTGCCATCGGTCGCCCTGATGAGCTTGCCCACTCGTCTATCCGTTTTAGCTTTGGGCGTTATACCACCGAAAAAGACATTGATGCGGTGCTTGCCCAAATCAAAGAAGCGGTGGACAAACTGCGTGAACTGTCGCCTCTGTGGGATATGTTCAAAGAAGGCGTAGATTTTAGCAAGGTTGAGTGGCAAGAGCATTGATTTTTTGTTTAAAAAAATAACCTATGAACAATAAGTATTTTTTTGCCCTATTTATCATTTTATTGAATAATATAGTGTTTGCAAATACTTTACCAATCGGCATTAGAAAGGCGGATTTGCCAACCTATTCGCCAGATAATCCAAATTTGTCTCTATGGATTGGTGAAAATGCTTATATGGAAGGTGGTTCGGAAAGTCTATATCTTTATTCGGACGGTGCTTATTGTTTTATGGGTGGTGCAGTTGGTGGGTTTGTTTCTTTAACGGGAAAATGGCAATTTAATACTAATAAAACAGGTATTGATATTAAGATTAATTTAATTGATAACAATCAATTTTTTATTGGTACTGGTATTGCTGAAACATATGATTATGAACAACAAAAAATGGTTGTCGTTCCAAATTTTGTTCACATAACTGATGCCTTTTTTATGTATAGCCCTGTTTATATTGGTTTTGGTAATCAAGAAATCCCCAATGAAATGGTGTTGTTTGAGTACCATAAACACAATGATAGAATTACCATTCCTAATAATAGCAAATATCTATTTGTTAGCTCGGAATTGGGTGATGATAAAGAATATAAGATTGCCCGTTTTGATTTAAGCAAAATCAATGAACAATCTTATTCGGTGGTATTACTAAAAAATGATTATGGTATCGGTATTCCTAGCTATTTTGGACAATCATTGCAAGATAAACCGCCAAATTATTTGATTAAAAGTGGTAAATTGGGTTATATTCCCTACCCAAAACAACCACAAAACATCAAATATTTTAAGGCTAGTTTTAGTATTGATTTAACAATTTTTAACCAAAATAAACATAAAGAAAATTATCAAAAATTCAAAGATGATTTAAGGGTTAATGCTGATTTTGGTAAATTGTACCGTTATTGCTCGGGTCAATCTAATGAATTTTACTTTGATGTGCTTGAAAATGAGCAAAGTAATTTAACCAAACCTACTTATATCCAATGGCGTGGCAAAATTGCCCCAACCGCTGATTGGTTAAGCCCAAGAGATTAAATTTTTATTTAAGCCAAGCAAAATTATTTGCTAGCAACAAAAGAGGAAAAACTATGGCATATTCAGACAAAGTCATTGACCATTACGAAAACCCCCGCAATGTGGGCAATCTTGACAAAAACGCCAAAAATGTTGGCACGGGCATGGTGGGTGCGCCTGCCTGTGGCGATGTGATGCGTTTGCAAATCCAAGTTGATGACGGCGTGATTACCGATGCCAAATTCAAAACCTATGGCTGTGGCTCCGCCATTGCATCAAGCTCATTGGTTACCGAATGGCTCAAAGGCAAAAGCCTAGACGAAGCGGTGGCGATTAAAAACAAGGACATCGCCGAAGAGCTGGCATTGCCCCCTGTCAAGGTGCATTGCTCGGTATTGGCAGAAGATGCGATTAAAGCGGCGATTGAAGACTACCAGTCCAAAATGTCTGCCTAAGTTGTCGTTAAGTGATATAAAGCCCAAGTTTTAATTGGTTTGTTGGCTTTTTATTAATTAAAGCTTATTAATTAAAGCTTATTAGACTTCCTGCGAAACCTTGAAATAAGGAAAACCGTTCGTGGTGAGCTTGTCGAACTATAACGGTTTTCCGCCACCCTTCGACAAGCTCAGGGCGAACGGAAAACCTAGTATCGCAGGAAATCTGTTGATTAAAGCTTGGCAAATTTTACTTGGCAAATTAAAAGGCACTTTATGATTCATTTAACTCAAAATTCTGTCAAACACATCAAAGACTTTTTGGCAAATCGTGGCAAGGGCGTAGGCATTCGGGTGGGTGTGCGTACCGCAGGCTGTTCTGGGCTTGCCTATGTGCTTGAATTTGTGGACGAACCCAATGATACCGATGTGCGTTTTGACAATGACGGTGTGGGCGTGTTTGTGGACCCCAAAAGTTTGGTGTATTTGGACGGCTTGACGATGGATTATGTTACCGAAGGGCTAAATTCTGGCTTTAAATTTAAAAACCCCAACCAAACAGGCGAGTGCGGTTGTGGCGAATCGTTTACGGTATAGTTGGTGTCTTATGTCTTTGAATAAAAACAATTTTTTTGAATTATTTGGCTTGCCTGTGGCATTTGAGATTGATAAAAACACACTCAAAAAATCACTACTAGCCTTACAAAAACAATATCACCCCGACCAAGCCAGTAGTGATACAATACCGACACAAATGGCATCACTCATCAACCATGCTTTTGATACACTAAATCGTGATGACACTCGCGCTTCTCATTTGCTCAGTCTTGCTGGTGTAACATGCGATTTGAATGCGTCAATTAATGATTGGGATTTTTTGGACGAAATGTTAGAATATCGTATGGCACTAGATGATACCAACAATAGCGAGGATTTAAACCAAATTCTAGCCGATATCAATGCTAAAAAATCAGCTTTTAATGCCAAATTTTCTTCATCTTACCACAGTCAAGATTGGCAAAAAGCAATCAGTCATGCGCAAAAAATTCAGTTTTTAGAAAAGCTTACGATTGATGTTGAGCACAAGCTGACCGAAAACTTGAACACACCTGATGATGACCTTTATGTGTGATAGCTTAGTGTTCTTAAAATTTATCAGTCAGCCATTTTTCATTTGCCGTCTTAGATAGACTGCACATAGCCAGCTTTTAAGAGATACCATGTCTTTATTGCAAATTAGCGAACCCAACCAATCAAAAAACCCTCATCAACACCGTTTTGCCTTAGGCATTGACTTAGGCACAACACACTCTTTAGTTGGTGTGGTACGCTCTGGGCGTGCCGATGTTCTAAACTTTGGCGACAGTCCACTTTTACCAAGCGTGGTCTATTATGGGGACAAATCCAATCGCCCTTTGGTCGGCAAACCAGCCTTGCAGTACAGCGAAGATGGCAAAAATACCATCATATCCGCCAAGCGGTTCATGGGTCGTAGCAAAGCGGATATTAAATTTTCTCACCCATACACTTTATCAGGTGGCAAGCATACCATGCCGACTTTTGTTACTGCACAAGGTGAAAAATCACCCGTAGAAACATCGGCTCATATATTGTCGCATTTAAAACGCCATGCCGAAGCCATCTTACCGCCCAACAGCATCGCAGGAGCAGTAATCACTGTGCCAGCTTATTTTGATGAAGCACAACGCACAGCCACTAAAGACGCAGCAACCACAGCGGGATTGACCGTACTTCGCTTATTAAATGAACCAACCGCTGCTGCCATTGCCTATGGACTGGATAAGAATGCCTCAGAGGGCATCTATTTGGTGTATGATTTGGGTGGTGGAACATTTGATGTATCAATTCTTCGCTTGTCTGATGGCGTGTTTGAAGTGCTTGCCACAGGTGGTAATAGTGCCTTGGGCGGTGATGACATTGATCGATTGATTGCCAATCATCTGATAAAAACCGCCAAACTTAATCCTAATGATATCAGCAATCAAGAAAAATCAAACCTTGCCAAACTTTCACGACAGCACAAGCAAGCACTCAGTACAAGCCATGCCACAATGATTGAAACTGATATTGCCGATACGCCTACTCAGATAATACTAAATAACCATATCCTTGCTGACATTATTGAGCCTGTAACTCGTCGCACTCTACAGATCTGCCAGCAAGTGCTACAAGATGCCAAAATCAGCAAAGCCGATGTATGTGAAGTTGTTTTGGTTGGTGGCTCAACCAGAATGCCAACCATTCAAAAGGCGGTAAGAGAATTCTTTGATAAAGAACCACTTTGTACACTAAATCCCGATGAAGTCGTGGCACTTGGTGCAGCTCGTGTTGCCGATCAGCTGATTAACAAGCGTGATGATAATTTGTTATTGCTTGATGTAACGCCATTATCTTTAGGGCTTGAAACCATGGGCGGGTTGACTGAGGTCATCATTCCTAGAAACACACCAATTCCCGTGGCACGCCGTCAGATTTTCACCACACATCAAGACAATCAAACAGGCATGGTAATCCATGTCGTGCAAGGCGAGCGAGAAACAGTGGCAGACTGTCGTACTTTGGCACGCTTTGAACTATATGGCATTCCACCAATGAAAGCAGGGCACGCACGCATTGAGGTCAGCTTTAATATTGATGCCAACGGACAACTGACCGTTTCTGCCCAAGAAACAACCACAGGTGCACGCAGTCAAATTCAAGTCAGTCCAAGCTATGGGCTCTCCGCCAAGCAACAAGAACAGCTATTGCGTGCTGGTTTTGAGTATGCCAATGAAGATAAGCGTCTTCGCATGCTGATTGAGGCCAAAGTTGAAGCTGAGAGAGAAATCCTTGCCTTAGAGTCCGCTTTGGTGGAATTTTCCCATTTGCTAAATATTGATGAACAATCTAAGCTTCAATTTGCCATACAAGAGCTACGCCAAGCTCTAAATAGCGATGATAAAAAGGTAATTGATACTGCCAACAGTAGACTTAAACCCCTAAGCGACCATTTTGCCGCTGTCATCATGGATCAAAATGTCAAGTCAGCACTCACAGGGACAAACACCTCTGATTGGCAAAGCTGAATCATTTATTAAAATTGACCAACTTGAATCAACCAATGAAGATGAAAAAAGCGAGAAAATTATGGTAACCGTAACCATTCTACCCCATCATGAAATTTGCCCACAAGGTGCAACAGTTGAACTTAAAACAGGTGAAAACCTACTTGAAGGACTGCATGAACACGGCATCAAGATTGAACACGCCTGCGATATGTCAAAGGCCTGCACCACTTGCCATGTCATCATGCGTGAAGGCTTTGATAGCTTAGAAGAAATGGACGATGTTGAGGGCGATTTACTTGATCGTGCATGGGGGTTGGAACCAAACTCCCGCCTATCTTGTCAATGCATCATCGCTGACAAAGATTTGACCATAGAAATCCCAAAATATACTTTAAACCATGCCAAAGAAAACCACTGATTAACTACAAACAATATAAAATCCCCAATTTCTTTGATAAAAATTGGGGATTTTTTTGTACATAGCCATCAATCAAAACGCAACTTAATTGGTACTGGTATATTGATGGAAATTGGTGTTTTGTTAAGCGACAACACGCCTTTTACAATGAGTTCTAGCGTAAATAACACCAACCGATGTTCCAGCTTTTGCACTCTCAGGCGTAAACTTTCTGGCGTATCATCATACCTCACAATCAGCATCGCCTGAGTCAACACCTGCCCTGCATCAAGCTCTGCTGTTACCAAATGCACACTGCAACCATGCTCAGCTTCACCAGACTTTAAGATACGCTCGTGCGTGTCTAAGCCCTTATAATTTGGCAATAATGATGGGTGCAAATTTATCATCGCACATGGTGCATTTTGAATGAATTCTGACGATAAAACACGCATAAAGCCCGCCAATACCACCAAATCAGGCGACCATTCATTGAGCAATTCTAACGCATGCTTTTCAAAGGTGCGAATGCCCATTTTCTTGCCACTTGCCACATGAGACAGCACCGCTGTGTCTACGCCAGCAATTTTGGCACGAGTAACCGCATAAGCATCTGCAACATTACTGATGACACCGACAATTTCAATCGGCAGATGACCTGCTTGCATGGCATCAAGCATCACTTGTAAATTTGAGCCATTACCCGATACCAAGACAGCAATTTTTAGCTTTTTCATGTTTTTATTTCTATCAACAAAACCAACCCAAAAAAGTTGTCATCAGATTAACAATAAGTTACCGCATCTGTCTTGCGTGCTATGATATCACCGATAACCCAAGCAGTTTCACCATACTCTTGTAGTAAATCAAGCACTTTGTCGGCTTTATTTTGTGGTACAACCAAAACAAAACCAACACCGCAGTTAAAGGTGCGATACATTTCAAGCGTCTCAATACTGCCACCTTTTTGTAGCCATTGAAAGACTGGGGGCAATTGCCAACTTGCTGTATCAATCTGTGCAGTCAAATTCTCTGGCAATACTCGTGGCAAGTTTTCAGTCAGACCACCACCTGTAATATGAGCCATCGCATGAATATTGGCATTACCAACAGCTTTTTGTAGGGCATTGACAGATTTGACATAGATGCGAGTCGGCTTCATTAAAGCATCAGCCAATGATTCATCACCAAGTTGTGTATTAACCACATCGGTATTGGTAACTTCAATAACCTTACGCACCAAAGAATAGCCATTTGAATGAACACCGCTAGATGCCAATGCAATCAATACATCACCTTCTGCCACATTTTCGCCTGTGATGACCTCTGATTCTTCAACCACACCCACACAAAAACCTGCAAGGTCATAATCCTCATCTTGGTACATTCCTGGCATTTCAGCAGTCTCGCCACCAATCAAAGCACAGTTTGATAATTTGCAACCATCACCAATGCCTTTAATGACAGCCTCCGCTGTATCTACATCTAATTTTCCTGTGGCATAATAATCCAAGAAAAACAAAGGCTCAGCACCACACACCAGCAAATCATTAACACACATCGCCACCAAATCTTGACCAATGGTATCATGACGGCTTAAATCCAATGCCAGCTTTAGCTTAGTGCCAACACCATCTGTACCAGATACCAGTAATGGCGACTTATAGCCTTGTGGTATGCGACATAATGCACCAAATCCACCCAGTCCACCAACCACCTCAGAACGGGAGGTTGCCTTGGCAACTGATTTGATACGCTGTACAAGTGCCTCGCCTGCGTCAATATCCACGCCTGCGTCTTTATAGCTTAGTGAAGTTTGCTGCATCATAAACAACCTTTTTAATATCGCCATTATAAAGAATGAATGATTCATTATATCAAAAAAATCCTCCAAAAACCCATCAAAAATCATCATTCATAAAAATTTATGCTTTTTTATGAAAATTTTATAAAAATAATGTGTATTTTTTTTGATTTTTATTTATTATATTCATATTATACTCATGGCTAAACCATGGTTGGGTTTGGCGAAACATTCCACCCCATGCTAAAAGCCGTTTAAGAATGCACATTTAAGAATACATAACATGAATCCTCGCACCCTAGATCCTTTTTTTCGCCGTTTATTCATCTTGATAGGCATTTGCTTATTTGTCTATTTTTTGTACTTGGCACGGATAGTGATTGCCCCTTTTGCAGCAGCATTCATTTTGGCTTATTTTCTAAACCCACTCATTCATCTTTTCGACCGTTTTTTACCCAGAGTGGTTGCCATCTTACTGGTGTATCTATCCATCACACTCATACTGGCCCTATCCATCGTTTGGCTAACCCCCCTATTATGGGCACAGCTTCAAGTGATGTGGGAGGGTTTACCTACTTTATTAAAATGGTATAATGAGGTTGTGCGTCCATGGCTAGGGCAATTTACCAGCAACAGACTGCTCAAAGTTGACTTTGATGTCATCTCAAATGAAGTCAGTCATTTTATTCAAGCCAACTACCAAATGTCTGATGCTCAGATGGTTCTCAAACAAGTGGTTATTTCTGGCATGAGTGCTGCTAATAACATCGGTCTTTTGATCATGATTCCGATTTTGACCTTTTATTTTTCACTCAATTGGCAAGAGCGTCTGCAAACATGGGCCAATGCCATTCCACCTGATTTTAGACCAAAAGTGATTGAAATTGCCAAAGATTGTGATGAAGCATTAATGAATTTTGCCAAGGGTCAATTTAGTGTGATGATATTACTAGGGGCAATTTATGCCGTACAACTCGAATTGATTGGGTTAAAACTTGGATTAATTATTGGTATTGGTGCAGGTATTGCAAGTTTTGTTCCTTACCTAGGCTTTGGTGTGGGTATCGTTTTGGCTTTGGTGGCGGGATTTTTCCAGTTCGGTTTTGATTGGAAGTACCTACTGCTCATCATTGGTGCCTTTGGCATTGGGCAGATTTTAGAAGGTTATGTATTACAGCCCTTGCTTTTGGGTAACAAAATTGGATTATCCGCACTGTGGGTAATTTTCTCGGTGTTAGCAGGAGCTGCCTTATTTGGGTTTATTGGTATGTTAATCGCCTTGCCAGTCTCTGCCGTCATCAATGTGCTGTTTCGCCATGCTTACAGTGCTTATTTACAAAGCAGGTGGTATGTCGGTACAAAACAATACAAGCTATGGTAAGTTGGCAAAACCCACAAAAAGCAACCATTAGAGCGTAAAATTAAAAAATTAGCGATTATACTTGCTAATTTTTCTAAAAATATGCTATATAATGGTTTAATATTGACAGTGCAATACTTTGAATAATACAATAAACAGACAAGATAAGATTTATACTTAATGAATGATTTGACACAACCGTCTCTCAATCTTGACCTAAAACAAGACGCTAGCCTGTCTGACTTTGCTGGCTTAGGTTTCACCCCAGTATTGAAAGCCCTTCATGAATTACGCTCTGGCAATCTACGAGAGCTTTTCATTATTGGTGATTTTGGCTTTGGCAAGACACATTTGGCGGCAGCCATTTACCGTGACTATACCCAAAATCACAAAAAAAATGCCATCAGTCTAAGCTTTGATGACATGATTAATAGCGATGAAGATGTCAGTGCACTTGCTGGGCTTGAAATGTTTGATTTAATCATCATTGATGATCTACACTTGATTGAGCGTAGTCGTGAATGGCAAGAGGGTCTATTTCATCTCATTAACCGCGTGCGTGAACAAGGCAGACAAATGGTATTTTTGTCTGAAAGTCCTGCCAGAGAGCTTGAAATTGGACTGCTTGACTTAATGACCCGCCTATCTCTTGCACCAACTTTTCGCCTACCCACCAATGAAGACATTGACGACAGAAGAAAGTTACTTGATACAATCCTAAGACGCAAAAATTGGCGACTGCCTGAACAAATTTTTGACTATATGTTAAATCAAGGACCGCGTAACGCAGGTGACATGATTCAAGTTTTGGATAAAATCTCACCACTATTGACACATTTGTCTCGTGTACAAGTGCCAAAAAAAACCATTGATGAGGCCAAAAACATCATCAACAAAGAAACATTTCTACTTGAAATATCTGAACACAAAACCGATACATAATTTTTGAAATAAAAAGCAGGGAACCAAGAAAATTTATGAAAAAAATCGCCATCTGTATTGCCACTTTATTGATGGGCATCAGTGTACACGCTGAAGTTCACCTGCTGATTGATGACAACATTAAAGTTATCGCCATTAACAGTCAAGAAATTCGCCATGGTGTCTTACAACCACTACAACGAGATTTTAAATTACAAGCTGGTCGCCACATCATCACTGCACGCTATGATCGTATGTTTGATCTATCTCGTGGTGAGCACGATTATCTAAAATCTGATCATGTTACCATTACTGCGGATTTAAAAGACAATCAAACCTACCAGTTAGTCATGCCAAATCAACCAAACAACTACAAATCTGCCAAGGCCTACATTAAAGCACCAGCACTTGCCATCATTCAAAATGGTCAGGTCATTTCTAAAGAAAATAGCACAGCAGAACGACAAGAAAGCATATTAAAAGAACTGACTCAAAGTATTGGTAGTATTTTTAATCATAGTGATAATACCGCATCATCTGACCAAAAAGCAAACACCATCATAAATCAAGATTTGATTACCACACCTTCACAAGAACAGCACCAACAACCAATGACACAAAGCAATCTAGATGGTTTCACACAGCTTTGGCTCAACGCCAGCGAAGAAGAGCAAGAAAAAATACGCCAATGGATTGGCAAATAACCCAATATATACGATCAACAATTAATAGTAAAAAACCCAATACACAAGTATTGGGTTTGGTCGTTAAAGTAATGTCTAAAAAATTATTCACCAACAACAGAAACATAACGACGGTTAAATTGACCTTTGGTCTCAAATTTAACAACACCGTCAGTTAAGGCAAATAATGTATGGTCACGACCCATGCCAACACCTTGACCAGCATGAAATTCGGTGCCACGCTGACGAACAATGATGTTGCCTGCAACAACATCTTGACCACCAAATACTTTTACACCAAGCATTTTTGGATTAGAGTCACGACCGTTACGAGTAGAACCTGCGGCTTTTTTATGTGCCATTAGAAAATCTCCTATGTGGATGCTTTATAGTATCAATATTATAAAGTCATCAATGATGGTTTAAGCGTTAATTGCCTTGATCTTTAGCTCAGTGAACCACTGACGGTGACCTTGCTCTTTATGGTAGTGCTTACGGCGACGGTGCTTAACAATACGCACTTTCTTGCCACGACCATGTTCAACCACCTCTGCTTCAACGCTAGCACCAGCAACAACAGGCTGACCAATTTTAATGTCAGCACCATCAACAATCATAAGTACTTCTTCAATTTTTAGCGTTTCGCCTTTTTCAGCTTTTAGTAGCTCAACTTTTAATGTCTCGCCAACGCTAACACGGTGCTGTTTACCACCACTTTTGATTACTGCGTACATTTACTTCTCCGTAAAAACCTGTGTGCCGTGGTCATCCCTTGATGACACTTGATAACGAGCACGACTAGGACATAAAACTAAGCTACTATTTTATCAAAACAATCCATATAACACAAGAAAAAAAACGCATTATTTTTTATAAATTTCATACATCAGCTGTGCTATATTTTATGATGATCATCATGAGCAATGGCTGTACATAAATAACTAAAAATACCTGTTGAAATTTAACCGTTAAAATAGTAGACAGTCCAATCAAGCACCCCAAATATTGCTAAGAAGCTATTGCAAAAACACCACTTCATTAGGCAACTCATTACCAAAAACATCATCATCTGGATAATGTATACGCAATAAATCACCAATGTTACCAATCAGCTCCAATATCGCCTTGGCAAAATCCCCTTGTTTGCAAGCGTTTAAGGCTTTTGCGATTAAATTTTGCCAAAATGCCTCATCAACAAAGCCATCAATCCCTCTGTCAGCAATAACCTCCAAATCACGCTCACAAACATTGACATAAATCAGCACACCTGTATTCTCAGCAGTATCCCATACACGGTGCAAGCCAAATAATTCAAGTGCACGCTCACGACAATCTAAATGATAGGCTCGGCTGATTGGCAAATGATTTTCAACCACCAAATAAATCTCGCCACGATGGCCAGACTCTGCCTGTGTAACAGCTTGGGTCAGCGTATGACGCAAATCATCATTAAGCCAGCGATTTTGCAAAATTGGGATAAAACTAAGCTGCCGCAACAGTCTGGATAAACTTTTTCTTGATTGAATGTATTGCATAAATTGCCAAATCAAATAATGAATGTATTAAAAAGTAAAGCGGTTTTATGTTTTATTAAGAAAACTTCACAAGCCACACCTACCAATCTGCCATAAATCACACCAAAACCTATGATTAATGGTTGATGATGACTATGGCAGTTTTAGATTAGTTTTAAGATTAAAGCATTTTAACTTATTTTTTTGGACTTGATAGGCATAAATGTTACCATGAACCACCAGCACCGCCACCGCCAAAACCGCCGCCACCGCCGCTAAAACCACCTGAGCCAAAACCACCGCTCTTTGGCAACACAATCAACCCGCCTGTACCGCCATGTCCGCCACGACCAGAACCGCCACCTCCAGAGCCGCCCTTAAAAAGTAATAAAAACACCCAGAGTATGACCGCAACCAAAATTGACATAAAACCTGCACCAAGTGTCATGCCAACAAGTCCCACACCACCTGCGGTAATCGTTGCACCAAGCACCCTGCCTAATATTGATGTCAAAAACGAACCAATAACAAACCCAAAAATCAACAATCCTATGAAAGAAACACCCTCATCATCATATGAGTATTGCTCTTGACTCATGTCATCAGCACGCCGCAAAGTCTCTGGGTCAGCACGCAAACGCTCACTGATACTGCCTATCGCTGCTGATAGCCCTTGTGCATACTGACCAGTTTTAAATAAAGGAGTAATGTCATGACGAATGATACGACTGACAGCCACATCAGTTAATACCCCTTCTAGTCCATAGCCTGTCAAAATGTACAAATTACGATCATTAATCGCAACCACGATCAACAAGCCCTCATCTGTATCTTTATTGCCCAATTGCCAACGATCAGCTACCGCCATCGCATAATCAAAAATAGGCACACCCTCGGTGCTAGGCACAATCACCAAAGCCGCTTGTGCCAACTTATCTTGATACAATGCGCGCAACTGTTCTGTCAAGTGCGATTTTTCACTTGCAGTTAAAATGTGTGCTGCATCAACAACAGGTTCATTTAATATCAGTTTGTCATGTGTGATGTTTTTGGCATCAAAAGCTATAGGTGGGCCTTTCGCCATACTTGTGGCAATACCATCATCAATCGCCTGTTCACCGTCAATCTGCCGAACAAACTCTTTTACAGAATCGGTCAAAGGCGATGGCGTTGAATTCACCAAGGTTTTAGTAGTGTTGTGATCCAACGCCTGCTTGATAGCACCATGATCAGCAATGACGATCGCCATCAAATCATCTTCTAAACTATCGCCAGCAGTATCAGCAGTGATGATATTTGCCGAATTGGCAAGTGCCTGCGGTACTAGTAGCACAACAAATAGCAACACCGACAGCACAAATCCAAGCCTTGCAATATCAGCGTTGTGGATTTTATTAAAATTTGGCAAGACTGCCATTTTATTGTCCTACGGTCGCTGTTTTGGCATTGTCGGTATTCATGGTTGTATTAGCATTTGTGCCATTGCTATTTGTGCCATTGTTAAAAGTAACACTTGGTGCACTGGAGATTGCTCTTTCATTTTCTACCGTAAAGTTCGCTCTTGGGCTCATACCAAACACCATCGCTGTGAGATTGGTTGGAAACTGGCGAACGGTTGTATTATAACCTTGCACATCTTGAATATAACGCTGGCGAGCTACCGTAATGCGATTTTCTGTACCTTCAAGCTGCGATTGTAAATCTTGAAATAATGCATCTGCTTTTAGCAGTGGATAATTTTCCGAAATCGCCATCAAACGAGACAACGCACTGGTCATCTGCGATTGTGCTTCTTGATATTGTTTCATGGCATTTGGATCATTAAGCATCTCTGGTGTCAGCTGAACACTACCTGCTGCTGCGCGCGCTGCTGCCACTTCGGTAAAAACCCCTTGCTCATGCTCAGCATAACGCTCAACCACAGAAACAAGATTTGGCACCAAGTCTGCACGACGCTGATATTGATTCACCACTTCTGACCATGATGCATTTACTTGCTCATCTTGAGCTTGTAGAGCATTATAGCCACAGCCAGACAGACCTAATGAACTGGCAAGTAAGGCAACAGAGGCAAGTTTTTTAAAAGAGTTCATAAAATTTTTCCTTGTAATTGGGTAAATTAAGTAACTAAATTAAGTAACTAAGTTTTTTTAAAGTGAAGGATTTTCATCAAACTATAACACAAAATACAAAAAACAACTCGGCTGGTTTTAGTAATCTAATAAATTTTTAATTTTAACAATAATTTTAACAATCTAAGCAAGCCGTATTGATATTATGCCATTGTAGCAAAAAACAAGTTAAAAAGTAAAAACCTTACATAAGCACAACACAATCATCAAACGACAAAGTCGAATCAAGTTTGATTTCATCTTATAAAAGCCAAAAGTTATAAAAGCCATAAGCTTTTAAATGAGCTTTAAACAAAAATTAGCACATCAAAGAAGTACACCAAATTAACCCTTTTTAATAACAAACAATAACAAATCAAGATTTTTTGTAAAAAAAATATAAAAAAATTGTAAATTTTAGTGGAATTTATTACAAAAATATGGCAAATTGCAACAGGGAATTCATCTTCTTGGTTTTCTTGGTTAAAGTACTGTGTTCATGTAACTTTTACAGCACTTTTATGTTGATGAACCAACAATGAATGAATCATAATTTTATTTTAATATTCCAAAAAATCAAGGGAATACTATGGAACAAATTATTGGTAGCCTAAATGGCATTATTTGGAGTCCAGCACTGATTTATCTTTGCTTGGGTGCAGGCTTATTTTATTCTATCATCACTCGCTTTGTGCAGGTACGAATGCTCAAAGAGATGATCAGCCTGATGTTTAGTGGTGTAAAAAGTGCAGACGGCATATCATCTTTTCAAGCCTTTGTAGTGGCACTTGCCAACCGTGTCGGCGTAGGTAATATTGCAGGTGTGGCAGCGGCCATCGGCTTTGGTGGTCCATCGGCAGTATTTTGGATGTGGGTAGTGGCGTTTTTGGGTGCATCTACCGCTTATGCAGAATCTACCATGGCACAAATTTATAAAGAACGCGACCCACTGACAGGTCAGTATCGTGGTGGCCCTGCTTATTATTTTGAAAAAGGACTGGGTCAAAAATGGTATGCCATTTTATTTGCTGTCGCTGCCATCATTTCTTGTGGCGTATTCCTGCCTGGTGTACAAGCCAACGGTGTGGTTAGTGCTGTAACTCGCATCACAGGTGATGGCAACATGATGAACTTTTTAGGCGCTGATGTTGGTGCAAATCGTGTGATAGTCATGGCGGTTGTTGTTGCAATTTTGGCAATCATTACCATCGGCGGCATCAAGCGTATCGCACGCGTGGCTGAGTTTGTTGTACCATTCATGGCATTAGGCTATATTTTGCTTGCCCTACTGGTCATGGTCATGAACCTTGATAAAGTGCCTGCAATATTTAGCCTGATCATGAGCGATATTTTTAACCCAATGGCAGGTCTTGGTGCGGCGATTGGCTGGGGTGTTAAGCGTGGGGTATATTCAAACGAAGCAGGACAAGGCACAGGCCCTCATCATGCTGGTGCAGCAGAAGTACAGCACCCCGCTCAACAAGGCCTAGTACAGGCATTCTCTGTGTATGTAGACACCTTGCTCGTTTGCTCTGCAACAGCATTCATGATTTTGACCATGGGTACTTATAATGTACAAGGCACTCTAGAACAAGGTCAATTCATTGTTCAGCATGTAGACCCTGCGATTGCTGAGATAGGTACGCCTGCTTTCACACAAATGGCATTAACTCAAACTTTTGGCCCATTTGGTGATTATTTCATCGCCATTGCCATTTTCTTTTTTGCTTTCACTACCATTTTGGCTTACTATTATATCGCCGAGGTCAATATTGCCTACCTCACTCGCAAAATGAGTACAGGCATACAAAAAGTGAGTATGTGGCTTCCAAAAATTACGGTGCTGGTATTTGTTGCATACGGCAGTGTCAATAGTGCAGGCTACATTTGGGATATGGGTGATGTTGGTGTAGGTATTACTGCTTGGCTTAATATTGTGGGCATTTTAGTCATGTTCTTTATGGCAAAACCAACCATCAGCTCACTAAAAGACTACGAAATGCAGAAAAAAGCTGGCGTAACCAATTACACTTTTGACCCTATTAAATTGGGCATCAAAAACGCCACTTTCTGGGAAGAGCGTCTAAAAGAAAAAAGATAATCCTTTAAAAACCCTAAAAATAAATAAGCCCTCATCAATTGAGGGCTTATTTTACTTGTTTTTATAGTATTTAAAATGAAGATTTTAAATCAATACCAAAGTTATGTATTAAGCTTGCTTTCATCAAGCTCATCAAAAAGCTGTCAATGCACTTTCAAAATCCGCACGGTTTGTCTGCCCAAGCATCATCTTAACTAGTTTGCCATTTTTATACATCAGCAACGCAGGAGGTCCGATGAGGTCATAACGCATCAGCAAAGCACGGCTTTCATCACTTGTCTCCGTGATATCAAATTTCACTACCTGCACATCAGCCATGCTCGCTGGGCGATGTGCAAACAACTCACGCTCCATAATACGACATTCAATACACCAATCGGCTGTAACATCTACCAACACTTTATCATGACTTGCCAAAATCCTATCTAAATCAGCTAAGGTTGTGATATGGTGGTCCTGATGACCGATACTCTGATTTTGGTTTTTGTTCATCAAACCAAGTGGCTGCCAAGTATCGCTCGCTCCCATACTTGCACCCAATAACAGACAGGCCGTCCAAATGAATGCCAAGGCTGATACTGCCTTAAATGGTAGCTTAGCCAAATGCCACAGCCACACAGCTACCACCGCAAACCATAATGCCCAAATAACAAGCACCACAGGCGATACAAAAACACGCTCAATCAAAGCAATCGCTACCGCAAACAAAAGCAACCCACAAAACTCTTTCACCCGCACCATCCATGTACCTGCTTTTGGCATGAATCTGCCTTGTGCCATACCGATAAGCATGAGTGGAGCAGACAGACCAAGCCCAAGAGCAAACAACGCCAAAAAGCCAAACGCCACACTGCCACTTGTTGATACCGCCGCTAACGCCCCTGCCATCGGTGCCGACACACATGGGGATACCACAAGTGCCGATAGCATTCCAGCTAAAAAACTTCCACCCAAACTGCCCAACTTACCGTCAGCAGACTGCGATGTGGTCTGTAATTTATCACGCAAAAACGCAGGAAGTCCCACCTTGATGGCATCAAACATATAAAAGCCAAGCACCACAAACAGCATTGCAAAGCCAATCAGTACAGCAGGGTTTTGCAAGTAACCAACAATATTTATCGTACGCCCAAACCATGCGATCAAAGCACCAAGCAATCCATAAGCCGTTGATACACCCACACCATAAGAGGCGGACAGTAGTAGCCCCTTTTTGCTATCAACTCCGTCTTGGCGTGCAACAATATTTGCCACAATCGGAATCATTGGATAGACACACGGTGTAAATGCGAGGAGCAACCCTGCCAAAAACAACAAACCAATCGCCAATACAGGTTTATCATGAATGCCAAAAACATCATCTTTTTGAATGCCATGACTGAGCTCATGATTTGCCAAACCATCAACAGTAGATGTATTGATAGGTGTATCATCAGCTAAGCTTATTGCACCACCGACATTACCATCATATGCACCGCTTACATCACCATCATCAGCAATATCATGATCATCGACTGGGCTTGGTGCAACAATGTTATTAGGGGTATTATTAGGCATGGTTGCAACTAATTTTTGTTGAATGCCTTGCTTGACATGATTGGCGTTATTAGATGCCAAATTGACCGCCTGACTGGTTTGAGCTTGTGTACTTTTGGTTTGGTTGGTTGTAGATTGATCAGCTTGATCATTGACTGACTGCCAATCTGTCTTGGCATCTGCATTTGACAACGACAGATTAAACTTCGTTATTTCTGGCGGATAGCACAGCCCTGCCTTGGCACAGCCCTGCCAGCGTAAAGATGCAGGTGCATTGTTCGCCACGCCACTAAGTGTTGCACGAGCCACCACATCTTCTGCAAAGACCGCCACCTGTCCAAAACTTGGGTCATCAATCACTGTTGGTTCTTTATTGAATCGCCATGCCGACATTTTTACCCCACTTGGTAAATTAAGCACAATCTTATCACGATATACATAGTGATTTGGTGTTACCTTAAAAACAACCTCTACCTCATGATCATTAACATCTACACTGACATTAAAAGCCTGATGCACGGGTAAAAATTTTTGTACTTTTTGACCAAATAAGCCTGACAGCTGAGCATTATCTGCCATCGTAGGCATAGACATGAATAAAATAGAACTACAAAATGTGGCGACTGCCAATCTCTTGATGGTTTTGATGTGTTGATGAATATTACGCATTGGTTAGAACCGAATATGTTAATGGTTTGTTATGAATGGTTTATTATAACATTATTTTAATGGTTGCCAGCTTGGCATGACATCATAAATATGACTAATAACAATAATAAAAAAACCAAGCAACAAAAATGTTACATAGTCTTTATTGTTGCTAACAATACTAGCACGCCAATACAGATCAAGCATTTTTATAAAATATCAAAATACAGCCAAAAAAAACCCACTCAAAAATGAGTGGGTTTTTTGATACAAGATTCTAAACCAAATTAGAACTTATATTCAACGCCAGCACCGATGCCGTATGCGTTAGTATTTTTATCATCTGCTTTTTTAGAAGCTTGGTAAGCACCATAGATATGACCTGTGGTTGCTTTGTTAAATGCGTATTTACCACCAACTGCAATGCGTTGTTTTTTGGTATCTTTGATACCTTTAGTATTATTAACAAAGTCTAGCTGACCATAAGTGGTGAAAGGTGTTTGAGCCACTTTGTAGTTAGCAGACAGCGTGAACGCATTTTCGTTGTTTTTAGTGTTAAAATCAGTATTTTGATACAATGCACCTGCAGTCAACACTGGGCTGATGGCATAAGCACCGCTCACACGAGCTGCTTTGCTAGCTTCGCCATCTTGAACATAGCTTGCACCAACTTTAAACGGAGCGTCAGTTGGTTCATACTTAGCACCAATACCAAATGATTCGCGTTTTGCATTTAGTTCGTTCACTGCATACATGCCCATGAACTGCAAACCGTTACGCTCTGGTGAGAAGTAAGCAACAGCATTGTTTACACGGTCAGCATCATAAGAGGCCAATACATTGTTACCACCAACTGGCTTACCTGCAGTAACATTGGCATAGTCAACATAACCATCAATACCAGAGATACGACCAGCTACCAAAGTACCGTATTGCTTGTTTGCAAGACCTAGATAAGTGTCACGAGGGCTAAACTGAACTGATCTTTCGTTGTCAATACCGACACCGTATTCTAGTTGATACACTAGGTCAGTATTAGCACTTAGAGCTTCGCCACCCTTAATGCCAATGCGTGAACCAACAGAGTTTAGTTCAGTTTTTAAGTTTTTGTTGTCGCCATTGTCATCTTTCACATCAAGAGTTAGGAACGCTTTACCGTAAACTTGAGGCGCAGCTTGTGCAGCTGTGATAGATAAAGCAGCGACGGCTGATGCTAAAAGTAGTTTTTTCATGGGTTTCTCCACATTACATTTTTAGTTGGGTCGCTAAAGCTGCGCCCAATGCAGGTAATGAACGATTCATTCTCTGCGAGATTGCTTTCTTTAATGAAATAAAAAGAATGACAAATATTTTCTTTGGTAACAACCTTAAAGATAATACTTGCCAAATCCTTACTTCGGCTAATAGAATACCAATTTTGACATATTTTGCAACACCTTTTTAATCATAATTTTTAATATTTTTATCAGTTTTAAATTTTTATCATAAAAATCAATAAGTTAAAATTTATTCTTCATTCATATTTTTTTGTTAATATTAAGATAAATTCTTATTTCACACATTATCTGCACTCAGCCAGCTCTCAGATTCATCACGATTTTAACATTTTTACATAAATCCAGCACTGATTATTTCAAAAAAAGATATTAAATATGTTAAAATAATCATCGTATTGTAATATTATTAAGTCATGTTAAGCCATTTTTTACATGGACATAACAAATATTTACATATTTGTTCAATCAGCCAATTTTAACCAATCAGACAATCCATCATGCAACACCATTCAAACACCATCAGCAATATCAGCAATATCAGCAATATCAGCAATATCAGCAATATCAGCAATATCAGCAATATCAGCAATATCAGCAATATCAGCAGTGATGACGATTTGGCCAACATCACAACACGCACCAAAGCCACCACCGACATCAGCCACATTCATCAATTTTTGGGTGTACGCACCTCTGATAAATGGCTATCTATTGCCAAAAATAACCTACCACTACTCATGCTAGACCATGCCAACTGCGAGAAAAAAGCAGCAGGTACGGCGATGAATCTCATCTTTCGTTATGAATTTCACCGTGAGTTACAACAAAAACTTGCTCAGCTGGTGCGTGAAGAAATGCTACACTATGAGCAAGTGTTGGCACTCATGAAAGAACGAGACATTGCATGGTCGCATTTACCTGCTGGTCGCTATGCCAAAGGACTGCTCAAACATAAACGAACATGGGAACCTGCAGCAATGGTTGATGTACTGATTGTAGGAGCGTTTATTGAAGCTCGTTCATGCGAACGGTTCTCGGCATTGGCAGATGTCATTGATGATGAAAAATTAGCAAGATACTACAAGTATCTTTTAAAATCTGAAAGCCGCCACTATGAGGATTATATCCAATTGGCTCAGTCAATCACCGATGAAAACATCGATGAGCGAGTAGATTTCTTTCGTGAAGTAGAAGCCGAGTTGATTGAGAGCCCCGATGAGGAGCTTAGATTTCATAGCGGTGTACCAAATTGGATATGATACCGCCAAATATCTAAATGTGATGACAGCCTGCGGTCATCACATTTACCAAATCGCTATTTAACCAAGCTTTAACCAAGCAGTGCCACAACGACCACAGGCAACCATACTGCCGTAACCAATCCATTAATCGCCAGACCAAATGCCGCATAACGCCCTGCCGTTGGGCTTATCGTCCATGCCTCTACTGTGCCAATCGCATGGGCAACCAAACCAAGTGCCAGACCTTTTGCCCTATCATCTGTAACATTTTTAAATAAAATTCGGCACAGTCCTGCACCCAAAATACCCGAAACAATGATGATCAGATTTGCCATCACAAGTGGTGCATCAATGATTTGAGCGACAGACAGACCAACTGGTGTGGTTACCGAACGAGTAGCAAACGCAAGAATACTTTGCATATTTAGGCCGACAAAATACGCCAGCAACATTGGCACCAAAGCCCCAACCAGACTTGCCAAAAATACAATCATGGACAGTTTTTTGATGGGCAATCCCTTAAAATTCATGCCTGCAAGCGGAACAGCAAGCAGTACTGTGCTATAACCGAGTAAGCGGTCAAATACCACCTTAGCATTGGCATAATAAAGCTCATATGGCAATCTGATGACAAATAAAATGACCAGCGTCAAAACAATGGCAATGATGATCATGGGTACGCCGCGAATGTACTTGTTCAGATATCGCAAAACATATTTAGCACCAATATGAGCAATCAGCGTAATGACAAAAGCAATAAAAATCGTGGTGCCATCAAGTGTGGTGTTAGGCATGACCCTCTCCTTCATTATTGATTTGGTCATTTTTTAGCCATTTTTCAGATAATTTGGCAAATGCCCACAATGGCACCACAGTGCTGGCAATAATCACAAAAGATACCGCCAGCAAATCCGCTCCCAACCCAAACAGCAAAACGCCCGCCCCTGCTGATACGGGCAAGAAAGCAAAGCCACTATCTACAAGTAGTACACTGGCCGATGATGACAGCCAATTTGGCAGACCGCCTCTCATCAATCTGACTGCCAACAATCCGACAAATAACGACACCAAGCCGACAATGTTGGTTGCAGTTGGTATGCCAAAAGCAGTACAAACGACCAACGCCAGCTCACGCACACAGATAACAATGGCAACTGTCGCTAACATACCAAACCAAAAGACAGGCGACTTGGTCAAATAAGGCGATTTCATGGTCTTCCTTGTGGGTGATGAGTTTTTTCTATTAAAGCACTATCTATTATTACGGTCAAGCCACAAAGACCAATTTAAAAAAATATTTGTTATTTTATAATAAAATGATGACTTACAAGAAAATTTAAGGTATTAAAAAAGTGCAAAAAAAACCACCTAATATTAAAAAGGCGGTTTTTTGTACTTAATGATTTACTTTTTGTATATTTACCACAAAACCTATCATAAAAAGACGAATCTATCAATCTACCAACAAAAAGGGTCTAGCCCATCATTGTCATTATCTTTTTTAATATCCACCCTTTCAAACTCTTCTAAAACTGGCATCAAAGTACTCGCCTGATGCGGTGGCAAAACATCAAAAGGGTTTAGATGATATTTACCAAGCAGTTCTTTTAGCTTGGCAGGGGCAAGACGAATTGTCAGCATCTCATACCCTGTTTCATCAAATTGACCATGAGTAATGACATCAAGCTCATGTAAAGCATTTTTAAATTGACCTGCATCATGTGGTAAAGTAAGATTAAATTCAGACAAATCACCAACCAGCAACTCTTGCACCGCTTGGGTCAGCTCATTCATACCAAGACCTACACGAGCCGAAACATAAACACGAGATGGCACCCCTTTTTCTTTATAATGAATGGTGGGCTGTTCTGCAGTTTTGTCAATTTTATTATGCACAAGAAGCACAGGGGCTGTTGCACCAATTTCATCTAGCACCGCATTGACTGCATCAATTTGTTCGTGCATATCAGGACTACTACCATCGATGATGTGCAAGAGCAAATCCGCCTCCAAAGTCTCCTCCAAAGTAGCATGAAAGCTCTCCACAAGCTCATGTGGCAAATGACGCACAAAGCCTACCGTATCAGCCAAGACAACCTTGCCCACGCCTGCCCATTTGACTTGGCGTAGCGTGGGATCTAGTGTGGCAAAAAGCTGGTCGGCGGCATAAATATTGTCATCGGCAAGCAGATTAAAGAGCGTGGATTTTCCAGCATTGGTATAGCCAACAAGCGATATGGTAGGAATGTCGGATTTTTGGCGTTTGGCACGCCCCTGCAGACGAGTTTGTTTGACTTTATCTAGCTTATTTTTTAATTGATTAACCCGAATTTGTAAAAGCCTGCGATCGGTTTCAAGCTGTGCTTCACCTGGTCCACGCAAACCGATGCCGCCTTTTTGACGCTCCAAATGTGTCCAACCACGCACCAACCGAGTGGCAAGATGAGACAACTGAGCAAGCTCCACTTGCAACTTACCCTCATAGGTTCTAGCACGCTGAGCAAAAATATCTAAAATCAAGCCTGTGCGATCAAGTACTCGGCATTCTACCAAAGCTTCTAGGTTACGCTCCTGACTGGGCGATAAATCATGATTAAAAATCACAATATCTGCCTCATGTTGCTTTACCGCCTGAGCGATTTCCTCCGCCTTGCCTGTGCCAACAAAATATTTGGCATGGGGCTTATTGCGACCTCCTGTAATGATTTTAAGTTCGTTTGCCCCTGCTGAATGCACCAGCAAGCGAAATTCTTCTAAATCATCAGGATCAATCATCTCACGAATGTCAAGATGTACCAATATGGCGTTTTCTCCGCCCTCATGTCTTTCAAAATATTGCAAAGAGTTTCCTTGTAAAAGTTCTTAAAATCACAATATAACCAAAATTAGGATATTATGATATAACAGACAACCTAAATTGTGATATTATGATGGATTTCAAGTTTTTATTGTACCATGACTGAGCATATTTTACACACCAATCGCAAAACCCTAGCGTTATCCACGCCAGCCATCATGGGTGTACTCAATGTTACACCAGATTCATTTTCAGATGGTGGACGGTTCGTCCATATTGATACCGCCCTAGCTCATGTGGAGCAAATGAATCAATGGGGTGTGGACATTATTGATGTCGGAGCAGAGTCCACCCGCCCTTATGCCTCTGATGTATCGGACAAAGAGGAGTTGGTACGCCTAACACCCATCATCAAAGAGATTCGCAATCATTTTCCCAAACTTTTATTATCTATTGATACCAGTAGCCCTGCAGTCATTGAACAAATGGTAGATTTGGGAGCAGATATCTGGAATGATGTGCGTGGATTAAGACGAGATGGTGCCGTTGAGATGGCAAGCCGTTTGGCATTGCCCGTTGTCATCATGCATTCTCGTGGCGAGCCGAGCAATATGAACAATTTGACCAATTACAGCAATGTCGTAGAAGATGTCATCACAGAGCTTGGTCATCATATCAATCGTGCGATGAATGCAGGCGTACAGCGAGAAAATATCATCATTGATGTGGGCATGGGTTTTGCCAAAAATTATTCTCATCATGTCGCCTTGATGGCAAATTTGGATAAAATCATCACTCATTTCAATCTTCCTATGCTGTTTGGTGTATCTCGCAAACGCTTTTTGGGCGAAATTTTGAATAATTTTGAACCAATGACCCAACACCAACCCACCGACCGAGATATGATTGGCATGGTTGCCCATCTACTCGCCGCTCAAAAGGGTGCAAATATCGTAAGGGTGCACGATGTGGCAAGCATGGCACAAGCACTCAAAATATGGCAAATCATCAATACAAACAATCAAAAACATATATAAAAAAATAAATTCATAAAAAACAATTGGTTATAAAATTATTTATCCAATGTTTAAAAAAAACACTTGCCAAATCTTGAAAACTGCGTATAATACCGCCCATCAAGACAGCACAGTTGTCTTGGTATACAACTTGGGGTCGTGGCGAAATTGGTAGACGCACCAGATTTAGGTTCTGGCGCCGCGAGGTGTGAGAGTTCGAGTCTCTCCGACCCCACCATACATAAAAAAGTCGATGATTATCATCGACTTTTTTCTTGTTATAGACAATCATTCATTGCTTTTTGTTGTGTCAATTAAAATAAAAACTCTCTTAAACTGATTTAAAAAAATTTAACCATTCAATCACAAAAGTAGCATTTTTGATTCTTTGGTGCAAAGTCAAAATATTGCATTAAAAATATTATCAATAGTTATATTGACCAATCCTCAATACGCCAACCGTTTTTAACCGCCTGCTCTTTTAAAATCTCATCAGGGTTTATACATACCGCCTCATCTGCAAAATTCAAAAGTGGTAAATCATTTTTTGAATCCGAATACGCAATTAAGCGTTCAAAAATTTTGCCATCATTCATACAATCATGAATAAAACGATTCAAATGATACAGTTTGCCATCTTTAAAATTTGGCCTGCCTCTCACACTTCCTGTGTAATGATTATCAATGATTTCAAGTTCGGTGGCTATCGTGTGTAAATCATCTACACCAAAAAGATGAGCGATTGGCTTTACGACAAAATCATTGGTTGCACTAATCACCACAACCGTATCGCCTGCATCTTTATGAGCATTAATCCGAGCGGTTGCTTTGGGACGCATATTTGGCACAATCCAAGTATCCAAATATTCTTGACGGTAGGCGTGTAACTCTGTCATGGTTTTGGTGGTTAAAAATGCCGCCACAAATTCATTATACGCAACTGCATCTAGTGTGCCGTTGATATAGTCTTGATAAAATTTATCATTAGCATCGGCATAGACGGACGCATCAACCAAGCCTTTATGAACAATGAACTGCCCCCAACTGTGATCACTATCTACGTTAAGCATGGTCATGTCTAAATCAAATAATGCCAAATTTGCCATATTGCACCTTTTTTTTTATGATATTTATCGTCTTTGCCCATTGTAGCCATCATAACAAAAAACAGCTCAAACTTGAACTTGTTTTTATAAAAACCATACTTAAAGTGAAAAAGACGCAATCACAACTATTAACCAAACCTACCTTAAAATCAAACAAAGCTTGATGTATTTATGGCACAAAGCCCCAACAATCTACGAAAATCATCATCTTTCACCTTCGTGCGATGAACAACGACATCAAGCGTGCGTCGCTTAGGCTCAATCGCATAAAATTTTAAAAACAATGCCCTGCCTGTAACATTGATTTCCTGTATGTCTACCAAGTAGCCTTGATACAAGATACGCCCTCGCCAAGTCAACACCTTAATATCCCACAATTCATCAATATGAGTACAGCTAAAAGCGATAACTTTTGGGCGACTGATGAACATAAAAGACAGCAATACCACCACCACAAATACCGCACCAATCATCACCCATGGCAGTTTTGCTTGCCATGCCAGCACCAATGAGACAAATGAATAAACCAACCAAACAGTTGGCATGGCATGGTGATGCAACACCACATCTAAACTTAGGCGGTTTTTAGAAAATCTAGACTTGGCAAATTGTTTATGATTGATTGCTGGCATATTTAAGTTGTTTCATGCGTTCAATGAGTGCTGCAACACCCTCATCTTCTGGACGCTGCTGCCCCAAAAAAAATAACAACAAATCGGGGTCTTCATGTTCAAGCAATCGTACAAATGCCGCCTGCTCATCGTCTGGTGCAATCAGATAGCTTGACTTGACATAAGGGTCAATATAATAATCCAACTCTTTTAGACCTCGTCTGGCCTGATAAATGATGCGTCTTTGCTCCAAAGTAGGTTCTATTTGCTCTGTCATAAATACCTCATTATCACCATCAAGTGAATGTTTAATTAAAACATAGCTAGTATATCAAATTTTATCTCAAATGCACCAAAGCGTTGTGGTTATTTGAGATTTTTCTTTAAAATCCACCCCTTGCCAAATCTACAATATCATCTAATAAAAAAACAGCTTGCTTGCACAAACTGTTTTTTTAATTGGCTTAAAAATTAATTGGCTTATAATACATTACTTAAAATCAAAAACATCAACGCACTCATGCCCGCTGCTGCCGGTAGCGTAATAACCCAAGCCAAGCCGATTGGCTTCATAAGCTTCCAGTTGGTGTTTTTATTAACCATGCCAATGCCCAGCACCGCACCGACCAAAATGTGCGTACTTGATACAGGGATACCCAAGCTTGATGCACCCATGACCACCGCTGCTGCCGCAAGTTCAGCTGCAAAGCCAGACGCTGGGTGCATTTCGGTTAAGTTTGTACCAACAGTTTGAATGACTTCTTTGCCAATAAACCACAAACCAACAATCAGTGAAACACCAAAGGTCAACATGACAGGTGCAGGGACAGTGGCTTTGGCAGCGATGGCATTTTCTTTGATGACATCTAAAATTGCCACAAAAGGACCGACCGCATTGGCAATGTCGTTTGAACCATGTGAGAATGCAAAAGCACACGCCGTAAATACTTGCATCCAGCTAAACATAATAAAGGTTGCTTTACCCAAATTTTCTTTGTGCTTACCACGGATGGTCTTGGTATAAATAAAAGCAGTTAGCCACACCATCGCACCAATCATACCCATGACCAAAAAAGCATGCAAAGTAGATAAATTTAATCCAGTATTTTTTAGGCCTTTAAATACCACCATTGCTGTCATGATGATCGCACCTAACGCTGCGATGAGTGGCACCCAGTTTTTCAGTGCTTTTAGAGTGTCCAAATTATCTCGTTCGTGCTCAATGTCATGCAACGAACGATAGTAGTCTGTTTCCAGTTCATCTTTATGACACTCTTCTTCAGCAAAAGCCTCTTGGTCACGAAGCAATGCGGTGGTGTAGGGCAGTTTTTCGCTCTCATTTAAGCTTTCAAAATATTCTTTTTGTTCACGCTTGATGGTCTTTTTTCTTGCCTTTAATATCTTGACACGAGCTTCCACCTTTTCATTGTATGCCAAAATATTTTTCTTAATCAAACCATACAAAACATATGACAACGCCCCACCAAGTAGCGGTGATACCACCCAAGAAATCGCAATTTCACCAATTTTAGACCATTGCACAGTAGAAAATGCAAGTTCTGTGCCACCAATATTAATGCCGAGCATGACAGAAGAACCCACAATGCCACCAACAATGGCATGCGTGGTTGAAACAGGCAATCCTTTTTTGGTAGCAAAAAGTAGCCAAAATGCAGCCGCTGCCAATGCTGATAGCATCAAATAGATGAATTGGTTTGGCGATACACCAAGACCCTGAATATCCACAATACCACTACGAATGGTGTCAGTAACCGCAGCACCTGCCAAAACCGCACCCGATACCTCAAAAATTGCCGCTACTGCAAGTGCCTGAGTTACAGATAATGTGCCTGCACCAACCGAAGTACCGAACGAGTTAGCAACATCATTACCGCCAATATTGAACGCCATGAATATGCCAAAAAAACTTGCCACTGCAAACAGTAGCACCTGATGGTGTGCTGTATATCCCAGACCCCATATTGCAAAATAAATACAGACCGCCACAAGCAACAATGCAAAGAAAATATTTGCCGCCACTGGCGTGGTCTGTTTTGCTGAATTTACCATAAATACACCAAAAGACTTAACTTAAAAATGCTTGATTGCTCACCCAAGTGACAAAATCACTAAAATAACCATCAAAGTAGTACTGCAATATCCTATCAATCAAATATGACAGTTTAATGACGATTTTAACATATTGTCATTAAAATACACCAATTTTTGTATGAAAATAGACAGATTAGTGGTATCATTATCATGAATTATTTGGTTTCATTTGGAAAAGTCATGAGTCAAGATAGCAGCACCAACAATCTCTTCACCAACCCAAATATCCTGCCTGCTGGTACACCACAAGGTCAATCCACCATGCAAACACCACAAGGACAAGCCGACACAGAAAATCGCTACTCAAAAAATATCGGCTCAACCACCCATTTTGGCTATCAGACAGTAGACGCCAAAGAAAAACAACGCAAAGTTGCCGAAGTATTCACTTCTGTTGCCACCAAATACGACATCATGAATGACCTGATGAGTTTTGGCATTCATAGATTGTGGAAACGCTATGCTGTCAGCTTGACTGGTGTACGCACAGGTCAAAGAGTGCTTGACATCGCAGGAGGGACAGGCGATTTGGCAAAAGTATTTAGCCGTGAGGTAGGTCGTTCAGGGCGTGTGGTGCTATCTGATATTAATGAGGCCATGCTAGAAGTTGGTCGCACTCGCCTGATTAATGCTGGCTGTAATAATGTTGATTTTGTATTGGCCAATGCCGAAACACTAGAACCATTTGCTGAAAATTCATTTGACCTAGTAACCATCAGTTTTGGCCTAAGAAATGTTACCGACAAACAAAAAGCCCTAGAAGCCATGCATCGTGTGCTAAAACCTGGTGGTCGCTTGTTGGTCTTGGAATTTAGCAAGCCTGTATTTGAACCGCTATCAAAGGCTTATGATCTCTATTCTTTTACCGCCTTGCCTCTCATGGGTAAAATTGTGGCGAACGACTCAGAAAGCTACCAATATCTAGCTGAGTCAATTCGTATGCACCCAGACCAAGCCACCTTAAAAAGCATGATGGAACAAGCAGGCTTTGTTAATTGCGATTATCACAACCTAACAGGTGGTATCGTAGCAGTGCATCGTGGTTTTAAGGCACGCTAATGATCAGTGTATTGGCACTTGGTTTGGTAGAGCGTATCATTAATGGGGCGTTAAATGCTGATCCCAATACCACCTATCATCTTAACCAGCTGACGGGCAAAACTTTGCGGTTAATCATTCAAGAGCCCGCCATCTCATTAGATGTGCTATTTTGCGATGACCATCTGCGTTTTGAGCCTGTCAGCCAAAGCATTTTTGAGCCACAAGGCGATGTGCCACCTGCCACACCAGATTGTCTATTGACCGTTGCCACACCCAGTGAATTACTTAGGTTTATGCGTAATAGGCGGTCAGGCAACCTGCCAATAAAAGGCGATTATAAAGTTTTGGCCAGTATAAAAGCTCTAACCGATGATTTTAGACCTGATGTTTTTGACAAACTAGAAAATATCATTGGTAAAAATGCAGGCAGTTATACTTATTTGATTGCCCAAGAGCTATCACCCATCATCACCCCTATACTATCATCTGTCAAATCACTATTCATTGATGCTCTCATACCAAATCAACCACCCCAAGGCGAGCTTGATGCCACAATCAGTCAAAAAAAGCAAGAACTGCTCCGTCTACAAGCTGACATTGAACGCGAACAGGCACGCTTAACTACTTTAAAAAATCAATCTCA
Source organism: Moraxella tarda (assembly GCF_035181405.1). Lineage (NCBI taxonomy): Bacteria > Pseudomonadati > Pseudomonadota > Gammaproteobacteria > Moraxellales > Moraxellaceae > Moraxella > Moraxella tarda. The sequence goes on from NZ_JAYGGV010000001.1 coordinate 322,636, forward strand.
ATCATAGTCATGCTCATCTCTCACAAAAACCGTCTATTATCCATCTATCGCATCGCTGCCAAATATCGCCTAGACACCCACCTTAATGAGGTGCCAGAACTTGCCCCATTGGTGCGTCTGATTCGTTTGCACCCTGCCAGCACTGGCAAATCGCACAACCCTTTGGGTGTCAAACTTGCCCTAGAAGAGATGGGTACACTATTTTTAAAATTAGGGCAGCTACTTTCTACTCGCTCAGACCTTTTGCCTCCTAACATCATCAAGCAGTTATCATTACTACAAGATAAAGTCGCCCCTTTTGATGTTGATACTTTAAAAGCACAAATTGAAGACCCAAAAACAGGTTTGGGCAGACCCATCAATGAGTTGTTTGCCCGCTTTGATGATAAGCCACTGGCTGCTGCCAGTATTGCCCAAGTGCATACTGGTGCTCTGACCGATGGGCGTGAAGTCGTTATTAAAGTTGTTCGCCCCAACATTAAATCCGTCATCATACAAGATTTTGAGCTTCTGCGAGAGCTAGCAACTTGGTTATCAGCTCGTATAGAAATAGCTCGTGCAGTACATATCATTGATATTGTTGAAGATTATCGACAAATCATGCTCAATGAGCTGGATTTGACTTTAGAAGCCGCCAACGCCACCAAGATGCGTAATAATTTCTTAGGCTCAAAGCTCATCTATGTGCCACAAGTATATTTGGCAAACAAGTCTGTCATGGTATCTGAGCGAATTTTTGGTGTGCCAATTTCACATACCGACACTTTTGATGCACTCAATTATGACAGAGCCGAACTTGCCAAAAATGGCCTTATAATTTTCTTTACTCAGGTTTTTCGTGATAATTTTTTCCATGCCGATATGCACCCTGGCAATATCTTTGTTGAGACCTTGCCTAATGGCGGTGCAGTCGCCCATCCACGCTATCTAGGCCTAGATTGTGCCATCATGGGCGAATTAAGCAAAGATGATCAGCTTGTCGTAGCACGCTTGCTATTGTCTGTGATGAATGGCAACTACACAACACTTGTAGACATCATTGCTCAGGCTGGCTGGATACCTCCGTCTACCGACAGACACATCTTAATTAAGGACATGAGTCGTGCGGTCAGCCCCGTGGTATCAAAGCCGATGAGCGAGCTTGACTTTGCAGGAATTTTATTTGAAATTTTAAACATCGCTCGTCGTCATCAAATGAGCATACCGCCCCAGCTGATGCTACTATTAAAGACGCTTGTCCATGTTGAGGGGCTTGGGCGTGAGCTGTATCCCAACCTTGATATTTGGTCTCTTGCCAAGCCGATACTCACCGCATGGGTCAAAGACCAGCTTGACCCTGTCAAAAATCTCAGCGACATCAAAAACAAAGTGCCAGAACTGCTACTGTCAGCTACCGAGCTGCCCAAACTACTGACTCAAGGCATACAGTCAATGGCAACTTTGGGAGCAAGACAAGACAAAGAGCTAAGAGAACTTAAAGCATTAAGAGCTGATTTTTTAAACCAAAAACGATACGATTGGATTGCGTTGGGCGGATTTTTTGGTTTGATTGCCATCGGGCTGACCGTACCCATTTGGTGGGTAGGTGTGATTTTTCATATATTGGCAATAGGTTTTGTGATTTGGCGAGTGCTTGTATAGAGCTCGATACATCTTATTTATATGTCCTACAATGACATATAATATTACACAGATTGCTAAATACCTACAATATTGTTACAAAAAAATAATACAAAGCCATTAAAAAAACTACCATCAAAAAATAAATTTGATTATAATAAGCCAAATGAAGCAAAAAGGGGAATTTTTCCTCTTTTGTTGATGGCAATTTATCTTATATTGAATTGATGATTGATTTTGTCTGAATTATTTTGATTATTTTTTTTAAAATTCAAAATTCATCAATCCATCTTACTTAAAATATTTAAATTGTGATTCAATCAATGGCTTTTTAACTGATGATTTTATCAAAACATCGCTGGCTTATTGGTCAGCCTAAACAATCAATGGCTTGCCTTTTGAGCAAAAAAAACTTTTTAAGCAAGAAATCAGCAATCCATATTTAATATTTTACATCACTGATTATTAGGAAAAAATATGCAATATTCATTCAGAGCAGCCAGACGACCTTCATGGCGTGGCATTTTAGCCGGACTTATCATGGGTTTGGTCGTTAGCATGATCATGCTCGCTTTGGCGTTGGTCATCGGCTCATTCTTGTCATTAGATTTGCGAGGTGCTGGTATTGCTGCGGGAGTTTATGCCATCATTACAGCTTTAATCAGTGCTTTTGTGGCAGGTTATTTTGCTGTTAAAGCATCAGCACCTGAGGCTTTGTTTGGCGATGGTACTGACATTTTACCAAAAGATGCTACCTTAATTGGTATTTTGACCGCCGCCACCATCGTTGTTATCACAACCTTCTCAACCATGAATGGGTTGGGCAGTGTTGTTCGCACTGCTGGCTCTGCCATCAACACAACCGCCAGTGCAACCACCAGTGTTATTGGCTCTATCGGCTCTCTTAGCTCTGCAGCAGTAGCAGGTGCAGCCGCCTCAGACACATCATCAAACGAAGGTATCACCAATAAAGCACAAGAGCTTTATCAGCAAGCCACTGGCAACATCAGCCGCGAAGACATTGAACAGTGGATTGCTAAAAACAACGAAACATTCTCCAAAGAGCAAATCAGTGCATCTGCCAATGTGGTAGAAAAAACGGTTAACACCACCAAAAATGAAGTCAAAAACATGGACTTTACCAGCATTGATACTTGGAAAAATCTAGATGACTACGCCAAACAGCGTGCTGCCGAAATTGAGCATGTTTTGACTGGTGATGAAATCATCGTTCAGTTACAAAACGAAGGCCTAAGTGAAGCTGAAGCCCAACAGATTCGTAACGAAGCAGTTTCTGCTTATCAAGAATACAAAGCCAAAACCGAACAAGCGGTTGCTGATGCTAAACTTAAAGCAGAACAAGCTCTGGCTGCCGCCGAAGATGCTGCTCGCAAAGCTGCACTATATTCTGGTCTGTTTTGGTTGATTAGCACATTGCTAACCTTTGTAGCTTGTGTACTTGGTGCGAGAAAAGCCGCTGCCAACTATCGTTTGATTCGTCCCTTGATTCACTAATCATTCATAGTATCAATAAAAAAAGCCATATTTTATGGCTTTTTTTATTTGTTAAAATCTTCAACAGCTGTTAAATATTAATTTTTAAACACCACAGGCTGCTCGGCATTTGGGTAATGATGTTCATGCTCGACATCGCATTCTTCACCAATGATATTGCCCTGTTTGTCTTTTGGTTTTTCAATATAGCCTGTGCGTTCTTCGGTTGGCAGGTATTCATGTTCCCAAACCATCACCGCCTGCATACAAGTTTGGCGTTGCTCATCTGTTAGGCGTACACCATTTTCCCATTTGCCAATTTCAATGGCAGTGCGAAGCTTGGCAACAATTTCAGGGTTAAGACTGTCTAAAATGTCTTGCTTATTCATAAATTTTCCATCATTTAAGTTTTTAGGGCAAATTCTTCGTTATACAAATTCCAGTGAAGCTTGGTGCGACACGCTTCATAAAAATTATAGCCTGGTGGGTGTAGTAGCAATAATGTCTTTTCATGTTTGGCAATCAGTAAAGTTTGGTCATTGTCAAGTGGTGCAGACGCCTTGCCATCAGCCCCAACCATTGGTTGCGTGCGGTTATCTTTGTGAATATTGATGGCGATTTGGTTACCGCCTGCCACCACGAGCGGTCGGCTTGATAGCGTGTGTGGGTGCATAGGGACAAGACAAATTGCATCAATTGTTGGGTGGATAATTGGTCCACCAGCCGACAACGAGTAAGCAGTTGAACCTGTTGGTGTAGAAACAATCAGGCCATCTGCGTGCTGACGATAGACAGGCGAATCATTGATGTGTAGCTCAAAGTCGATGGTATGTACCGACTTTCCAGCGTGAAGCACCACATCATTAAGTGCCACATCTTCATGAATGACGACATCGGTCGGCTTACCGTTTTCATCATTTTGTACAATTTTGAAAGTTAATAAAAACCGCTCAACCAACCAATAATCACCATCTAATACCCGCAACAAACGCTCATTTAACTCATCAGGATTGACATCTGCCAAAAATCCCAAACGACCACGATTGATACCAAGTACGGGCACATCAGTACCCGCCAAAACGCTGGCTGCGTGCAACATCGAGCCATCACCACCAACCACAATCACAAAATCACAATATTCACCGATTTTTTGACGCGGAACAATCTTAAATTGATGCCCATCCACTCTGTCAAAATCAAGTTGCAAACCCTGAATGGCGGCCGTTTCAGTATCAATAATAATAGATAAATCTCGTTCATCAAGTAAAGCAATCAGCTCATTCAAAGTTTGTATAACACTGCTTTTTCCAGCACGCCCCATAACGCCAATACGACGAAATGGCGGACGCTTTGGGTGATTATTGATAAAATTCGACATAACAACCAATAAAAAAATAAAGCATATGATACCAAAAAACACAATCTTAGTACAAGACAAGTTTTTAGAAAAACAAAATCAATTATCAGCCCTACAAAAAACTTGATTTTTAAAAAAATCTCTTTATAATCAATTAAATAATTATCCACAACCTTAAATGATACAAGGAAAAAATATGGCAAATCCTATCATTAGCCGTACCGAACTTGCTGTCGGCGGTGTTACCATGTCTGTCGGCGGTGTGGTTCGCAAAAGTGCATTTTTGTTAGCACTTGCTGCCATCTCTGGTTTTGGCGTATTCTTTTATGCTTTGATGGGTGGTATATCCATAAATATGCTGTATCCACTGGCATTGGTCGGCCTTTTTGCTGGCATGGGTTTAGGCTTGGCAAGTGCGTTTAAGCCACATTTAGCCAAAAGCCTTGCTGTACCATACGCCCTTTGTGAAGGTGTATTGCTAGGTGCATTTAGTACCATCATGTATTTTAGATATCCTAGCGTGCCATTGTCAGCCTTATCGGCAACTTTCATCACAGCAGCCGTCATGCTGACGCTATACACCACAGGTATTGTCAAAGTTACCGAAAAATTTCGCTCAATCCTAACATCAGCCATCATTGCCATTGGTATTTTATACCTTGTGCAACTTGGTTTTAGACTGTTTGGCTCAAGTCTGCCCTTGCTTTTTGATGGAGGCATGGTAGCAATTGGCTTTAGCGTTTTTGTTACCATCATTGCATCATTTAGCCTGTTGCTTGATTTTGATAATGTTGAAAAAGGCGTGCAATATGGCGTCTCACAAGAATACGAATGGACCTATAGCATTGGCATTCTATCAACGCTGGTTTGGATGTATATTGAATTTTTGCGTTTAATCGGCTATTTGCAAGACGATTGATTTTAAGTCAATAACATAAAAAACCGCATTTTTTTAAGTGCGGTTTTTTTATCAATCTAAAACGAGACAAACTGCATCACAGCATCACAAGTTTTATCGCAGAATGCTAAGCTTGTATCGCCATCAATTAAATACACAAGTAATGACATCAACCTTTAAAATCAACGCTTCAACCGCATGGCATTTGCCACCACAAGCAGACTAGACAGCGACATACCAATTGCCGCAAGCCAAGGTGGTACATAGCCAAATGCCGCAGGAATTAACACCGTGGCGTTATAAATAATTGCCCAACGAAGGTTTTGGCGAATGATTTTTTGAGTCCTAATCGCCAAATTAATTGCCTTGCTAATTGACAATAGTCGCCCCCCAAGCAATACGCTATCTGACGATACTTGTGCCAAGTCTGCCGCTCCTGCCATTGCCGTTGAAACATTTGCCGCTGCAAGTACTGGTGCGTCATTAATGCCATCACCCACCATCAATACGGTAGCATCTTTGGCCTGCAAATCTTTAATATGATCAACCTTATCTGCTGGCGTTAGGCCAAAATAAGCACGCTCAATACCCAACGATTTTGCCACTTCAAGGGCATTGGGATTAGGATCACCTGTCAGCATGATGGTCATGATACCTTGCCGCTTTAATTCATCAATCATTGCCTTTGCATCAGCACGAATGGCATCGTTAAAATAAAATCTTGCCAATACCTGCCACTCACCTGCCACATGGCACGATAAAAGCACCGACATATTGGCCTGATGTTTGGCAAGATTTTCCGCCAAATTGATCGGCAATTCACCTTTTGGCCGGACAAATTTTTCATGCCCTATACGATATAAAACCCCTTCAATCTCTCCCTCAACACCACCTGCCACATGGTGAACACTGTCTTTAACCTCTGGCAAATGTAGACCATGTGCCGCCGTCAAAATCGCCCGTGCCACAGGGTGTTTTGAGCCAACCTCAAGAGCTGCAGCAACTTTTAAAGCCTGCGTCTTATTGATTACGCTGACCGTATCTAATAGATTTGCCTGCCCTAAAGTCAATGTGCCAGTTTTATCAAAACAAGCACAACAGACCTCAGAAAGCGTCTGAATGACATGACCACGGGTTGCCAAAAAGTCATTCTTTGCCAAGCGGTTAGTCGCCACTGTCAATGCAATGGGTGTAGCCAGACTCAATGCACATGGGCAGGTCGCTACAAGCACCGCCACCGTTGCCCACAGTGCTTCGTTTTTATCAATAAACCACCATACCGCAAAAACAAGGTAAGCCAATATCAATACACGAGCAACAAACCAACGCGCCATCTTGTCGGCATCTTGGGCAATTTTAGGCTTCTCGCTCATTGCACGATTCATCAGACGGTCAATCAGAGCAATCTGACTGTCATCAACTTTGGTGGTAACAACCATAAAAAAAGGCTGACTGTCATTTTGTGAGCCACCCACCACTTGATCGCCACAAGTTTTGACAATCAAATCACTTTCACCTGTCAAAAGACTCTGCGACACCGTGGCAGTATCAGATAAAAGCACACCATCAGAGACAATGTGTGAACCTGCATCAATACGAATGATGTCGCCTACCGCCACCGATTGGGCAAGTATTTTATCTTTATCAGCATGAGCATTTGGCAAATCAGTATGAATATCTAGATGAGATTGCCACCAATTTTTGATGATGTCTCTATTGTCATCTTGACAGCCTGCATTGTTCATCAATTGGACAGCCAAATCATCATCATGAGCAATTTTTGATAATAAAATCGGCTCAATTACCACAAGGTCTGAGGCCATATTTGACGCTTTTAGACGAGCGTTTTGCTCAATATAACGCCCTGCCAAAAGAAAGAAAATAAACATTGATACCGAGTCAAAATACGCCTCGCCAGTCCCTGTCAAGGTCGCATAAACACTTGCACTAAAAGTTGTGATAAGAGCAATGGATACAGGCACATCCATATTCACTTGGCGTACTTTTAAAGTATTATAAGCAGATAAAAAAAATGGTATGCCAGCATAAAAAATCACAGGAATGGTAACAAAAAGTGCCACATAACGCAAAAAATCTCGATGTTCAATGAGTATGCCTGTATGCTCACCAAAATACATACCAATAGAAAACATCATTGCTTGCATCGCCCCAAGTGCTGCAATGGCCAAGCGAATGAGCATTTGTTTATTTTGGCGTTTTAGCATGGCCTCGTGTGTATCTTGGCGATACGGCTTGGCCTCATAACCTACCGAATGCACCGCCTGTAAAATTTGCCCAATATCACAGCGACTCTCGTCCCAATTGACACGCATTCTTTGCTGAGTTAAGTTTACTTGGCACATACGCACGCCATCAATAGCACGCAGTCGTGTCTCAATCAACCAAGTACACGCTGAACACCGTAGATTGAGTACCGATAACTCTGCTGTATTACCGCCATCTTCAGCATAGACAAATTGTGCTTTGATGTCATCATGATTATATGCATCAAAGTTCATCGCATCAGGTAAACTTGCAGTTGGGCTAATCTCACGGCGGTCAAGATAATACTGAGACAACCCAGACTCTACAATACTTTGGGCTGCCAACTGACACCCCAAACAGCACATAGGGCGTGGTTTTTCAAAAATCACCGCAAAAAATGGCTCTTTTGGTAGCACCTCACCACAGTGAAAACACGCACCCTCAGGTGGTAAAATTAAAGAGTGGGCAATTTCATCAACGCTTTTATCCACATCGCTCACGGCATTCATTGTTTTTTTCCGACAGTTAATCGCATGATTGCAGACTTTATTATAACATAATCATATTTTAATGGCTTTTAATAAGTGTTCCACCCACATATTGCCCATCAGAACAAAACTAAGAATACCTAGGTCAAATCAATACAAAGCAAATCACAGGCAAATCACAGGCAAAAATCATTTTAACACTTGCCAAAATACCAACAAATCGTTAGTATGGTTCATCATTTTTTATAAAACAAAATCTTATGTCAATAAAAAACTTACCAAAAAACGGTGCGATAAAGCACCAAAACGGCTCGGTGATTGGTTTTATTCTACTCATCATTATCATGACGGCAATGATTTTGCTTGGGTTGTATGCTTATTATCTAAATAGCACAATCATCAATAAATTTGAAAATCGCCGTTGGGACATTCCTGCAACCGTTTATTCTAGACCGTTAGAACTATATCCTAATGCACCTTTAAATAATGACGATCTTGATACTTGGCTAAAATTGCTCAATTACAGTCAAAATTCATCATCGCAAGGTGGCTATCAAAAATCGGGCGATACCTACACAATTTATACGCGTGGTTTTGATTACGGCAACGGTGATGTAGAGAGCAAACAAACCATCAAAATAAGCCTTCTTAATGGCAAAATCACACGCCTTATGACAAGCAGTCCCACCAACAAAAGCATGCTACGCCTAGAGCCTGTCAATGTCGGTGGCATCTATCCACAAAACAATGAAGATCGCATTTTGCTCACACCAGACAATGTGCCAAAACATTTGGTCAATGCACTTGTTGCCACCGAAGACCGCAATTTTTTTGAGCATCATGGCATCTCTTTGCGTGGTACAGCTCGTGCGATTTTATCAAATCTGACAGGTGGTGCACGCCAAGGCGGCTCAACCATCACCCAACAGCTCATCAAAAACTTTTATCTAAATTCTGAACGCACACTCAGACGCAAAGCCAATGAAGCAATCATGGCATTGTTGTTAGAGCTACACTACGGCAAAGATGAAATTTTGCTTGCTTATTTAAATGAAATTAACCTTGGGCAAAATGGCAATCGCTCGGTAAATGGCTTTGGTATTGCCTCGCAGTTTTATTTTAATAAGCCCCTATCCGAACTTCGCCTTGATCAGTATGCCCTGCTTGTTGGCATTGCCAAAGGATCTAGTTATTACAATCCTAGAAAGCACCCAGAGCGTGCACTAGAACGGCGAAATACAGTATTGCACAATATGCTCACCACAGGCAAAATCAGCCAAAGCGAATACGACATCGCCACCAAAAGAGCTCTAGATGTGGTTAAGACCCCAACCATCTCTCGAAGTCGGTTTCCTGATTTTTTTGATGCGATCTCTCGTGAGCTCAAAGCCTACTATCGTGAAGAAGACCTGCAAAATCGAGGTCTTAAAATCATCTCAACACTTGACCCCATCGCCCAAGCACACGCCACCAAAGCCATCATCAACGGCACCAACAACAATCTACAAGGTGCTTTGGTGAGTGCCAACCCCACTACAGGCGAGATAGTTTCTATTGTTGGTAGTCGTGATAACTTCACAGGTTTTAACCGTGCTATTGATACCAAACGCCAAGTTGGCTCACTATTAAAGCCAGTCATTTACCTTACCGCCTTTCAGTCAGGTCGTTACAACCTTGCCAGCAGTGTTGATGACAGCCCTATCAGCTACACCATCAATGGCAAAGCTTGGACCCCAAAAAATTACAACGGTGTATCACACGGCCAGACACCCATAATGACCGCCCTTGCACAGTCTTATAATCAAGCAGCAGTTAATGTTGGCATGGAATTCGGTCTTAATATTTTTCATCGCCAATTAAATTCACTTGGCGTCAATGAAAGTTTTTCTAATTATCCATCGATATTACTTGGGGCGGTAGATTTATCACCAGTAGAAATGCTTGGTGTGTATCAGATTTTTGCCAATGGTGGCATGAGTACACCTCTACACACCATCAATAAGGTCATTGACGATAAAGGCAATGTCCTACAAAATAGCGACAAGCGTACCCAAATCCGTCTATCGCCAGAGGCAACTTATCTTACCAATCATGCCATGCAACAAATATTTAAACATGGCACAGCACAAGCAGGAAATTTTGATTCTGGCCTAAACTTAGCAGGCAAAACAGGCACAACTAACGATGGGCGAGATGCTTGGTTTGCAGGATATAGTGGCAACTATGTTTCGGTAGTATGGGTTGGGCGAGATGATAATAAACCAGCAGGCCTGACAGGCAGTAAACACGCCTTGCCGATTTGGCGTGCATTCATGCAATCACTAAAACACAAGCCTGTCAATCTTGCCAAACCAGACAATATTGAATGGGTATGGCTGGATAATGGTACAGGGTTACTGTCTCAAGAGGGTTGTCAAAATGCACTTTGGCTGCCTGTCATTCGTCAGTACACCCCCAATAATTATGCTGATTGTACCAGCAGTTTTTTTTATGACGGTCAATTTGATGACCAAATCAATGAACTTGGTGATGATCGCTTGATAGACATACAAACAGACCAAACCAACGGCATTTTTGATGAAAGCCCATCTCACACCAAACCAAATAGCAAAGAATCGCCCATACCTAATGAAGCAACAGATGATTTTTTAAACCACTAGATTGGACTGTCATTAAATTTGGTTGAGTCATTAAAAAACCTAAGCTATTTTTAATCAAATCAATAAAAAATCCGCTCAAACTTGAGCGGATTTTTTGTATTTAAAAAAACTAGTGGCGAAAATGACGCATTCCTGTAAATACCATGGCAATCCCATGCTCATTAGCAGCAGCAATTGTCTCATCATCACGCATAGAACCCCCAGGCTGGATAATGCACTTAATACCAGCAGCGGCGGCATTATCAATGCCATCTCGGAATGGGAAAAAGGCATCTGATGCCATGACCGCACCTTCAACCACAAGGCCTGCATGCTCAGCTTTAATGGCGGCAATGCGAGCAGAATTTACACGGCTCATCTGGCCTGCACCAATACCGATGGTCTGACGGTTTTTGGCATACACAATGGCATTAGACTTAACATATTTGGCAACCTTCCAAGCAAAAATTAAATCATCTAATTCTGCGTCGGTTGGTGCTCGCTTAGTAACCACTTTCAAATCATCTTTATCAATCATGCCCAAATCTTGGTCCTGCACCAAAAGACCGCCATTAACACGCTTATAATCAAGTTGAGTAACACGATGATTGGGAGCTGGCAACTCACCGCAGACAAGCACGCGGATATTTTTCTTCGCACCTGTGATGTCTAACACACCGTCAGCCACACTTGGGGCGATGATCACTTCAACAAATTGACGCTCAACGATGGCTTTTGCGGTATTGATGTCCAGCTCACGGTTAAAGGCGATGATACCACCAAATGCCGACTCTGGATCGGTTGCATAAGCCAAATTATAAGCATCTAAAATCCCATCTGACGATACCGCCACACCACAAGGATTGGCATGCTTAACGATGACGCAAGCAGGCTTGGTGAATGATTTAACGCATTCTAAGGCAGCATCTGTATCGGCAATATTATTATAAGATAATTCTTTGCCTTGGAGCTGGCAAGCTGTTGAAACAGATGCCTCTTTTGCACCGCTTTCTACATAAAATGCCGCTTTTTGATGCGGATTTTCACCATAGCGTAGTTCTTGAGATTTATATAACTGAGCATTAAAAGTACGCGAAAAATCAGTTGTTGGTGTTGAATCTTCGCTTGGGCAAACAGCATTTTCATTGAGTCTTGCTCCAAAGAAAGAAGCAATCATGCCATCATAACCTGCTGTGTGCTCAAAAGCTTTGACCGCCAGATCAAATCTGGTGGCATAGCTAATCTCACCAGTATTATTAATCTCACTCAGCACACGCTCATAGTCAGCAGGATTTGTGATGATGCCAACATGAGCATGGTTTTTGGCAGCAGAACGCACCATCGCAGGGCCGCCAATGTCAATATTTTCAATGGCGTCTGACATTTTTACATTAGGTTTGGCAACAGTCTGGGCAAATGGATATAAGTTGACAGCAACGATATCAATGCGGTCAATGCCATGTTCATTCATCACCTCATCATCAATACCACGGCGACCCAAAATACCACCATGAATTTTAGGATGCAGCGTCTTAACACGACCGTCCATCATTTCACTAAAACCTGTGTGGGCAGAGACTTCAATGGCTTTTACGCCAGATTCGGTCAATAACTTAAATGTACCACCAGTAGATAAAATGCCAAAACCAGCTTCGCTCAAGCCTTTGGCAAATTCAACAATACCTGCTTTATCAGACACAGACAGCAAGGCAAAACGCTCAAAACTCATAACACACCTTAATATAATATAAAATACAAAAAGAAACCAACAAAGCACCCATAATATACCACTTTAAGCAATTTTTATAAAGGGGTGCATGCCTGACTTTGATTTTTAGCATACGATAATATTAGCCAGCATACCAATGCGCATGGGTTTTTACATTGATACTTTAAAATTCATGGCTTTATCAGTTCTTAACGCCTGATAATCTATGCCAATGATGATCATCTGCATTGGCATAATTAAATACATCATCAAGAGTAAAAAATGGCACATAAGCATCAATCACATCTTGGGTTTGATTTTCAATCAGACCTGCCAGTACAATTAATCCTCCATCTTTTAGCAACATACTAAAATACGGTGCAAAGCCAATGAGTGGCTTGGCAAGGATATTTGCTGTGATGACATCAGCTTGTAGGCACTCTGCCTTTTGAAAAGCAGAAAATTCCTCTGGCAAGAACACTTCTAGGCGGTCAGCCACGCCATTTAAGGCAGCGTTTTGTTTGGTCGCCAAGATTGCCTGTGGGTCAATATCTACAGCATAAACACACTTTGCCCCAAGTAGTAAGGCTGCCACACCAAGCACGCCAGAGCCACAGCCATAATCAATCACAACTTTATCGGTTAAATCTTGACCAGACAACCAATCAAGACATAGACGCGTTGTGGCATGATAGCCAGTCCCAAAAGCAAGACCAGGGTCTAAAATCAGGTTGATTGCCTCTGGATCAGGGGCTTTTAGCCACTCTGGCACAATCCATAAATTGCCCGCACATTTGACAGGCTTATAATGTTTCATCCACTCACGAGACCAGTCCTTATCGTCAAGTCGTGTCGTCCAAAATCGAGTTGCGCCTACTTGGGCGGCAATCGTACTTGCCATGCCTTCAAAGTCTGTACCATCAAAGCGGTCATCAGAATTGGTATCAAAAATGGCGGTCAAGACCACATCCGCCCAAAGTGGTTCTTCACCAGGCATTGGCTCAAACAATGGTTCATCACCAGCATCTTCTAGAATGATCGAAACCGCCCCTTCTTCATAAAATAACGCTTCGGCAAACTCAACTTGATCTTTTGAGCATTGTAAATGCAGCTGCTGCCAAGACATAATAACACCTTTTATCTTAGTTAAAATTCGTGTTATTATAACAAATTTAGCTGACAAATTACGCCAAATTTATCATTAAAAATTCATTGGGTTGAAACTTGTCAAAATCACAAATTGTCACAGTTATTATCATGGTCAATTGGTTATTTTAATAAAATTTATGATAAAATATAAAACTCATCACTCATTGACAACCCAAAATATCTCATGATTTCCCCAAAAATTAAAAACAAATACCTAAGCCACCCAGAAATCATCATGCGTCCTGTGCATCTTCGTTTATCCGAAGAAATCATCGCCCATCTAGAAGAGACTGCCAGTGTGCATGGCTTTAACCGCATTCAAGGCCTAATTCGCTTATATATTCGTCAAGGTCTTGATCGTGATAATTGTAATTACAGCCTAGCCGATGATGTTTTATTCATCGAAAAATTACGCAAAAAAGGTGTCAGTCAAAAAATTATTGATGAGGCCTTGGCTGACATTAATAAAAATTGCGACTTAGATTGCTAGATGGATTGCTAGATTACTCATTCAACTAAAAAATCAGCATTGCCACAATAAAAAAGACGAACTTTCATTCGCCTTTTTTATTAGTACATCAAGATGTCAACCAACTCAATCATTAGCGTAAAGAGATATCCTCTTCTAAAATACCAATTTTAACACCCTGACCCAAACCCTTGCCCACTTGCACACCAAAACGGTCAAAAAATTGCTTAACAGGATCAACATAGCTATAATTAACCTGCTTTAAATCAAGCTGTTTTTCAAGTTGCGACATACCACCAATCTTATCTGCCAAACCCAGCTTCACAGAATCTTTTCCTGTCCAAAATAATCCTGTAAATAATTGATTCTCATCAGGATTTTTAAGTTTATCGCCACGACCTTGTTTGACAGCGTCAATGAAGTTTTGATGCGTGGTATTCAGCATTTTTTGTACATGGGCTCGCTCAACATCGGACATCGAACGAGAGATGGACAAGATGTCTTTATATTCTCCTGCGGTCATGGTGCGATCAGCCACGCCTGCTTTGTCCAGTAGTTTCTCAATATTATAGCCCGACATAATCACACCAATTGAACCAACCAAACTTGATGAATTTACCCATATTTCATCTGCTGCTGACGCAATGTAATAAGCACCTGACGCACCTGTATCACCAATGACAGCATAAAGCTTTTTATTAGGATAATCTTTTTTGAGCTGCATTGCCATTTGCCAGACTTCATCAGATTGCACAGGCGAACCACCAGGTGAGTTGATGGCAATCGCCACCGCCTTGGCATTATCATTTTCAAAAGCCTCAGTCAATGCACTGTTGATGTGATACGCATTTGCCTCACTGCTTGATGAAATCACCCCCTGAACATCAACAACTGCCAAATGTGGCTCGCCAATGCCAAGTGGTGCATTTGTCATTTCAGTTGGAGCACAACCACGGGAAAATATTAATGCAAAAAGCACCACATAAGCAAAAGTTAATAGCTTAAAAAATATGCTCCAACGGCGTGCACGACGCTGCTCTTGAACACTTGCCAACATGGTTTTTTCGATGATTTGCCACTCTGGCGTTGCAGACTTTGATGATGCAGATGGAATCGATGTTTGATGATTAGAATGAGAATTGGGATTTGGTGGCCATGCCATGTCTTTATCCTTATTTTTAAATTTCACAATAACTAAATGTTGATTTGCCAAAGCACGATGACCTCGACAAAATAGTGCGTATTGTACCCTAAAAGCCATCAAGATGATAGCCTGGACAATGACTACCACGGTGCTGTCATGAATTTTTGTTGCACATTTGCATCACTTTTAGAAAGCGGATGAGACAGCCAAAGCCCATCATAAGAGGCTTTTTTGGGAGCAATATTGGATTTTTCATCTTGGCAAATCCACTGCCAAAGTTGCCAAGTATTATCGTGTGTTGCTCCATTGACAATCACTCGATAAATCGTCTCTGGCGTGGCTGGATTGACCACATCATCAGACGCATCATAATTCTTAGATTGCTCAGCGACCTGAAAATTTTTGGCATTTTTATCAGCAGTAGCAACCAAATCAATCTGCATGGGTTGCTGACTTTGTATCTCAATGGTACAGCCCCAAACTGTCTTATCAGCAATCTCTTGCCAACCCGTCAATGCACGCACCGACAAGCCCTCCATCTGATAAATTTGCCCTGCTTGGCAAGTTTGTACCGCCAAAGTATTCAAAGATACCTGCGTACGCCCTGCTTGCCAATAATGCAAAATCGGCAATCGCTCATGAATGCTTGCCACCACACTGGGCAAGCTGGCGTTTGGCGTTTGAGCAACCACGCCTGTTAATGTACTCACACCTTGGCGTTTTAACCCATCTGTCAAAATATTGATTTGGCTGATAGACAGTGGTTTTGCCCCAAAATCAGACAACAGCAACCATGCTTGTGTGTTATTTTTTATCAATACCGCCTGAAAATTTTCATTGCCTGTTGGTATGACTTTAAGTGCAGTCGTCTGATTTTTTTGTGCAAAAAATACATCATTCATCAGCATCAAAGTCAGTATTGACAATGGTAAAACCGCCATATACTTAGGCAAGATTTTACTCAACATTGGCAAAAGCATCAGCCCAAAAAGCAAAAAGCCCGCCGCCCCAAACGGTGCATACAACCAAGAATCCCCTAACAAAAATAGCTCAAAGGCATTGTGTATCTTGGTCAAAATCGCTAATGATAAGTCCCAAAGCACATCGGCAACACTTGGTGAAATGACAAATGCCACGCCTGCCAACAGATTGATTGGCACAATAACACCACCAAATAAACCCACAGCAAACAAATTAACCAAAACACCCCATAATGACACTTTGCCAAAAAATAATAAGGATAGTGGCAACATGGCAATGAACAGCCAAATCTGCAATCTGATCAGTTGCTTTATGTTTTGCCATAACCGAAAACCGATTGGCACACCCTGCATTACTTGGGCTTCATAACACATGAGCAACAGTACCGCCACAAAGGACAACCAAAAACCTGCCTGCCATAGCACATAGGGATCAAGCCACGCCATAAACAAACCCACCATAAACAACATGGTTAGATTTGAGATGGGCAATACCAGATACCTTGCTATTGACATCATAACAAGCATGTAAACCGTACGCACAGCAGGCACATCAAATCCTGTAAAAACTGCATAGACAACACTCACCACAATCATTACGATGAGACGAATCTGCCAACGCGACAGCGAGGTATAAATCTTGGGGTAAATACTGTCTGATATCGCTGTTATGAGTCCTGCAAGCATCACCGCCAAAAACACCACATGAGTGCCCGATATGGCAAGCAAATGTGAAATACCTGCCAACTGATACAGCTCTTTGGTTGTGCGGCTAATTAACGCACGATCGCCTGTTAGTAGGCTTAATGCCACTGCTCTGGCTTGCTGATTTGGCGTATCAAGCGTATGCCAATCATCATAAAAATGCGTTCGTAATCTTTGCCGAAGCCCCTGTAAATATTCAGCAAAATCATCATAAGCAGCATGATGCACCACATCATCAATTGACAGTACGCGTGCATTAGCATGAATGTGTCTGGTATGTAGCCAAATATTACCATCAAAGCCATTTTCACCCTTTTTTGTGTCAATTGGCTCAAGCAATAGTGTCATGCGAGCAGTTGTGTTAGGGGTTAGCCCATCAAGATGATGCAAATTTTTGGTGGTGTTGGCATTTGCCATCAGCAGTACAGTCATGGTGCTGGGCAGTGAAACAAGGCCAGATGACCAAGACATTTGAGAGGGCTGAGAAAAATCTGATTGCACAAATGGCATAGAAGCGTGAGGGCTGGCAAAAGGATTATGCAAACTTGTCATGCCATCACCTTCTAAATGCAGCACCAAATTTAAGTCATCAATCCTTGCCCTCTGCCGATAACTTGTACCAGCAAACTTGTCATAAATAGCATCGCTGATTTCATCAATATGTACCGTTGCCGTTACGGTATAAGGCTTATCAATAGTAAATTGCTCAAATTCATGATGTGCCATCATCGCACGCAAACCAAATAGTACAAACAGCACCATCAACAGCAGTAATTGCAATGTCCGCTTCAACGCAAAACAGTGCAATTTTTTTGTCATCATCAGCCCAAAAGCTGATGCCACAAGCACACTTGATAATACACCAAACAGCCAAGGTGTCAAAAACCATGCAGACAAACCATCACCAAGTGATGTTTTTGGCATGACTGCCAACACACCAAGCATAAAGGCAATGATGAACACGCTGATAATACTTGGCATAACCCTCCTAAATGTGTCATCAATCCAATAAACTTGTTGCAATAAGTCGCAGTAGTGGCAAGTCTTCTGCATGGGTTAGCTTCATATTTAGCCGTGAACCATGCACAATTTGCACGCCATGCCCCAACATTTCAAAACCACTTGCTTCATCGGTGATATTTAGTCCACATTCTAAAACCTTAGATAAGACATTTTCAAGTGTTTTTAGATGAAAAGCTTGCGGTGTTTGTGCTTGCCACAACCCATTTCTATCAACTGTTTTGATAATATTATCATCATCAACTTGCTTTAAAGTATCAACGACAGGTGTCGCAAGTATCACTCCTTGTCTTGGCGTACTGTCTAATGCACGCAAAAGCTTCATCAAATCAGACTCAGGCAAACAAGGGCGTGCTGCATCATGAATCAACACCCAATCATCATCACCTGCACCCCGCTCACGAATCTTTTTAACACCATTCATCACCGATTGCCATCGCTCTGCTCCGCCCCACGCTTGATAAATTGGCTTGGCATAGATGAGTGTCAAATCCCCAAAATACATATCATCTTGGGCAACAACCAAAGTTAAGTCATCAATACCGTCAATATTCAATCTTGCCATACTCTCTTCTAGCACAGTTTTATCCGATAATGTCAGATATTGCTTAGGTTTATCAGCCCCAAAGCGTGATCCTTTGCCTGCTGCCGCCATGAGTGCGTGTATGGCACGATGTGTATTTGTCATTTTTTACCTGATTTAATTAAAATAAGTTTGATTAAAAAAATAAGACTGGCATTGTGCCAATCTTATTTATCATCATTGTGCTGTGCCGTCATCTATTTCCAAGCTCTCAATAGGCTCAATGGCATCTGCCTCTTGGTCCAATTCCTGGTTCATTTGCCGACTGTAAGTTACAGGTGCATTTGACAACTGAAAAAAGGTTTCACCAGACTTGATCAACCCCAAGTCAAGCCTTGCATGCTCTTCAATGGCTGATGTTTGAGTTTTTAAATCACGCACATCAGCACGCAACAAATTATTGATATAGGCTTGCTCGGTATTGATGGCGTTTTGTTTAGCAATTTGTTCATTTAACACATTCAAACTGGCATGGCCATTTTCACCATGCCAATATTGATGTTGCAACAGTAGCAATATGACAAGTGCAAAACCTATCAGGCACACATAGCCCACCCCACCCAAACGCTTAGGCTGAGTCATGAAGGCTGAGTTTTTTGTTGTGTTTACCACAGATACACTCAATTAACCACGCAGTCCGATAAATTCTTCACGACCACGAAAAGCCGCAGTTACTTGTTGCTCAATGCGTAATAGTTGGTTGTACTTAGCAACACGGTCAGATCGGCATAGCGAACCTGTCTTAATCTGACCTGCCGCTGTACCCACCGCCAAATCAGCAATCGTACTGTCTTCGGTTTCACCAGAGCGGTGGCTGATGACGGTTGCATAGCCATTTTCTTTAGCAAGATAAATGGCGTCTAGTGTTTCAGACAGCGTACCAATCTGATTAAATTTAATCAAAATGGCATTGGCAATATGCTGATCAATACCTTGCTTTAAGATTTTTGGGTTAGTAACAAACAAATCATCACCCACCAACTGCACCTTGTCGCCAAGTTGCTTGGTCAAATACGCCCAGCCGTCCCAGTCGCTCTCATCAAGACCATCTTCAATAGAGATGATTGGATATTGACGACATAAACCTGCCAGATAGTCAGCAAAACCTTCGCTGGTATAAGATTTACCCTCGCCTTCTAACACATACTGACCGTCTTTGTAAAACTCGCTAGACGCACAGTCAAGAGCAAGATGGATGTCCTGACCTGCCTTATATCCTGCTTGCTCAATGGCTTTCATAATGACAGTGATGGCCTCTTCATTTGAGCGTAGATTTGGTGCAAAACCACCCTCATCACCCACTGCGGTATTTAGCCCTTGAGCTTTTAGGACAGATTTTAGACTATGAAAAATTTCTGTACCTGCACGCAGACTTTCAGAGAAACTGGTAAAACCTACAGGCTCAATCATAAATTCTTGAATGTCCACAGTGTTGTCTGCGTGTGCACCACCATTTAGAATATTCATCATCGGCACAGGCATAGTCAAAGAAGTCTGACCACGCAGATTGGCGATGTACTGATGTAGCGGTAAATTTTTAGCAATCGCTGCAGCACGCGCAGCAGCCAAAGACACTGCAAGCGTGGCATTTGCTCCCAGTTTTTCTTTATTTTCTGTACCATCAAGCTCAATCAAAATTTTGTCAATTTCAGCTTGTGTAGTAACATCTTTGTCCATGAGTGCTGAACGGATTTGGCTATTAACATTGGCGACAGCTTTTTTTACACCCTTACCCAGATAACGAGACTTATCGCCATCACGCAGTTCAAGGGCCTCACGAGAACCTGTTGATGCACCAGACGGTGCGGCGGCACGACCGCATACGCCATTAGCCAAAATCACATCAGCCTCAATGGTTGGGTTGCCACGAGAATCCAAGATTTCACGAGCAACAATGTCTTTGATTTCAAAGGCATTATCAGTAGTTTCAGCGTACATATTGTGTTCCTTTTATCATAAAATTGATTGGATATAAAATCATTGTCAAAGTGGTAAAATATCTAAACACCAATGATTAATTTGCATGATTTAAGTGGTGGATTGGTCATTGCGTGTTTAGCATGGCAAAGCCTTTTACCAAATCATCAATCTGCTTTAACTGCATTAAAAAAGGTTCAAGCTGATCAAGTCGCAATGCACAAGGACCATCGCATTTTGCTTCATCAGGATTTGGGTGTGCCTCTAGGAACAGACCTGCCAATCCTGTCGCCATGCCTGCACGAGCCAAGGTTGTGATTTGATGGCGACGACCACCAGCACTGTCAATTCTGGCTCCCGGCTCTTGTAGTGCATGCGTTACATCAAAAAAGACAGGCACATTCATCGCCTTCATGATGTCAAAGCCAAGCATGTCCACGATCAGATTATTATAGCCAAACGAGGTGCCACGCTCGCACAAAATCACCTTATCATTACCAGCTTCTAGGCATTTATTGATGATGTGTTGCATCTCATGTGGTGCCAAAAATTGAGCCTTTTTGATATTGATGACCGCCCCAGTTTTTGCCATCGCACTCACAAGATCGGTCTGACGGCTTAAAAAGGCAGGCAACTGAATGATGTCCGCTACTTTTGCCACAGGTGCAGCTTGATACGGCTCATGCACATCGGTGATGATTGGCACATCATATTTTTCTTTAATGTCGTTTAGCCAAGTCAAACCAGTCTCAAGGCTTGGACCACGAAAAGAATGCAGGCTTGAGCGATTTGCCTTATCAAAACTTGCCTTAAATACATAGCCAATGTTTAGGCGGGTACAAATATCGATATAGCACTCAGCAATCTCAAAAGCAAGTTCACGACTTTCTAGCACATTCATGCCACCAAACAGCACAAAAGGCTTGTCATTGCCAATTTCAATCCCCGCCACATTGATGTGTGAATTGGGTCTATTTAATGACTGCGTCATCATTACTTCCTTTTTATTGAAGTTATTTTACTTGACTTAAAACACCTTGAACAAAAAGCACACCAACTTTTTGGCATGCTTTGTATTTGTTAGCCTTTCACATCAATTGCCGCCTTGATAAAGCTATTAAACAGCGGATGTCCACCACGAGGCGAGCTGGTAAATTCTGGGTGGTATTGCACCGCCACAAACCAAGGGTGGTTCTCAATTTCCACCGCCTCTACCAAATGTTGCTTAGCGGAGTAACCCGAAATCTTCATACCTGCTTTTTCAAGCACCTCAATATAGCGGTTATTCATTTCGTAGCGATGGCGATGGCGTTCGGTGATATTCTGTGCACCATAAATTTTGGCAAGTTTTGAATCAGGCACCAGCTGCGCCTCTTGTGCACCCAGTCTCATCGTACCGCCCAAATCGCTATCATCTGAGCGGATTTGTAATTCACCTTTTTCATCAAACCATTCGGTAATCAGCCCAATGATTGGATCGGCAGCCTTACGGTCAAATTCGGTTGAGTTGGCTTGTAGCCCCAGTACATTGCGTGCAAATTCAATCACAGCAAGTTGCATACCCAGACAAATACCCAAATACGGCTTATTATTTTCACGAGCATACCGCACCGCCATCATCTTGCCCAAAGTACCACGCTCACCAAAACCACCTGGCACCAAAACCGCATCGCATGATTTTAATTCGTCCATCAAGCATGGTTCGGTTTCTAATTTTTCGGCATCAATATAATGAATTTTGACTTTGGTTTTATTGTGAATGCCTGCATGTAATAATGCTTCATTAACTGACTTATAAGCATCGGGCAATTCAACATATTTGCCTACCATCGCCACAATAATCTCGCCTTGTGCTGTGAATAAGCCTTCAATCACCTTGTCCCAATCAGACAGGTCGGCTTCTGGTACATCAAAACCAAAGCGTTCGCACACCAAATCATCAAGATTTTGCTCATAAAAAGTGCGTGGAATTTCATAGATGCTGCGGGCATCTTTACACACCACAACAGCACGCTCTGACACATTGGTAAATAGGGCAATTTTACGCTTGGTGTCAGCATCAACATCATACTCGGTGCGACATACCAAAACATCTGGCTGAATACCAATAGAGAGTAGCTCTTTGACAGAATGCTGGGTTGGTTTCGTTTTTAGTTCACTGGCAGATTTAATATAAGGAAGTAAAGTTAGGTGCATGAGCATTGAATTATCATGCCCAAGCTCCACTTGTAGCTGACGCACCGCCTCCATGAATGGTAAACTCTCAATATCACCTACCGTACCACCAATTTCAATGATAGCAATGTCAAACCCTTCACCAGATGCACGCACGCGTGCCTTAATCTCATCAGTAATATGAGGAATGACCTGAACCGTACCGCCCAGATAGTCACCACGACGCTCTTTGGCAAGTACAGTCTGATAAATACGCCCCGAGGTAAAATTATTCACCTTGCTCATTTTTGAATGACGCAAGAAACGCTCGTAATAACCTAAGTCAAGGTCGGTCTCTGCACCATCTTCGGTAACAAAAACCTCTCCATGCTGAAATGGACTCATCGTCCCTGGATCAACATTGATATAAGGGTCCATTTTAGTCATGGTAACCTTTAGGCCACGAGCTTCTAAAACGGCCGCCAAAGATGCAGCAGTAATGCCCTTACCCAAAGATGACACCACCCCACCTGTTACAAAGATAAATTTAGTCATAATCATTCAACGCTTACTGGTAAAACCGAATTTTACTAAAATTTACCAAAAAAATATAGGGGGAGAATGAATTTTTTACGCTTTCTTTTTAAAAATACTTTATTCTTTTTTTTGGGCAAGTTTTGAAACAATTTAGATTTTGGTGTATTTAAAGTCGCAATCGCTCATATGATCGTTTACCATGCCACAGGCTTGCATATAGGCATAGCAGATGGTTGCACCGACAAATTTAAAGCCGTCTTTTTTAAGCTGTTTTGATAACATCACACTTGCATTGCTTTGGGTGGGAATGTCAGCTAAATTTTTTGGCTGATTGACAAGCGGTGTCTGAGCCTGATGACACGCAACAATCCCCCAAATATAATCATTAAATGATTGATTTTGCGTTACTTTTAAATAGGCTTTGGCATTGCCAATAATCGCCTGTATTTTTAAGCGATGACGAATGATGCCAGCATTATTCATCAGTTCATCAATTTTTTGTTCATCGTATTTGGCAATTTTGATTGCATCAAAGCCATCAAACGCACGATAATAAGCATCTTGCTTTTTTAAAATAGTAATCCAGCTTAATCCCGCTTGCATTCCTTCTAAACACAACATGGCAAACAGGCGTCTATCATCATGACAAGCCACTCCCCATTCATCATCATGATAAGCTTGATAAATTGGGTCATCGCCACACCAAGCACAGCGTTTTTTAGCATTTATTATCATTGTCATCTTAAATCATTTGTGTTAAATTGAAAATATTATACAATTTTTTGATTATTTTTTTATTACTTTGGAGTAAAGAATGATAACCCAACTGGATATTAAAGATTTCACCCCAAGTGCAGACAAAATCATTTGGGATGTGCGAGACTTACAA
Source organism: Moraxella tarda (assembly GCF_035181405.1). NCBI lineage: Bacteria > Pseudomonadati > Pseudomonadota > Gammaproteobacteria > Moraxellales > Moraxellaceae > Moraxella > Moraxella tarda. The sequence goes on from NZ_JAYGGV010000001.1 coordinate 346,652, forward strand.
AACTACCAAGACGGGCACATACAACACGCAAAAAATGTCCCGCTAGATATGCTCAATCAAGAATTGCTAGACGCCACCACAGGCGACATCTATGTTTTGTGTGGTGGTGGCACCAAAGCCGAAAAAGCCGTCAATTACCTAAATGACCTCAACCCCAATCGCAACATCATTCATCTGACAGGCGGTACTCGTGCCGCAAAAGCCCTTGGCATGAAAATCATCAGCAAAAATGATGACACCAAAACACAATAGAACACTATCAAAATTAAAATTAAAAAGTATTTTTTGGTAGCCAACAACAACTGATGACACCATTAAAAACAATTTTTGTCGAAGATGTCATCAGTTGACAAATGCGATGGTAAATTTAAAAAAATCAATAAAATCAAATATTTATGAATTTTTTATTATTTTTTTAAAAAAATTAATTGACACACTGGCATCTTGCCTGTATCATACGCACCACAACGAACGATGGCAGATAACGAAAGTTAAAGCCTAGGTTAAAAAGTAAATCGGAGTGTAGCGCAGCTTGGTAGCGCATCTGGTTTGGGACCAGAGGGTCGGGGGTTCGAATCCCTCCACTCCGACCAATTTCAAAGCCTTAACGGCTTTTTTTGTTAGTAGTTATTAACTTATTATTTAAGTAATAACATTGCTAAACTAACATTAAGCCACATGAGCGCCTGTAGCTCAGTTGGATAGAGCATCTGCCTTCTAAGCAGGTGGTCGCAGGTTCGAATCCTGCCAGGCGCGCCATTTGCCTGATTTTATTTTTTTATTTTTAAAATTATGGTGGCTATAGCTCAGTTGGTAGAGCCCCGGATTGTGATTCCGGTTGTCGTGGGTTCAAGTCCCATTAGTCACCCCATATTCAAAAAAAGCCTCTTTTCATAAGTAGGCTTTTTTTATTTAATTCAATATTTCTCAACACCCCATATGACCGCATTCATTGATATTTAGCCAAACATCTAGCCAATTTTTTTATATCAAAAATTTTAATCAATCTAAAAATTGGTTATCAACCCAATATTTGATTAAAATCAATCATCATGCAATTAGCTTAATTTTTAGTAAAAATACTTGGTAAAATTTGCTATACTAACCAGCACTCTTATCAATTTTATCATTAAAATTCACACAACAAGAGCCGTATTATGACCACAACCATCTCCACTCAATCTCCAAACAGTCTGGACAATGATATTTTAAATATTGGTAGCCGCTCTTTTTCATCTCGTCTGCTGGTTGGTACAGGAAAGTACAAAGACTTAACCCAAACAGGCAATGCCATCAATGCCAGTGGCAGTGAAATTGTTACTGTTGCAATTCGTCGTACTAATATCGGTCAACATAAGGGTGAGCCAAATCTACTTGATGTGATTTCACCCAAAGATTATACCATTTTACCAAATACTGCAGGTTGCTTTGATGCCAAGAGTGCCATTCGCACCTGCCAGCTTGCTCGTGAATTGCTTGATGGGCATAATTTGGTCAAATTGGAAGTTTTAGGCGATGAAAAAACGCTTTACCCCAATGTTACCGAGACTCTAAAAGCGGCGCGTGTATTGATTGATGATGGCTTTGATGTGATGGTCTATACATCAGACGACCCAATCATTGCCAAAGAATTAGAAAACATGGGCTGTGTGGCAGTCATGCCCTTAGGTAGCTTGATTGGTTCTGGCTTGGGTATACTTAACCGCCATACGCTAAGCATCATCATTGAAAATGCCAATGTGCCAATCTTAGTAGATGCAGGTGTTGGCACTGCCTCTGATGCAGCAATAGCAATGGAGCTTGGTTGTGATGGTGTGTTGATGAATTCTGCCATCGCCTACGCACAAAACCCTGTACTGATGGCACACGCCATGAAAAATGCTGTCATTTCAGGTCGTCAAGCTTTTTTGGCAGGTAGAATGCCCATGCGAAAAACGGCAGTTGCAAGCAGTCCACAAACTGGATACTTTTTTCAATAGTCACAAGGAATGACCACCGTGCGTGCTTTAACTGCTGTTGACCATCTTTTTTTGATTTTAGAATCAAAAAAACAACCCATGCATGTGGCAGGGCTTTGTATTTTTGAAATGCCCTTGGGGGTAGATGGCAACCATGTGAGCGAGTTTATTCAGCAAATCAAAGCCAATAACGCAACGCCCAGCTTTCCTTTTGATCAGGTTTTGGTCAAATTTGGCTTTTGGGACAGCCAAAAGAATTTTGATATCAATCATCACATCAAACACATCAAGCTCCCTGCCAATAGTGGTACTGACACACTCATGGCACATATCTCGGCTGCACACGGAGAAATGCTTGATCGTAAACGGCCTTTATGGGAGCTTCATCTCATTGAAGGGATTGAGCCAGAACAAGATGGCGCACCCATGCGTTTTGCCATTTATCTTAAAGTGCATCACGCCATGATGGACGGTATCGCTGCCATGCGTTTACTTCAACAATCACTATCTTGTTCGCCCGATGACAAATTCAGCCTGCCTTTTTGGTCATTATCCACCAAATACCGCAGTCAAATCGATGCCATCTTACCCATTCATAAACCGCCCATAAACATCATCAAAGAGCAAATCAATACCATCAAGCCTGTCATTCGTGAAGTCATACGAGGTTTTAAGCATCGCCATCGCAAAAATTTTCTAAGCACCTTTAATGCCCCCAAATCCATACTAAATCAGCGTATCTCAAACACTCGCTCGCTCATATTCAAATCCTTTGATAAAAGGCGGTTTGCCACAGTTGCTCAGTATTTTTCAGTAACAACCAACGACATCATTTTGGCGGTAAGCTCTGGTGCGTTACGAGATTACCTCATCAGTCAAAACGCTTTGCCCAATAAACCCTTGGTTGCCTTTGTGCCAGTCAGCTTACGCCAAGATGAAAGTAAAATCGGCAATCAGCTGTCATTTTTATTGACCAATCTGGCAACCGATGAATACGACCCTCTTAAAAGGCTAAATACCATTAAAGCAAGCATTAACAGTGGCAAAAGACGCTTTTCTCGCATGACGCAAGCACAAGTGATTAATTACAGTGCATTGATTTATGGCTGGGCTGGCATCAATCTTGCAACCAGACTTTATCCTGCCAAACAAGCCTTTAATCTCATCATCTCTAATGTGCCCAGTAAGAATGAACCGCTTTACCTAAATGGTGCACGCTTGACAGGAATTTTTCCTGCATCAGTATTGTTTGATGGTCAAGCTCTTAATATCACGCTCACCAATTATGAAGACAAACTTGATTTTGGCATTACCGCTTGTAATAGTGCCTTACCAAACATTGATGTCTTACCGCAGTTGATTGAGAAAAATCTGACAGAATACGAAAGCCTTCTAGATTGACACTTGCTTTAATGAGTAAATTTTCAAATAAAAAACCCAAGCTTTTAACGGCTTGGGTTTTTTTTAATGATTGTACATTAAAGACTTGATATAGAACAACAAAAAATCACTTATTCAACGAGTTTTCCCAAGCTGGGATAACCAATTGCATTAACGGTTTAAGCAATTTAACATTGCACGCAAACACCGAACCAGTGGTCATTGCATGATTTGCACCGTGATGGTCCACAACCACGCCTCGTGCCTCAGTAACAATCAGCTCGCCTGCTGCCACATCCCAAGGCTTTAATGACATCTCAAAGTAACCATCAAAACGCCCTGCTGCCACATAGCATAGGTCCAATGCTGCCGAACCAAAACGACGCACCTGACCACCGTTTTCACAGATGGCTTGTAGGCTAGCAAAGTGCTGACGCGCAAAACTGGTGCGAGCCTCACCCACCATACGCTCATAAGGGTGCCCTGTGGTAAATAATCCGCCTGCAATGGTCTTGCAATCAGAGACGGCTAAGCGACGCTGATTGAGGCGTGCACCACGACCACGAGAAGCAGTAAACATCTCATCACGCACAGGGTCATAGACAACGCCATGCTCTGTTACACCATTTTTTTGAACAGCAATGGACACACAAAAATGTGGCACACCATGCACAAAGTTGTGCGTACCGTCTAGAGGGTCGATCACCCAGCACCACTCAGCATCACTGCCCTTACCCTCTTGCAAGCCAAATTCTTCGCCTAAAAAGGAATGGTTTGGGTAGCTTTCTTTTAATAAAGAAATGGTCAGTTCTTCGGCATAGCGGTCAACCTTCGTAACCAAACCATCTAAGCCTTTTGACTCAACTGCCAGATCAACACGATGACGATTTTCGTGAGCACGCAAAATCTCATGACCTACTTTTTGTGCTACCTGTGATGCGATAACTACCATCGGCTCCATAATACACCTTGCAAATTAATTTTGATGAGTTTTATTAAATATTAAATGAGTTAAAGAGTGTTTTTTACATTCATCATGCAAAACCGCTATTATAGCTTAATTTGAGCATATTTACCATGTTTTTTGCCAGCCCAATCAGCGATGACAGTTTTTACATTTTTTGCATATCATCAATCATGCTTACGCACACCCAAGCAATCATTTTCACACAAAACACCTTGTTGATTAAATCATGTTGATTAAAATATTAAGATGTAAAAGCAATCCACTTAATACTTGTTAGATTGTAGCAATGCTTGTAGCTGTTCAGCAATCCCTTTCTCATCAAGCTGGCACTCTGCCAGTTGTTCAGCATACGAGCCATGTGCGATGAACTCATCTTTAATGCCAATATTTTTAATCGGTAAGGCAACACCCTTATCCGCCAAGTATTCATTAACAGCCGAACCTGCACCGCCCATGATTTGATGCTCTTCAAGGGTTGCCACATGAGTTGCTGATTTTACCAATGTGTCAATCAGTGTTGTATCAAGCGGTTTAACCCACCGCATATCAACGACTGTCATGGACACATTGTCATTGGTCAATTTTTTTATCGCTTCCAAAGCATCTGCCAAACGAGTACCAAAGTTAAACAACACCAAGTGCCCATCACCACCAGATTGTTTTTCAAAAACAATTTTACCTTTACCAATGGCCCACTTTTGAGCAGTTTTGCTAATACCTGCTCCAATTCCTACGCCCCTAGGATAGCGAACAGCTGACACACCTTTATATTCATAGCAAGCATTGAGCAATTGATAGCATTCATTTTCATCACTTGGCGTAGCAATCACCACATTTGGCACGCAACGCAAATACGCCAAATCAAACACCCCTGCGTGTGTCGCCCCATCTTCACCCACCAGCCCTGCTCGGTCAATTGCAAAGGTTACATCAAGATTTTGTAAGGCAATATCATGTATCAGCTGATCATAGCCACGCTGCAAAAAAGTAGAATAAATTGCCACCACAGGCTTTAGCCCACCTGTCGCCATGCCACCAGCCAATGTTACAGCATGTTGTTCAGCAATGGCAACATCAAAAAACTTATCAGGATACGACTTAGAAAACTCAACCATGCCAGAGCCTTCGCACATGGCGGGGGTAATGGCAACCATGTTTTTATCATCTGCGGTCTCCATGAGCCATTCACCAAAAACATCAGAATACTTTTTGGCAGGCTTGGTAGGCACATTGTCCGATACATCAGCTTTGGGCAATTTACCAATGGCGTGATATTTGATGGGATCAGCTTCAGCAGGTAAAAACCCCCTGCCCTTCACTGTATGCACATGGATCAGTACCGCCCCCTTTAACCGCTTAGCTCGCTCAAAAACCTGCAAAAGTTTTGGCAAATCATGACCATCAAAAGGGCCAAGATAAGTAAAACCAATCGCTTTAAATAAATTATCAGGAAAAATATGATCATTGAGCTTTTCGGCTATTTTATCCGATAAAGGCATTGGCGGTGCATTTTTACCAAATAGATTGCCAATGCTTTTGGTGATATTACCACCAATTTTAGCAGGAATTTTCTCAAGCGTTTCTTTGACATCAGTTGCCATGTGTAGATAGTGGCGTACCCGACGATCATCAGCATTAATCTCACGCTTGGTCATCAAAATATTGCCATGTTTGTCAATATCAAAAGCCAAACCTCGTTGCCAAAGGCGTGCCAAATGACGGCTAAATCCACCTATTGCTTGTGAGATTGACATATCATTATCATTGAGTACGACCGTCAAATCAGCATTTTGCTGTACCGCATCATTCATCGCTTCAAAGGCCATACCGCCTGTCATTGCCCCATCGCCGATGATAGAGATGATTTTTCGATGTTCGCCCAAAAGACGGCTGGCCAAGCTCATGCCAAGCCCTGCCGAGATGGATGTTGATGAATGCCCCACACCAAAAGTATCATATTCACTTTCCATACGCTCAGGAAATGCCGTTAAACCACCCTTTGAGCGAATGCCTGCCAATTTGTCCCGTCGACCTGTCAGTACCTTATGGGCATAGGCCTGATGACCCACATCCCACACAAGTTTATCGTAAGGCGTATCATAAATGGTATGTAAAGCGACCGTCAACTCTACCACACCCAAATTTGCACCAAAATGCCCGCCCGACTGTCCCACTGAATACAAAAGATATTCACGCAACTCATCAGCTAATTGGCACAGCTCATCAATCGCCAAGCCTTTTAAATCCTTAGGGGAATCAATCTTATCAAGCAAAGGGGTGCTTGGACGCTCTATTGGCATCTTCTCAAAAATCTTGGGGTGAAAATTTTGGCTGTCAGTAGAATTTGGCATGACTGGCTGTATTCCAATTAATCAGTATTAGGTCGTGCGGCGTAATAATCCACCATTTTTCAATCAATCGCTTTTCAATCAATCAAAGAGTGTGGCATAATAGCATTTTTAGCAACATCATGCGACTATTTTACAAGATGGGCTTTATTTTTGCTAGAAAAACACCATTATTTTTAACCAGATGATACGCTTTTTTATTATTTTTCATAATTATCCATCAAGCCATAAAGAATTACGACTGGCATACTGCCATTTTTGGGGTTTATTTTGTACCATTTCATCAGCAAAGCCAAACTGCCTACAGTGCATGGTGATTTTGACATTCATGTTTTTGAAAATGAAACTGGACAAGAGCACATCATGCTAAGCTGCGGCCTACCTAGTGATAATCCTACCATCACACCCATCATACGCATTCATTCTGAGTGTCTGACAGGCGATGCGTTTGGCTCGCTTAAATGTGATTGTGGCCCACAATTAAACACCGCCATGCAAGCGATACAATCGCACGGCTGTGGGGCTATTTTGTATTTACGCCAAGAAGGCCGTGGCATCGGACTTACTAATAAAATTCGTGCCTATGCCTTGCAAGACCAAGGGCATGACACCCTAGAAGCCAATTTATTACTCGGTCTGCCAGCCGATGCACGCACTTATGAAATGTGCAAAGAAATGCTTGACCATGTAGGGGTCAAACAGTTAAACATCATGACAAATAACCCAAATAAAATCAATGAACTAAAATCATTGGGTATTGATGTTGTCGCACGCATTCCGCTCATCGTTGGTGTCAATCCGCACAATGAAGGTTATTTAGATGTTAAAGATGCCAAAATGGGGCATCTGATTAAGCCAAGCAAACATATCAAACATTAAGTATTGACAGCTTTTACTGACAACTTTGACCAATAAAATTGAACAATCATCATTTAAAAAAATACAAAAGGCAAGCTCATGCAAGATTTAATTTTAGTTGATTATGAGACCAAGCTTCTGGCAGTGCGTAAATTTTTATTAAATCTACAAGCAAATATTTGCCATGCTCTAGAAAATCAAGAACATACAGGCGGTGTTGATGGTGCAAGTAATGTCAAATTCATCGCTGATGATTGGGAGCGTGCCGAAGGTGGTGGAGGTCGCTCATGCGTGATGAGCGGTGGGCAAGTGATTGAAAAAGGCGGTGTGATGTTCAGCCATATTCACATCAATAAACTACCGCCATCTGCCACGGAACGCTATCCTCAACTTGCTGGAGCAAAAGCGCAAGCGATGGGTGTCTCGCTTGTTATCCACCCAAAAAATCCTCATGTCCCTACCAGTCATGCCAATGTACGGCTATTCATGGCACAACCCATCAATGGCGGTGAGCCAGTTTGGTGGTTTGGTGGTGGATTTGATCTAACACCTTTTTATCCCAATTTGTCAGATGTTGTGCATTGGCATACAGTAGCACATGAGCTGTGCCTGCCTTTTGGCAGTGAGATTTATCCCAAATTTAAAACATGGTGTGATGAATATTTTTATCTAAAACATCGAGACGAATGTCGTGGTGTGGGTGGTTTGTTTTATGATGACATGAACACCAGTACAACAGGTTGGGATTTTGATCAATGCTTTGCCTTCATGCAGGCAGTTGGTCAAGGTTATATTGACGGCATTATACCGATTTTTGAGCGTAATAAACATAAAGCCTACACCGCCAATGAACGAGAATTTCAGCTTTATCGCCGTGGACGATATGTTGAATACAACCTCATCTACGACCGTGGTACAATTTTTGGTTTGCAGTCAAATGGTCGCACCGAGTCTATCTTGGTCAGTATGCCTCCCTTGGCAAGTTGGTCATACCGCTACGAACCCAAATCAGGCACACGAGAATTTGAATTGACTGATTTTTATTTAAAACCCAAAGACTGGCTGTCTATGACTAAATAGCTTTTTTGCCAATGATGACACAAACAAAAATTTAAGCAAATCATCATTAACCATGAATTTGTCTAAATTTTGTGATTCTTGTATTTTAAAAAAAAAGCCATTGTCTTTGGTAGGGCAATACGCACAATACACAAAACAACCCAAAGATAAAAGTATGCCAAAGTTTTTATTTGTCTTTTATCTATTGTCATAAAAAGCGTGGTCATTGAGCATTCATCATGAATATGATATATTACAAACTCAGCAAGGCATTTTTTTGCCAAACTTTAACAACATAAAAGCCATCTAGACAAAGACAGCCATGAAATCATCTAATAAAACATTTGTTGTACTCATCGCATCAGCTTTGATGCTTGTCGCCTGCAATTCAGCCTCTCAAAGCCCTAACGACATTAAAACCCGCCAAAACATCATGCAAGATTGGCGTGCTGCCAATGACATCATGAAAAGCATGGTTGAAAAGCCAGACACCTTTGATGCCGCTACTTTTAAAGAACAGGCTGATTTTATCAAAGAAAGTACCAATAAAGCATGGGAAAGCTTTGCTGATTCTGCCAATAAAGGCAAATCACAAGATGCTGTTTGGTCAGATGGTGCAGGGTTTAAAGCTCAGGCGGACGAATTTAATGCTATCGCTGATGAACTGTCAGCCATTGCCAAAGAGGCACAATCTGCCGATGATGTCAGTCGTGTACTTGGCAGACTGAACGAAAGCTGTGGCTCATGCCATAAGACTTATAAGCAAAAATAATTTTTTTTATCCCTCTGCTAAATCAATCAAAAAAATAACACACCAATTGATGTGTTATTTTTTTATTAAGTTATTAAGTTTTTATACAGCCCAACCCTGTTTTAACCAAAACATCTTAATACTTCCAGTACATCTGTGCGTATCATCTCGATACTTGGCATCTTTTCAGCATGAAAGCGAATGATGGGAATTCCTGCACTCGCTAATGCCTTGTCTTTTTTTGCATCTTGCTTTTGCCGAGTTTGGCTCTCATGCGTCCAATCATCAAGCTCAATGGCAATAAGTACCGTTTGGCAGTCTTTGTCAATCAGCACAAAATCCACACTTTGACGGCACACACGATTAAACCAAAACTGGCGGTCATTACCCGCTTCATCACTCGGCTCAATGATGCGAGATAGCTGCACTTGACTAAAAATCAAAAAATCGGGCAAGGCAAGCTGTAATTTTTTAAAAAATTGCACTTCACTATCTGTCATGATGGGCATTCGCTCAAACGGCCAAATGGGAAAATCATCGCCTTTAACTGGCTTCTCAATAGGGGTTTTTGTATTTTTTTTGAACCAAATAATCAATAAAATAAAAAACACAACACCAAAAATCATCACTATTTCATTCATATAAAAAATCACTCAAAAAAAGATAAATAATACAAAAAGCAAATAAATCAATGACTAAAAAATACAAAAGCACGGCGTTGCACCGTGCTTTTGTGATTTAACAACTTAATTTGGCCCAACCTGATACATTTAAGTCAAATTCATTTTTCCAGTTTTTTTACCCACGCACCTTTGGCATCAACTCGTGAATCCTTAGCCAGTTTCTGTTTTAGTTCATTGGCCGCATCATAAGAATCCGCCGAGCCAACCAATACTCGCATACCACGAGAGGTCTGACTGACACTCACCTGATAGCCTGCTGCACGATATTTTTCAACCATTTCATCAACTTTGGCTTTATCAGGAGATATGGCGACTTGCACACTATAGCTATAGCCAGAGCCAGAATTCACCGATACTTGCTCGCCCTTGGTTTTGGTGGTGGTTGCTTGAGCGTCCGATGTTTGTTTTTGCTGATTGTCTCGGTCAATTTTGGCAAGCTGTGCTGATGATGGAATCGTGATGGTACGACCAAGTGGCAAGGCATCATTGCGATTCATACCATTCACCGTTGCCAATACCGAAACAGGAACATCGTATTTACGAGATAGTCCAATGAGTGTATCACCACGAACCACTGTGTGCTTATCTTTAGCTGGCACCGTCGTTTTAGTTTCAACTTTCGGTTGAGTTGGTGAGGTAGGCTCACTTTGTAATTTAGCACTTGGTAATTTAGCACTTGGTAACTTGGCACCCAGCCCAGCTTCAACTTCCCCAGCCGTTTCTTTAGATTTTTTTTCAGTCAGTGGTTTTTGTTGATTCAATTTGTCTTCAAGTGCGTTCTTTTGGGTGCTTATCGCCTTGACGGCCTCTGGGCGAATTTGCACCTCAGGTGCGGCAATCAATTCACTTTTAGAGGCACTATCTGCACCGATGTGCGTACTTGGTATCTGACCAGCTTCTTGTTTCGCCTTATCAAGTGCAAGCATTCTGGCCTGCTCCTGCTCTTTTAAAAGCTCATCAGCCTCTTGAGCAAGTTGTTGATTGTAAAGCTCTCGCTCCTTTTGTTTTTGGATAAGAAGCTTTTCCTCTGTCATCACATCAACGGTCAAAGGTTTTGTCTCAGGTTTTGCCACCAAGCCACCATCTTTAACAACTTGTGTTAAGGTGGTATCGCTACTTTGTGCAAGCTTATTGTTTTGCGTCATGGCAAAAATCGTTACCGCACCGCCAATGAGTAGTACCGAACCTAAAATCACTTGTTTTGAAATCATAAAGCACCATTAATCTGCTTTTTATGTTGCTTTTTTTATGATGAGCAAATCATAATACAAACCATTAAAAATACAATGTTTCTATTAAGTTGTCAATCCATCAAGCACCAAGCACCTTGTTTATTTACAATTATCACACAATTAGATGACCAGCCCTAACCTAAAAGCACCGTCAAAACCTCTCCTACCGTATGAAACGAACCAAACACCAATATCAAATCCTGCTCGCTCGCCTTTTGCATCACACCACGCACTGCCAAATCCAGACTGTCATGAGTGATGGCATTTGGGTTTTTTAAATGATGATGCACCAATGTTAAAATATCATCAAGTGGCATGGCACGCACATGGTCAATAGCAGCAATATGCCAAGTGCTAATTACAAGCCTGCCCCGATCTAACTCACCTTGTACCAAGTCAAGCACCGCACCGATGTCTTTATCTCCTAGCATGGAAAACACAACATTCAACTTAGCATTTGGATTGATATTTTTATGGCTCTGCCAGTATGGCACAAATTGTTCAAGCAAAAATTTCATGCCATGTGCATTGTGTGCCACATCAAATAGCCAGCGTTTGCCATTAATCATTCGGTGGTCAAAACGCCCTGCCAGAGTCACTTTTACAAGACCCTCTTTAATGGCATTTTCATTAATTGGTAAATCTGACGCCAATACCGCACTCACGGCATTGACTGCATTTAATAATGATAATTTTGGCTTAGGTAGATTTAGGGTAATGCCTTGCGATGAGTACTGCCAAGCATTGCTTTGTTCACAGAACTCACAGAACTCACAGAACTCACAGAACTCACAGAACTCATAGTCTTTGCCAATCTGATAAGCTTTGGCATCATTAGCCTCAATCACCTCAAAAATACTGTTTGGCAAATCCCTTGCACCTAAAATGACAGGTATATTTTTACGGATAATCCCCGCTTTTTCCATGCCAATTTTTTCAATATCATCGCCCAGCCAGTCAACATGGTCAATACCAATATTTGTGATGACCGCCAAATCAGGTTCAATCGCATTAACCACATCAAGCCGACCGCCCAAACCAATTTCTAACACCCATACATCTACATTTGATTCTTTAAAAATTAAAAATGCCGCCAAAGTCGTCATCTCAAAAAAAGACAATGACAATTGACATTCAAGGCGAGCTTGTTCAACACGCACCAAAGCCTGAACCAAATCTGATTCATCAATGGCCACGCCATCAATCTTGATGCGTTCTGTAAATGATATTAAATGTGGCGATTGGTAAAGAGCGGTCCTAAACCCTGCACACTGGCAGATTTGAGCGATGGTTGCAGTGGTCGAACCTTTACCATTTGTACCTGCAACGGTAAAAATATACGGACGGTCATTCAAATCATTGTTTGAGATGCCTAATTTTTTGATGATTGGCAAAACCCGCTCAAGCCCCATATCAATGGCGGAAACATGAATCCCTGCGATATATTCCAGCCACGCCTCTAGGCTGTCATGCTCAGTTAAATTTTGCATACTCAATCGCCTTATCTAGACCTACTTGATGACCATCACTACAAAGAAAACGCCTGCATTGCAAGCGTTGTTTTAATTATAGCATATTATTAACAAAAAACCATTAGATCAGCCAGACTTTATCAAAGTGGCGGTATCACCAATCAAACTCAAGCGTTCGGCAGTTTGCTTAACTTCGTTAAAATACGATGAACGGTATCTACAAGCTGATGGCGATGAACGACCATATCCACCGTACCTTTTTGTAATAAAAACTCAGCACGCTGAAATGGCTCATCTAGCACTTCTCGCACCGTTTGCTCAATCACACGCTTGCCTGCAAAGCCAATCATCGCCTTTGGTTCGGCAATATGAATATCGCCAAGCATCGCAAGACTTGCAGTAACACCGCCATAGACAGGATTGGTCAAAACCACAATATACGGCACGCCTGCTTGTCTAAGTCGCTCAATGACCGCACTGGTTCTTGCCATTTGCATCAGCGACAATAAGCCTTCTTGCATTCTTGCCCCACCGCTTGACGCAAAGCAGACCAACGGCTTGCGTTCGGCTAGGGCTTTTTCGCCCGCCAATACAAATCTATCGCCCACCACCGACCCCATAGAGCCACCCATAAATTTAAAATCAAAGGCACAAGCAATCAGTTCAAGATTTTTAATTTTACCCTGCATGACCACCAACGCCTCAGACTCGCCTGTGCTCGCCTGTGCCTGTGCCATGCGCTTAGGATAAGGCTTGGAGTCCACAAAATTTAGAGGGTTGCCTGCTTGATATTCTTGACCAAGCTCGCTTTTAATATCATCAAAAAACCAATTTAAGCGTTTGCGTGCCGACATAGACAAATGGTGATCACAATCAGGACATACATATTGATTAAAAATCAGACTTGTGTTGGTTGTTAATGAGTGGCAATTTGGACATTCGGTTGATGGCTCAGTATCTACCGCAGATGGCACAACCACACGGTCTTGCTTGATCCCTGGTATGGCTCGTTTTAGCCAAACGGTTGGCTCAGTAGCATCAGCGACAACTTGATTTGACATAAAAAATCCTATTTTTTTGTGTAAATAACAATTTAGCATACTTTTGAGTATGCTTTGATTAATATAGTTTACACTTGTATTATTTATTTGGCAAATAAATTTTATACCCAAGCCTCACTTTTAGTACCGTTAATCATCAAAGTTCATCAATCGCTACTCTTAGCTCTTGCATTTTTGCCAAAATGTTTGCACAAGCATTGTCAATTTTGGCGGTATCTTGCCCCACATCAGCAAAATGCCTAACAAGCTCACTGCCCACAATCACGCCGTCCGCAAACTTGGCAACCGCTTTGGCACTTTCGCCATCACGAATGCCAAACCCTACGCAAACAGGCAAATCAGTATCGGCTTTAATCTGTTGCACCTGTCTGCCCACTTCATCAGTATCCAAAGCCTTTGAGCCTGTTACACCCTTGACCGATACATAATAAATAAAGCCTGTGCCATGCTTTAATACTGCTTGACGGCGGTCGGTTTGGGTGGTGGGGGCAAGTAAAAAAATTTGATTGATATGCTTATCGGCAAGTTTTTTGGAGAGTGTTTCGTCTGTTTCGTTGGGCGGTAAATCCACAAGCAATAAGCCGTCCACGCCATTTTGTAAACACAAATCCAAAAATGCGTCATAACCGATAATCTCAACAGGATTTAAATAACCCATTAATAGAACTGGCGTTGTGGTGTTAGTCTTACGAAACTGCCCCACCATTTTGACCGCTTGCGTGGTGCTTGTGCCACCTGCCAATGCTCGCTCGCCTGCCAATGAGATGACCTGCCCGTCCGCCATTGGGTCAGAAAACGGCAAGCCAATCTCAATAATGTCCGCCCCTGCGTCCACCAAGCGGTGCATTAAATCCACCGTAACGGACGGATTTGGGTCGCCTGCCATAATGTAGGGAATTAGGGCTTTTTTATTTTGCTGTTTTAAAGCTGTAAAAGTGGTTTCAATTCTAGTCATTTTTTTACCCATTTAATTTATCCTGATAAAGCTTAAAATTTTCATCATCAAAACAAACAAAAATAATTTCTGTTAAATTACCCATATTTTGATGATGAATAAATTGATTGACTGTATTTACGGCAATTTCGCACGCCAACGCTTTGGGGAAACGATAAACCCCTGTTGAAATATTGGGAAAGGCGATTGTTTTAGCGTTATTGGCAACCGCCAATTTTAAACTTTCAATATAACAACTGGCAAGCAATTCTTTTTCATTATTATTACCCCCATTCCACACCGAACCCACCGTATGAATAACATAGTGGGCAGGTAGATTGCCTGCGGTTGTAATAACCGCCTGCCCTGTTTCGCATTTGCCTTGTCTTGCTCGGATTTGTTGGCATTCTTCCAAAATGGCACGACCCCCTTTACGATGAATCGCACCGTCCACGCCACCACCACCCAATAAGGACGAATTGGCAGCATTGACAATAATATCTACTTTTTGCTCGGTAATATCGCCTTGAATGACGCTTAATTTAACCATTTTTAATTAACTCATCTCTCACTTGCATTAACGCAAATCCCAATAAATTTAAGCCTTGCCAATTTAACGGATTGTGGATTTTATCATCATCTTTTGCCAAACCCACGCCCCAAATTTTATCTACTGGACTGGCTTCTACCAATATTCTATTACCTGTGCCTAATAAATAGGCTTTTAATTCTGGGTGCTGGCTAAATTTGGCAATATTGCCCTGCACGACAATATCAAAGCGTTGTTCATTGCCTTTGGGCGTATGCCCCCCAAAAGTACAGATGTTTTAATTTTTTCTTTGACCGAAACGCTTGAATAAGCCAGTCGGTATTATAAATCGTGTATTGCATTTTTTTGCCTTAAAGTTTATTCTATGGATTTTGCACTAAAATACCACACTCATTGGCAATTTTTTGAGCTTTTTTATCAAAAGTCAAAAATTTTACATTATCAAATTGAGTTGCTTGATAGGCAATCACGCCATCTGCAAAATCGCCATTTAACTCCAAAAATTTTAAGGCAAATTGAACAGCAGACAAATTGGTAATACTAATATTGGGTGAATTTATTAAAGTTTGTATAATGGTTAAAATTACCGAATTATCCAATTTGATTGTTTTACGAAACACCCAATATAATTCACATAATGTTTCTGATGTAATCACAAGCTGATAATCCTTATTTTCAAAATAAGGTTCAACCAATTTGGTTTGCTCTATATCATCTGTATGAAAATAACGCAATAAAACATTGGTATCTACTACAAAAGTTTGTTTCATTTTATCATTGCCCTTTGTATAATACCTTGATGAATACCATTTTCAATCTCTTCATCAGTCAAAGGCTTGGGGTGATATTGATTTAAAATCCCTTTTAACTCACGAACATCATCAAATGCCACCGCTTTTTTAATTTTGGTTTCAACCATAATTTCATCATTTTGATGTTTGCTAATAAAGCCTTCAATTACCGTTTTTAACTCTTCAATTAAATAATTGTCTGCGGTTACTACAAGTTGTGTTTGCATAATTACTCCCATTTAATCAATCTCAATCCCTTCCACTTTCATCACCGTATGCAAATCTTTATCGCCACGCCCTGATAGATTGATGATAATGGATTTGTCCTGCCCTAATGTTTTGGCAAGTTTTAACCCATACGCCACTGCGTGCGAGCTTTCAAGTGCTGGGATAATGCCCTCGGTTTTGGTCAAAACACGAAAAGCCCCTAACGCTTCATCATCATCAATTACCACATAATTCACACGCCCCATATCCTTTAAGAAGCTGTGTTCAGGTCCTACCCCTGGGTAGTCAAGCCCTGCTGATATGCTGTGCGTTTCTATGATTTGTCCGTCATCGTCCGCCATAAGATAGGTGCGATTACCGTGGAGTACGCCCACTTTTCCTGCATTCAAAGGTGCAGAATGCTTGCCAGTCGCCACACCACAGCCACCTGCTTCCACGCCATACATCTGCACATCTTTATCGTTCAAAAACTCATAAAATAGCCCCATTGCATTTGAGCCACCGCCGACACACGCCACCAACGCATCGGGTAATTTATCTTCTTTTTCAAGATGTTGTATTTTGGCTTCACGCCCAATAATCGCTTGAAAATCTCGCACCAAAAGCGGATAAGGGTGCGGGCCTGCCACCGTGCCAATCACATAATAAGTGTCGTCCACATTGGTTACCCAGTCTCGCATCGCTTCATTCATCGCATCTTTTAGTGTGCGAGAACCACTTGTTACAGGCACGACTGTTGCCCCCAAAAGTTTCATACGATAAACATTCATTTTTTGGCGTTCTACATCGTCCGCCCCCATATAGACCACACATTCTAGCCCAAGCCGTGCCGCAATCGTAGCGGTTGCCACGCCGTGTTGCCCTGCCCCTGTCTCAGCGATGATACGCCTTTTACCGACAAGTTTGGCAAGTAGTGCCTGTCCAATGGTATTATTAACTTTGTGAGCCCCTGTGTGGTTTAAATCTTCTCGTTTAAGATAAATTTTTGCACCGCCTGTCTTTGCTGTTAAGCGTTTGGCAAAATACAAAGGCGTGGGACGACCCACATAATTCACCAAATCATCATTATATTCTGCCCAAAATTCTGGGTTATTTTTGACCGATAAATAAATGCGTTCTAGCTCTTCTAACGCACTCATCAATGTCTCGGACACAAAGCGTCCACCGTGTATACCAAAATGCCCTGTGGTGTTTGGGAATTGGGTGTAGTCTGTCATAGGGATTTTCCTTTAATTTTTCACCAAATAACATCAATTGGAAATGCCATTATTTCATTATCACAACTGATTAATGTTAAATTTTCAATTTGAGCTTGAGCGGACAACATTCTATCAAATGGATCTGAATGTTTTAAGGCGTATTCGCCTGATAATTTTGCGTGTTGCCAATTAACAGGCAAATGCTTAAAATCACAATCGTCAATCAACCTTTCAAAATTTGCCAATACCTTTTCGGCTTTGCCCAACTTTCCTTTTCTATGCTTGGTTGCCATCTCCCAAACACTTGCCGAACTGACAAATATTTCATTGTCATCATTGATTAATATTTTGGTTGCTTTTTTTGGATAAACTTGTTGGTTCTGTATAATACCAAAGTAAAGTATGTGTATCCAATAAATATCGTTTGGTCATTTGATTTACCATTTACCCAATTCATCTTTATCCAAAGGTTCATAAAAAGCAGGGTCTACTTGATAATCAGAGAATATACCCATTTGCTTTTGGCGATTGCTGATTTTTGGTTTTAGACTTGTGTCAATTTGAATGTTTTGATTTTTAAACACATTTACAAAATCAATTAAAGCCTGAATGGTATGTTTGTCTGCGGTAAAAGTTACAGTTTCCATTATTTACTCCTTACAAATCACGAACCACCGTAAGACCTGCAAAAGTCTGTGCCACAGGCATTACTTCTAGTCGGTTAATATTAATATGGGGCGGTAGATTAATGACATAACTTACCATATCGGCAATGTCTTCTGGGCGGATATAATCCACTTTTTCGTACAGTTTTTTTGCTTTTTCGTCATCGCCTTTAAAGCGGATATGGCTAAATTCTGTACCACCACAAAGCCCTGGTTCTATATTGGTAACACGGATATTTTTACCAATCAAATCAGCACGCAAATTTAAACTAAACTGCTTAACAAATGCCTTACTCGCCCCATAAATATTCGCCCCAAAATACGGATAATTGCCTGCGGTTGAGCCGATATTAATCACAAGTCCGCTGTTTTTGGCAACCATTTTTGGCAAAACCAAGTTGGTTATACTAACAAGCCCTGTGATATTGGTATTTATCATTGCTTGCCAATCGCTAATATCTGCTTTGTCAGCACTTTCTAAACCAAGTGCCAATCCTGCGTTATTGATAAGCACATCAATATTATTTAATAACGCTTTATCAAGGCTATCTAAGGCGGATTTGGTATCATCTAAGTTACCAATATCAAAACACAAAGGGATAATCTGCTCGCCCAATTCATCTTTAATATCGCTAAGTTTATCGGCACGTCTGCCTGTACCGATAACGGTGTGGTTGTCTTTGATAAGGCGTTTTGCCATTGCCAAGCCAAAGCCTGATGTTACGCCTGTGATTAGAATGTTCATAAGTTTTTCCTTATTTAATCTTTAAAAAATTACATAGAATTCTCAATACGCTGTAATTGCTTGAATTTTTGTTTAGCTAAATTTCTAATTTTTTTACCAAAATCATCTGTTGTGAATTTTTTCAAAATATCTTTATCGCTTGTCTTGTCAATAATAATTTGAAATAAAACATTTGTTTGATAATTTTTAGAAAAATCAAAACATTCTTTTAGTAATTCAGCAGTTAAAATATTTGATGACAAAGCATTTATTAAGCGATGTTGCTCAATCAATTTAACCGCCCAATCACCAAAATTAAGCAATTCTTTCTTTAAAAACTCATATTGTTTTGATGTTATTTTTCCACATTCAAACAGCATTTTTAATGATGAACCTGCCATAAGGTTATCATCATCTTGTTGTGCCAATATAATGAATTGCTCAATTTGTAAATCGCTAAAATTTTGATGTTTTTGAATAAAACTTAAAAAACAACCATAACGAAAATGTTCTGTATTTTTATCATCGCCTTGATGAAATTTTTCAAATTGCAATGTCAATAATTGGGGCGTTAAAAATCCAAAATCCAACCAATTTGAATGATAATTTAGGCATTTTAACATTTTATCAATGTCTTTTGTTACTATAAAATTATGAGTTGTCATAATTTTCTCAAACTCTCCATAAACCCACCCATTTTAACCGCACACTTCACCCCCCTTTCCCTTTCAATACCCCCACTCACATCAACGCCTGCTATTTTGCTCATTAAAATTTGATTACCCACAACATCGCCAATGTTATTAGAATTTAGTCCGCCTGCCAAATAAATAGGCAATGGCGAATTGTCAGGGATTTTATCCCAATCAAACCTTTGCCCTGTACCGCCAAAGGTTTTGTCGTTAAAAGTATCCAAAATCACGCCACTTGCCCCACAATCTGTCAATGCTTGGATTTGATTTAAAATACTGTCGCTATCATCACAAGGCTTAACACGAATGGCTTTTATCCAGCGTTTATTTATCATATTGGCAAGCTTTTGGCACTCATCTGCGGTTTCATCGCCGTGAAATTGAATAATGTCAAATTTAACTTGATTTGCCAGTTGAGTAAGTTTTGTTTGTGCCATATTCACCACAAGGGCAACAATCGTGGTAAAGGCAGGGATTTTTTGACACAATACAACCGCTTTATCACAATCAATATAGCGTGGGCTTTTTGGGTAAAACACCAAACCAACAGCAGATACGCCAAGCTGTGTAGCAACTTCAATATCGCTTTGGTTGGTTAATCCACAAAATTTTATTTGCATTTTATTCTCGCTTTTCATCATCTAACCAATTGGCACGCCCCTGCACCCTGACTCACAACATCGACCGTTGCCCCTGTTAGCACGAATAAACCCTTAATTTGTTCGGCAGCATTACTGGCCGCCATCGTCATGATGCCACCTTGGCAAGCTTTTTTTAACACTTCGATTTTGGCAGAAGCTTGTGCTTCACTTAAAATCTTTGGGTCATTATCTGCCATACCAAACAGCCCAGTTTGCCAATCATAGACCCCTAAATCATCCAAATATACCTCAAACACCTCTGATGGTGGCACGCTAATGGTGATATGTGTAACAGGTTCATCATTAACATCTTGTTTTTGGATAACTTGCACCATTTCAGGGGTAAGTTTTGATAAATCAACCCCTGCCAGCACTCGCCCATGTGCCACAAACAACCCTTTTTGTTTATCTTGCCAAAGTTTTTGCCAAGTACCTACCTTGTTTGCTGTAATGATGGTATCCACCCCAAAGGCCACCGACTGTAGACGAGCAAGCTTTTGAATATCAGTAATCACGCCCTCACGAGTGATTGCTTGCACCTGCGAAGTGTTCGACTTGTCATAAAGCACTTTGCCAAATATGCCTATCGCCATCAGCAAAACCATCAAAAGCACCGCCCGAAAGAAAGAAAATTGAGAACCAGTCGCCATTATCGCCCCCTAATATTTATTTTTAAGATTTTATAAGATATAAGAAATGTAACACAAAACCAAGATGATGAGTAAATTTTTTCAAAAATTTTAAAATTTAAGTTGCACAAGTGGTGAATATTGCCTTAATATAGCGTATTTCTCGTTTTATTTTTATTAAGGGTTGTTATGAAAGCCAGTCAATTTACCTTTGCCACCTTAAAAGAAACGCCAAGCGATGCCGACATCGTATCTAGCCAGCTGATGGTGCGAGCAGGCCTCATTCGTAAACTTGCCTCAGGATTGTATGTGTGGATGCCAGCAGGCTTAAGAGTGCTAAAACGAGTAGAAAAAATCGTTCGTGAAGAGATGGAAGGCATTAACGCCCAAGAACTGCTCATGCCTGTAACTCAGCCTGCCGAACTGTGGCAAGAATCTGGTCGTTGGGAAGATTATGGCGCAGAATTACTACGCTTTAAAGACCGCCATGGTCGTGATTTCGTACTAGGACCTACACACGAAGAAGTCATTACTGATATTGCTCGCAATGAATTAAAGAGTTACAAACAACTACCAACCACTTATTATCAAATTCAAACCAAATTTCGTGACGAAATTCGCCCACGCTTTGGGGTAATGCGTGCCAGAGAATTTACCATGAAAGATGCTTATTCTTTTCATATTGATAAAGAAAGTCTGGCAAAAACCTACCAAGATATGCACGACGCATACAGCCGAATCTTTACCAGATTGGGGCTCAATTTCCGTGCAGTGCAAGCAGATACTGGCTCCATTGGTGGTTTTGCCAGTCATGAATTTCATGTGTTGGCCGACAGCGGAGAAGATGACATCGCTTTTTCTAGCGGATCAGATTTTGCCGCCAATATTGAGCTTGCCGAAGCCATTTGCACAGATGAGCGTAAAGCCCCAGCCCAAGAGCGTCATGATGTTGATACGCCAAATATGCCAACTTGCGAAGAGGTCGCCAAGCACCTAGATATTCCATTGTCTTGCACAGTAAAAACGCTCATCGTCAAAGGCTCATATTCAAAAGACAATCCTCAAATGCCAAAATTGGTTGCCCTAGTTCTGCGTGGTGACCACGAACTCAATGAAATCAAAGCTGAGAAAATCAATGAGGTTCACACTCCTTTTACCATGGCCACCGAAGAAGAAATAAAAGACGCAGGCCTCATCAAAGGCTATATCAGCGTAGACCTAGAACAACATGGCATTCCTGTGTTTGTTGACCGCAGTGCTGCTGCATTGTCTGACTTTGTCTGTGGTGCCAATACAGCAGACAAGCATACTGTCGGTATGAACTGGGAAAGAGATGCCAAAATTACAAGTATCGTTGACATTCGCAATGTTGTTAATGGCGACATCAGCCCAGATGGTCAAGGCGTGATTTCCATCAAACGAGGCATTGAGGTTGGGCATATTTTCCAGCTTGGCGATAAATACTCTGATGCATTAGGCTGCAAGGTATTGGGCAAAGAAGGTAAGCCTGTTACCCTAATGATGGGTTGTTATGGCATCGGCGTAAGTCGCATTATTGCTGCCGCCATAGAACAAAATCATGATGAAAATGGCATCATTTGGGCAGACACACCAAACCCTAATGATAACATCGCACCATTCACTGTTGCTATTGTGCCAATGCGTTCAAAAGATGGCTCCGCTGAGACAAAAGCAGAAGAACTGTACCAAACCCTAAAAGATAAAGGGGTTAATGTATTGCTAGATGATCGAGATGAGCGTCCTGGTGTAAAATTTGCCGATCTCGAACTCATTGGTATTCCGCATCGTATCGTTGTATCCGAAAGAAACCTCGCTGAAGAAAAATACGAATATGTCAAACGCACCAATGGCGAAAAAATCATGCTAAGCCTTGATGAGATTTTGGCAAAATTTTAATCAATTTTCATCGCCAAAGTTATAAAAAAATAGGCTTAATATATTAAGCCTATTTTTTTACCTATTAAACACAAGTTTGATTTTAAAATCAGCACCTTGTCAATGCCAAGCACATATCAAGCAAACGGTTGGCATAGCCCCACTCATTATCATACCATGCAAAAACCTTAATTTGCCCATTTGCCTGCATGATTTGCCCACCATCAATGACAAGCGAATGAGAATCACCAACAAAATCACTAGAAACAAGCGGTTCATCGGTATAACCCATAATACCAACGAGACTGTCTTGACTGACTTGTCTTAAAAAATCTGCCACCATTTCCACATTTACAGACTGTCCAAAAGCAATATTCACATCAATTGCCGCCACATTAATGGTGGGTACTCTAATAGAATGCCCATTGACTTTCCCTTTTAAAAATGGCAACACACGCTCGGTAGCGCTGATACTGCTTGATGTTGTAGGAATGATGTTGTGGCTAGCAGCCCTTGCCCTGCGTAAATCCCGATGATTTTGATCCAAAACATTTTGGTCGGCAGTAACAGCATGAATCTCTGTCATCATCACACCATCAATACCAAAGCGTTCATTGAGTACAAAAAGTAGCGGTGCAAGTGCCTGCGTGGTACAAGAAACGCTTGAAATAATGGGTAGATCACGGCTTAGCAAATCATCATTCACACCCATGACAATGCTCGCATCTACGCTATCAAAAGGAGCGGCCCCCACAATGACTTGTCCTGCCCCTGATGTCAGGTGATGTGCTGCATCTAAATACGAGCGAAATTTTCCTGTACATTCCAATGCCACATCAATGCCCAAATCCAGCCAAGGCAACTGGCTGGGGTTTGCTTGATTGAGCAATAAAATCCGCCAATACTTATCGTCTTTTGATAAAGATAAAAAAGTTTTGTCTTCTTGGTGAATGATTGTAGCTTGTACACCCAAACTGGATAATCTACCATGCGTAGAATCAAATTTTAATAGATGCAAAAGCAGTTCAAAGTCTGCCACATCATTGATGGCGATTATTTCAATATCATCAAATTCATCTGCCCGCTTAATAAAGGCACGCAGTACATTTCTGCCAATTCGTCCAAATCCATTAATCGCCAGACGAAGTTTTGATTGTTTATCGCCCATCATTCACCTCTTTTGCGTCATCTCGTTCATCTTTTTTATTAATGAAAATTAACGCAAGGCGTACGCCATTATAATCGTAGCCATCTAGCATTTCCACAATAGGACGAAGTTTGATACCATTTGTAAATTCACCTTGTGATTCTAGTGCATCATACGCCTGCTGTACAGTCTTGATGATCATATCATCAGGGCGAATGTGTGCCACTTTTAAGGTCTTATCCTGCTTATAAAGCTGGTCAATATGACCAATAATGGTTGAGATGGCAAGGCTACGCTCGGTAGCTATCTCACCAATATCCAATCCATTTTCAAGCAGTTGCTGGGTTTGTTTTAAAGTCTGCCCAATTTGGCTTGTCTTATTCTCTGCTTTTAAAGCCTTAATATCATTATCCTTGATGTGTTTACGCTGAACAATAGCCTGCTTTTCGGCAATCATGCGTTTTTCATTAGCAAGAATGACATCTTTACGAGTGATGCCATCACAAACATGGATAAAAGTGTCATGAATTTTAGCAAGTGTGTCAGCATTTAGTGTGCTAAATTTCTTTTCTTGCTCAGCAGCAAGCTCTTGCAAGCGTTTATCCACACGAAATACCCATTCATCGAGCAGTAGGCTTTTTTGGTTAAAACCCAATAGTTTTAGCCCTTCTAATGACCTAAGACGAGATAATGCCACATAACCCTGCCCCATCTCAAAAGTTCGAGATAAATCAATCTCAGCAGCATCTAGTGTCATGCCTTGGGATTTATGAATGGTAATCGCCCACGCCAAACACAAAGGCACTTGGGTATAACTTGCCAATACATCGCCTTCATTATTCTCCATAACCCAATCCTCAGGCTCAGCGATGACTTGTCGCCCACCATTTAGACGCACCACTGGATAAATTGGTGCATCACCCCCAAAAGAGCTTTCATCATCACCTAATGACGCAAAATCCACCACTTCACCAAGCGTGCCGTTTGATACAGACAAATGCGAGTTGTTCTTAACAAACATCACCTTTGCCCCCACCTTTAAAGTCAGACTATCTGGTGCTCTTATGCTTTTTTTTAGGGCATCGACCAGCGACTTATCCCCTAAGGTAGTTGCTATAAACTCACGAGTCTTGCCATCAATCTTGTCAATCTCACTGTCATTGATTTCATCAACATTGGCATTGTGTGTGTATAGGCGAGTGCGACTCATGGCAATGTCATTACGCTCAGTAGCTTTAAGAGCACTGATGGCAGCATCACTAACATCTTGGGCTCGGATTTGATTTAAGACATCATTTAATGACACGCCAAATCGCTCAGATTCATCTTGGGCAGACTGGCGATGTTGTTCAGTCAAATAACACACCTGAAAATTAGCTTCAAGCCAAGACTTTGCCATAAAAGCAAACTTTTCCTTATTTGTTTCACCTTTGTTGCCCACAGGTGGCAATTGAAAGAAATCACCAGAAAAGATGACCTGAATACCACCAAATGCCGAATTATCCTCACGAACCACCTTTAAAATTTCGTTCAACAAATCCACTTGTTTGGCGTGAAGCATAGAAATTTCATCAACAATAAGTACTTTGGCGTCTTTGATACGCTCATAGACCACTTGGCGAGATTTTAGACGCTTGAAGTCTGCAGTGCTAAAAGTATCTTTAATTCCCATGCCCGCCCACGAATGTATCGTCATGCCATTCATATGTGTGGCGGCAATGCCCGTACTTGCCGTGATGGCAACAGGAATACCTCTGGCTCTTAGATAGTTGATGTATTGGTTTAAAAGATAGGTCTTGCCTGCACCTGCTTGCCCTGTCAAGAAAACATTTTGTCCTGTTTTTAAGATATTTAATGCGGTATATTGCTTCATATGCTTTAAAATTTTATCATCAATTCATCATTGTAAACGCATTAGCATAGCATAGTTTTGTTAGCTTTGGTAAGTTTTCAAAAAGTTTTTTAGACAAGTTTTTTGGGCAAGTTATGCTAAGCGTGGTGGCATTTTAAACAAAACAACATTAAAAAAAATAAAAATATCTCACATAAATTTTTATCGTCAAAAACCCATAACAATAACCTGCACAAAAGATTTTGACGGCTGGCATTTTGCTGACAATCAATCATTTTGTAAGACTTTATTTTGTAAGTCTGCCAATCTACATAAAAAATAACACGCCATTTTCACAGCGTGTTATTGCAAGCCAAAACACAATCAAATCATATCTTTGACTGCTTCAACCACCTTATCGGCAGTAATGCCAAAATGCTTGAACAAATCTGCAGCAGGGGCAGACTCACCAAAGCTTGTCATGCCAACGACCTTACCATCAAGACCGACAAACTTATACCAATAATCCACAATGCCAGCTTCTACTGCCACTCGGCTACGGATATTGCTTGGCAGAACGCTTTCTACATAATCTTTGCTTTGCTTGACAAAAATTTCAGCACATGGCATGGATACCACACGCACGCCCACACCCTGCTCACTCAAAACATTGTATGCACTCATTGCAAGTGCTACTTCGGAACCTGTGGCGATGATGATGGCCTGTAACTCGCCTTGCTCTTGGGCAAGAACATAAGCTCCTTTTTCAATCAAGGCAAGCTGCCCATCTGTACGAGCTTGGTGCGGTAAGTTTTGACGAGATAAAATGAGTGATGTTGGTGCATCAGTGGTTTGTAGGGCAATCTTCCATGCCACTGCTGTTTCTACTGTATCACACGGACGCCATGTGAAGTGATTTGGCGTTTGGCGTAAACTTGCAATTTGCTCCACAGGCTGATGGGTTGGGCCATCTTCCCCAAGACCAATGGAGTCATGTGTATAGACATTGATGACACGCTGCTTCATGAGTGCCGACATACGCACAGCATTACGAGCATATTCCATAAACATCAAGAATGTGGCCGTATAAGGGATAAACCCACCATGTAAAGCCACGCCATTGGCGATGGCAGTCATACCAAATTCACGCACGCCATAGTGTACATAGTTGCCATCTGCATGATTTTGCACGCCTTTAGCATCTTTCCATAGCGTCAAGTTGGAGCCTGCCAAATCAGCCGACCCCCCTAAAATCTCTGGCAGTAGTGGGGCAAATGCTGCAATGGTATTTTGGCTTGCCTTACGAGTGGCAATCGTTTCGCCTTTTTTGTGGCAGGCCTCGATAAACTCGTTTGCTTTTTGATTAAAGTCTTCTGGTAAATTTCCAGACAATCGGCGTTCTAGTTCTGCCGCTTCTTTTGGGTAAGCTTTTTTATACTCATCAAACTTGGCATTCCACGCATTTTCCAGTTGTTCGCCTTTTTCTTTGGCATTCCACGCAGCATAGATGTCGTCAGGAATTTCAAAGGCATTGGCACTGCCCCACCCCAATGCCGTACGAGCTAGGGCAATCTCATCTACACCCAGCGGTGCACCATGACTGTCCTCTTTGCCTTGCTTATTTGGACTACCCAAACCTATCACAGTTTTGCAGATGATGATGGTAGGACGAGTGGTTTCATTTTTTGCGTCAATGGTTGCCTGACGAATGGCATCAGCGTCATGACCATCAATCTTGATCACCTGCCAGTTGTAGCTTTCAAAACGCTTGGCGGTATCATCTGAAAACCAACCCTCAACCTCGCCATCAATAGAAATGCCGTTATCATCATAATAAGCAATCAGCTTACCAAGACCCAAAGTACCAGCAAGCGAACACGCTTCATGGCTGATACCTTCCATCAAACAACCATCACCCAAAAAACAATAAGTATGATGATCGATAATGGCATGGTCAGGTTTATTAAATTGACCCGCCAAAGTCTTCTCAGCAAGTGCAAAACCCACCGCATTGGCAATACCCTGACCCAATGGGCCTGTGGTGGTTTCAATGCCATCAGCATAGCCGTGCTCTGGATGCCCTGCTGTCTTGGCGTGTAATTGACGAAAATTCTTAATATCGTCAATCGATAAATCATAGCCAGTTAAGTGTAGCAAAGCGTACAGCAACATAGAGCCATGACCATTTGATAAAACAAAACGGTCACGATTTACCCATTTGGCATTAGCTGGGTTATGATTTAAAAACTCACGCCATACTACTTCGGCAATATCCGCCATGCCCATCGGTGCACCTGGGTGTCCAGAGTTGGCTTTTTGGACTGCATCCATAGCAAGAATACGAATGGCATTGGCATTATGGCGTTGGTTTAGCATGATTGACATATGACTATCTCAAAACTCAAAAATGAAAAAATTGCCTTATTATAGCATGATTTTGATGATTTTTTAAATGAGTATTTTGCCACCATGACATCTCTCATCATTTTCATCACTTTGTGTTCATCGCTTTGCATCAACCAGTTACCAATCAAATCATGATTGCAATCAGTCAATGCAATGATGAACGATGATAAAAAAATAAAAAGAAATCTGGTCAAAGCACATAAAAATACATCTGGCCACCAATTAACTATTAATTGATCATCAACTGACAAGCTTAACATCATAAAAATGCTTGAAATCCCCAATACTTTCAAGTACAATAAAATCAATTTTGTATTCTTGGAGTAATGATCATTAAACCGTCAAACCGTTTAAATATTAACGAAGAAATTCGTGCAAAGGAAGTTCGTCTGGTAAAAGAAGATGGCGAACAGCTTGGTGTTGTCAGCCTAAATAACGCCTTACAAGCCGCTACCAATGCTGGCCTTGACTTGGTGGAGATTGTCGCTGACGCAAAACCGCCAGTTTGCAAAATTATGGATTACAAACGCTATTTGTACGACCAAAAACAAAAAGCCAAAGAAGCCAAAAAGAACCAAAAACAAACTCAGGTTAAAGAAATCAAACTTCGTCCTGGTACAGAAGAAGCAGATTATCAAGTTAAACTGCGTAAAATCATGGAGTTTTTGGAAGATAAAGATAAAGTTAAAGTTGCTATCCGTTTTCGTGGTCGTGAGATGGCACACCAAGAAATCGGCAAAGCCCAACTTGAACGCATCATCAAAGACACCGAAGAAGTCGCCAGTGTTGAACAGCCTCCAAAAGTTGAAGGTCGCCAGATGGGTATGCTACTTGGACCTGCCAAGAAAAAGTGATACCAAGTTTTTGTATGAAACAAAAAGCAAGGAGATCTACCTTGCTTTTATTCGCATCAATATCAATATAGACTAAACCAGCATCAAATAAAGCCAAATCAATAAAACAAAAACCATTTTTTTACAAATCTTTTTGTAAAATCAGTGCGTCCATTTTACCCAAATCATCTTTATAATATCCTTTTCTTGCATCAATTTGATAAAAACCGTACTTATGATAAAAATCAATTGCCAAATAATTATCCGCCCGCACTTCTAATAACGCTCGTTCGGCTTTTTTAAGCTGACAGGTTTTTAAAAATTCATTCATCAAGCTTGTGGCAATACCTTGCTTTTGAAAATCAGAATCGGTAGCAATGCGTAAAATCTCCGCCAGCTCAAACATGATTTGATAAATGCAATACCCCACCACTTTATCATCAATTTTAGCCACAATCAGCCCAACACCAAACTGGGTCAACAAAGAATAGACCGCCATGCCGTCCCAAGCATCATAAAACAGCTCTTTTTCAATGGCTGCAATTTGGCTGACATAGCCCTCTTGCTCGGCTCGGCGTGCATCATCAATCCAAAATATACTGGTCATAAAATTTACACGCAAAAATCACATAAAAATATGATATGATAACCTAAAATCTCAATTTTTGACAAAAGTTTTGATATGATTTATTTTTGTCTGCACCCAACCATAAAAATCCATCAAAACACCTGATAAAGGCAAACCAGCCTCCAAATGATACTTTAACCCAGCATACTTATAAAAAAAACTAAGAGAAAGCTCATGACAAAACAAGCCATCTCCACATGGAACGATCCAAACGCTCACAATGAAGCGAATAAATACACCAATCCCATTCCATCTCGCCTGCTTATCTTACAAACTGTCGCTAAGATGAACAATCATGGTGAGGCAGCAACAGCAGAGAGCCTAGGTCTGCATTTTGAGATTTTGAGCGACGAGGACAGATTTTTTGCTCTAAACAACCGCCTAAAAGCCATGCTAAGAGACAATCAACTAGAACGCACAGATGGCATTCATTTTAGCATTGCTCCATCACCAACTACCGTGATTGGTAAGGTATCGGCAAATGCCAAAGGCTTTGGTTTTGTTTTGCTTGATGACATGCCAGATTTATTTATTCATGAAAAGCAAATGCGTGTGGTCTTTGACGGAGATACAGTAGAGGCCTTAGCGACAGAATTTAAGGGTAAATCTGAGGCTCGCATTCAAAACATCATCGACCGAGCAAACACCGAATTCATCGGTACAGTCAAACAAGATGATGAGGGTTATTTTGTTCAGCTCTCAGGGGCAAATGCCCACCAGCCGATTACAGTCAGTGATGACAACATTACTGCCTTTGGGGCAGTTGAGGGAGATTCTGTTAAAGTTGCCATCATTGATATGCCAACCTACCAAGAATATGCCACAGGCAAGATTACCGAACTTTTAACCAATCTTAATGACCGAGAGCTGATCATTGAAACTACGCTCATCAATCATGGCATTCCACATGAATTTAGTCATGCCACAATAGCACAGGCCAGTGCCTATAACGAGCCAAACAATCAGGACTTTCAGGGTCGTGTGGATTTGCGTGATTTACCACTCATCACCATTGATGGTGAAGACGCCAGAGACTTTGATGATGCAGTCTTTGCCAGCAAGCGTGCAGGTGGTAATTACCGAGTGGTGGTTGCCATCGCTGATGTTAGTCATTATGTAACACCAAATTCACCACTTGATGTGGATGCCTATGAGCGAGGTACAAGCGTGTACTTTCCGCATCGTGTCATACCCATGTTACCAGAAGTGCTATCTAACGGACTTTGCTCACTTAATCCAAAGCTTGATAGATTGTGTATGGTGGCAGATATCAAGCTATCTAAAGCAGGCAAAGTGACAGGCTATGAATTTTATCCTGCCGTCATGCACTCAAAAGCTCGCCTGACTTACAATCAGGTAAATGCTTATTTTGACGACCCAACAAATCAAACCCTGCCCGATGATTTGGTTAAAAATGCCGAGGTGTGTAAATCGGTGGATACACTGTATCAGCTTTATCAAATCCTAGATAAAAAACGAGAAGAGCGTGGTGCGATGGCCTTTGAAACTTCTGAGAGCTATATTGAGTTTGGAGAAGATGGCGACATTAAAGACATCAAAAAACGCACTCGTGGCGATGCTCATAAGCTGATTGAAGAGATGATGCTACTTGCCAATACTTGTGCTGCCAACTTCGCCATTAAGCATGAATTACCAGTACTGTATCGCAATCATGATAAGCCATCTGATGAAAAAGCAGGCAGACTGTCTGAATATGTCAAATCATTCGGATTGTCTTTCCCAAATGAAAGTCCAGCACACACCGACTATCAACGCATCATCAAGGCAACCGAAGGAAGACCAGACACCCAAAGTATTCACTCCATGCTACTTCGGTCGATGATGCAGGCCAATTACAGCCCTGATAATATTGGTCATTTTGGCTTAGCGTATGATGAATATAGCCACTTTACCAGTCCGATACGAAGATACCCAGACCTTATGTTGCATCGTGCGATTAAAGATAAGGTATTAAACAGCAAAGCTAAAACACCAATCTATAAAAACCTAGACGAAGCAGGTGAACAAACCTCCACCACCGAACGCAGAGCAGAAGTAGCAAGCCGTCATGTTGAAACATGGCTAAAATGCCACTATATGCAACGACATTTGGGCAATGAGTTCATGGGGACGATCACCACCGTAACAAGCTTTGGTCTGTTCATCACACTCAACGATTTATTCATCGATGGTCTGATTCACATCTCAAATCTTGGTCAAGAATATTTTGAGTATGATGAGCGAGAACAGTCCTTGATCGGTGAGCGTGGTTCGGTGTTCAAGCTTGGCGAGCAAGTGCTGATTAAGGTCGCTGGGGTCAATATGGATTTGTTGCAAGTGGATTTTGCACTCATTACCAAGCCCAGTGACGCCCCAACAAAACCGATTAAGACAAAAAAATCAAAAAAGAAAAAATAATTTCAAAATAGCCTAAAAAAAAAGGGGGGGTACATACCCCTTTTTTTTATAAACCAAAAAATCACTCATCTAAAAAAGCTTGTGCTACCGACAAATCCAGCGTTCCTTCATAGATGGCACGACCTGTGATTGCTCCAAGCAAATACTCACTGTACGGTTTTAATTGCTCGATGTCTGTCATGTTGGTTACGCCACCAGAGGCAATGACAGGCAGACCGCACGCCTTGGCAAGGTTTACGGTCTCATCAATATTCACACCAGCCATCATACCATCTTTGGCGATGTCAGTATAAACGATGGACGACACGCCAGCATCAGCAAAACGCTTGGCAAGGTCGGTGGCACGAATGTCTGTTACATTCGCCCAGCCATGTGTTGCCACAAAACCATTTTTGGCATCAATACCTACGATGATATGCCCTGCAAATTCTTGACAAGCCTGATCAACAAATTCAGGATTCTCAAGTGCCTTAGTACCGATGATGATATAATTTAACCCTGCATCTAAGTAATGCTCAATGGTGCTTAGGCGACGCACACCACCACCAAGCTGAATTGGTAAATTTGGATGTGCTTTGGCGATTGAGGTAACCACCTCTTTATGCACAGGCACACCATCAAATGCACCATTCAAATCCACCAAGTGCAGTCGTCTTGCACCTTGATCAACCCACTTTGTTGCCATGGCCACTGGATCATCGCTAAATACCGTATCATCTTCCATACGCCCTTGTTTTAAGCGTACGCATTTGCCATCTTTTAAATCAATGGCAGGAATTATCAACATTGACATTTTGCACCTTAAAAAAAATAAAAACACAACCAAACATGAATGACACTGATTTTAACAAAATAACCATAAAATTTGGTAACATTTTTCAAAATTTACACAAAAACATGATTACTATTTAAAAAATCATTTATTATCATGAATTTAAGTTATTTTTTGAACAGTTTTTTACCGAAAACTCTGTAATTTTTTGATAAAATAGCGTATAATTTAAAGGTTTATTGTATGCGTTAAGTCGTTTTGGTAAAGTTTTTGTTACTTTGTAACAAAGCCACATCTTCTTAACGCATATCCCTTTGGACAAAAGCAACTTGCCAGTAGGTTTTTGCCACGCCAGTAAGTTTTGGATGTTTTTGGGAAATTTGGTAGCCAGCCGCTTGCGGTAGCCACGATATTTTTTGGGTTTGCCCGTGCTGGTGTGTTTTGGTCTTAATTTAAGTATCCGCTTATGATTACCATCAAAAAAGGTTTGGATTTACCCATCACAGGTGAACCCACCAAACAGATTAGCGAACACACGCCAACTCAGGTCGCCATCATTGGCTATGACTATATCGGTATGCGTCCGACCATGAGTATCAAGGAAGGCGACATCGTTGCTAAAGGACAAGTGTTGTTTGAGGACAAAAAGCGTGCGGGTGTTAAATATACCGCCCCTGTCAGTGGTCAAATCGCTGCCATCAATCGTGGTGAACGCCGAGTATTTGAGAGCATCGTCATCACTGCCAATCATCAGTCTGACAATGAAGTCACCTTTAATGCTTATCTATCACAAGATTTGGCGGCAATTGACCGTGAGACTGTCAAACAGCAATTGGTGGCTTCTGGCGAATGGACAGCATTTCGTACGCGTCCGTTCAGTCGTACACCAGAAATTGACAGCATACCTTCTGCCATCTTTGTAACAGCAACCGACACCAATCCATTATGTGCTGATGCCACCGAAATCATCAGCGAACACATTGACGCATTCAATGATGGCTTGGCGATCCTTTCAACCTTATCGCCAAAAACTTTTGTGTGCCATGGTTCAATCGCTCCTACCAAAGCAACCAATCTAGCAGTTGGTAATAGCACTGAGTATCACGGCTTTACAGGTAAGCACCCAGCAGGCAATGCAGGCACACACATTCATTTTTTACACCCATTGGCCCGTGGCACACAAGTATGGGCCATTGGTTACCAAGATGTGATAGCAATTGGCAAACTATTTACCACAGGTCGTATCTACACCGACCGCATCATCAGCTTGGCAGGACCTGCAGTCAGCAATCCACGCTTAGTGCGTACCGTCCGTGGTGCAGACCTAACTGAACTGACCGCAGGCGAGCTTAAAGGTGATGACAACCGCATCATCTCAGGTTCGGTACTGTCAGGTCGCAAGGCAGATGGTAAAATCGCTTACTTAGGTCGGTTTCACAACCAAGTATCAGTACTTGCTGAAGGTCGTGAACGCCCTGCCTTACACTTTTTCACCCCTGGCGCTAATCGCTTTTCATTTTTACCAATCTATATTTCTCAATTCTTCGGTAAAAAATACGATTTTACCACCACCACCAATGGCTCGCCTCGTGCAATGGTACCGATTGGTTCATTTGAAAACATCATGCCACAAGACTACCTACCAACCCAGCTACTACGCTCGCTTATTGTAGGGGATATTGTTGAGGCGGTAGAGCTGGGTGCACTTGAACTTGATGAAGAAGACTTGGCACTTTGCACCTTCATCTCGCCTGGCAAGTATGAATTTGGTGACATTTTGCGTGATAACTTGACCCGTATTGAGCAGGAAGGCTAAACGATGAAATTCATTCACAATATCTTTGACCGTATAGAGCCGTCCTTTACCAAAGGCGGAAAATATGAAAAATATTACGCCATTTTTGAGATGTTTGACACCTTCTTCCGTCAGCCAAGCTCTCAAACTTACAGTGCCTCCCATGTCCGTGATGGCATTGACCTAAAAAGAATCATGATTACTGTATGGCTGTGCACTTTCCCTGCAATGTTTTGGGGTATGTATAATGTTGGCTTTCAGGCATTGACCTTTATTACACAATCAGGCATTACTCCTGAGGGCTGGCGTACCATCATCACCAATTCAGCAGGCTATGACCCAAACAGTATCTGGGCTTGTTTTGTCTATGGTGCAATGCAATTTTTACCGATTTATGCCGTAACCTTCGCCGTGGGTATCTTATGGGAAATCATCTTTGCGGTGGTTCGTGGTCATGAAGTGAACGAGGGATTCTTTGTAACATCAGTACTATTTGCCCTATCGCTACCACCAGACACGCCACTTTGGCAAGTTGCTCTTGGCATCAGTTTTGGTGTTGTTGTGGCAAAAGAAGTCTTCGGTGGTACAGGCAAAAACTTCCTAAACCCCGCTCTTGCAGGTCGTGCGTTCTTATACTTTGCTTATCCCATCTCCATGTCTGGCGATGCGGTATGGACGGCCGTTGATGGTTTTTCTGGTGCAACACCACTAGGTCAGGCCGCCGCAGGCATAACTCCTGAGCAGTTTAGCAATGCCTACGGTCAAGCCATCAGTTGGGCAGATGCATTTTTAGGTAATATGCAAGGATCCATTGGTGAGGTGTCTACTTTGGCCATCTTGATTGGTGGTGCAGTACTCATGTATACCAAAATCGCCAGCTGGCGTGTGATTGCAGGGTCTATCATCGGTCTTGTGGCAACCGCCTTCATTTTCAACATGATTGGTGGTAACAACCCAATGATGAGCCTAGCACCACATTGGCACTTAGTTATCGGCGGATTTATGTTTGGTGCGGTATTTATGGCGACCGACCCTGTATCAGCCGCCCACACCAATAAGGGTCGCTGGTGCTATGGTTTACTCATTGGCTTTATGACCGTTGTCATTCGTGTGGTAAACCCCGCTTTCCCAGAAGGCATCATGCTTGCAATCTTATTTGCCAACTTGTTCGCCCCATTGTTTGACTACTTTGTCAAACAGGCTAACATCAAACGCCAAAATGCACGGAGATTAGCTCATGTCAGCCAAAAGTAGCAATATAACAACCTTAGCGACTGCTCTGATTCTGTGCTTGGTTTGCTCAGTATTGGTATCGGCCGCAGCAATTAGCATGAAACCCAAACAGCTTGCTAATATTGAACTTGACCGCAATAAAAACATTCTGATGGCAGCCAACCTATTTGACCCTGCCAAAGATGACGAAAGTCAAGTCGCCAAATTGTTTGAAAATGTAGAAACCAAACTCATTGATACCAAAACAGGGCAGTTTGTCAGTGATGATGAACTAAAATCCGCAGGCATTAGTGATGTGGGTGCGTACGATGTGGAAAAAGCCAAAAAAGACACAGCAACCCAAATTGTCCTTGATAAAGACCCTGCTCAAATTGGCACGCTGCCTAAATATTTGAAAGTTTTTATCATCAATGATGAGCATGGCAAATTAAAAAATGTTGTCCTACCCATTAACGGTAATGGTCTTTGGGGGCAAATTTATGGTTTCTTAACCCTAAAATCCGACATTAATACCATCGAAGGCATTTCGTTTTATCAGCACAAAGAAACGCCAGGTTTAGGTGCTCTCATTGAAACACCAAAATGGCGTGCCACTTGGGTGGGTAAACAAGCCTATGACGGCGATAAAATTGTTACAGGTGTGGTTAAATCTGGCACCCCCAAGCCCACACCCAACTATGTAGATGGCATCACAGGAGCAACCTTGACAAGTGCTGGGGTCAATAACATGATTCAGTTTTGGTTGTCTGAGCAAGCGTATAAGCCATTTTTAGACAATCTACGCCAAAGCAAGGAGAGTTAAGATGTCTGATAACAAAAAAATTCTGATCAGTCCAATTATCCAGAATAACCCCATTGCCGTACAAGTTCTGGGCATTTGCTCTGCTCTGGCAGTAACAATTAGTATCAAAAATGCTCTTGTGATGGGCGTCGCCTTAACTTTGGTTACGGCTTTTTCTAGTTTTTTTATTTCATTACTAAGAAACAAAATCCCATCATCAATTCGTATTATTGTTCAAATGGTGGTGATTGCAAGTCTTGTTATTGTTGTAGACCAAGTACTAAAAGCAGTCGTTTACGATGTCAGTAAATCATTATCAGTATTTATTGGACTCATTATTACCAACTGTATCGTCATGGGGCGTGCCGAAGCATTTGCCATGAGTAACCCACCTGTACCAAGCTTTTTGGACGGTTTTGGCAATGGTTTGGGCTATTCGGTTCTGCTGTTTTTGGTGGCGGTGATTCGTGAATTTTTTGGTAACGGTTCACTCTTTGACATTCAAATTCTCCAAAAAGTGAGTGATGGTGGTTGGTATGTGCCAAATGGTCTATTACTACTGCCACCATCTGCATTCTTTGTGATTGCTTTATTCATCGCTCTTTTGCGTATGAAAAACAAGAATCTACAAGAGCCAGCTGAATTTGTCATCAAGCCAAACTCTAAGGGAGGACACTAATGGACTATGTGAGTTTATTCATCACCTCAGTGTTCATTCAAAACATGGCACTGGCATACTTTTTTGGTATGTGTACTTTTATTGCCGTATCCAAAAAAGTCTCAACCGCCTTAGGTCTTGGCATTGCCGTTACCTTCGTGATGGCAATTACCGTACCCCTAAACAACCTACTGTATCAATATTTGCTAAAAGATGGTGCGTTGGCGTGGGCAGGCTTTGCTGAAACTGATTTGTCATTTTTAGGATTTTTGTCTTATATTGCTCTGATTGCAGCAGTAGTACAGGTCTTAGAAATGTTCATGGACAAATTCATGCCAACACTTTATAACGCCCTAGGCATTTTTCTACCTCTAATCACAGTAAACTGTGCAATCATGGGTGGCGTGCTGTTTATGGTGGAAAGAGATTATAACTTTGCTGAGTCAGCCGTATATGGGTTTAGTTCAGGGCTTGGTTGGGCACTTGCGATTACAGCCATGGCAGGTATCCGCGAAAAGCTCAAATACTCCGATGTGCCCGCACCACTTCGTGGCATTGGCATTACCTTTATTACCGCAGGGCTTATGGCGTTAGGCTTTATGAGCTTTGGCGGTATGTCATTATAAGGGGGATTTATGGAATTTGGTTTATTATTCGGTGGCGTAGGTATGTTTGTCGCCATCATCATGAGCCTAGTAGTGGTTATCCTGATGGCTCGTGCCAAATTGGTAAACACAGGCAATGTCAATATCAATATCAACGAAAACTCCGAAAACAGCATTTCAGTTGAGGCAGGTGGTAAACTCCTGCAAACCTTAGCAGGCGAAGGAATTTTTCTATCCAGTGCCTGTGGCGGTGGTGGTTCATGCGGTCAATGTCGCTGTAAAGTCATCTCTGGTGGTGGCGATATTTTACCAACCGAAGAAAGTCATTTTACCCAAGGCGAGATTCGTGATGGTATGCGTCTGGCCTGTCAAGTGGCGGTAAAGCAAGACATGAGCATCGAGATTGACCCAGAATTCTTTGAGGTTAAAAAATGGGAATGCGAGGTCATCTCTAATGACAATGTGGCAACTTTCATCAAAGAGCTTACCCTTAAAATTCCAGAGGGTGAAGTGGTGCCGTTCCGTGCTGGTGGCTATGTACAGTTAGAAGCACCGCCTCACACTGTGCATTACAAAGATTTTGATATTGCAGAAGAATATCATCAAGATTGGGACAATTTTAACTTATGGCGTTATACTTCTACGGTTGATGAACCAGTCATTCGTGCCTATTCGATGGCAAATTATCCAGAAGAAAAGGGCATCATCAAGTTCAACATTCGTATTGCCAGCCCTCCACCTCGTGGTCCTGACAGCATTCCACCAGGCAAGATGTCCTCTTATGTATTTAGCCTAAAACCTGGTGATAAAATCACTGTATCAGGTCCTTATGGTGAATTCTTTGCCAAAGACACCAAAGCTGAGATGGTATTCATTGGTGGTGGTGCAGGCATGGCACCGATGCGTTCACATATCTTTGATCAGCTAAAACGCCTAAAATCAGATCGTAAAATCAGTTTTTGGTATGGCGCCCGCTCTAAGCGTGAGATGTTCTATGTTGAAGATTATGATGGATTGGCAGCAGAATTTCCAAATTTCACTTGGAATGTAGCACTTTCTGACCCACAGCCAGAAGATAATTGGGAAGGTTATACAGGTTTTATTCACAATGTTTTGTATGAAAACTACCTAAAAGACCACCCTGCTCCTGAAGATTGTGAGTTTTATATGTGTGGGCCTCCAGTCATGAATGCCGCAGTCATCAAAATGCTCAAAGACTTGGGTGTAGAAGATGAAAATATCTTACTTGATGATTTTGGTGGTTAATCAATCAGGTTATCACCCAAATAAAAAATTCGCTCTTGATGAGCGAATTTTTTATTTGTTTATTTTATCTATTTATGCAATGATGAATTGCCATCAAAAATACCAATACTTACTTATGCACCCAAAAAAACACAAGTCAAAACACTTATTAATAAGTAAGGGTAAATTAAATAACAAAAGCAAATCAAACAGCAGTTTACAAACACATCAATGAACACAAAATGGGATCAAATAAAACAAAAAGACTAAGCCATATCAAGTTCAAAAAAAAAAACAGTATAGCTTAGTCCCAATCTTAGTCCTATCAAAGCCCACCAAAGCCTTTATCTTCATCTATACCGTCTAAAGCATAAAGACCGATTTGGCAAGGCAGCTTTTTTATCTTTGACAAAGATAAACCAAGATTAATGGTGATGACCGCCTGCACCATGGGCATGGCCGTGTGCGATTTCATCAGCAGTGGCTGCACGCACTTCAACGATTTCCACATCAAAGGTCAGCTCTTGGCCAGCCAATGGGTGATTTCCATCAACCACAACTTCCTCATCAGTTACCTCTTTTACAGTAACCAACATCACATGGCCATCATCGGTTTGTGATTGAAATTGCATACCCACTTCAATGTTATCCACACCTTGGAAGTTGGTACGAGGCACAGACTGCACAGCTTCTGCCAGATATTCACCATAAGCATCGCTTGGTGCAATCACTGCCACAAACTTATCGCCAGCTGACTTTCCTTCCATCTGACCTTCAAGGCCAGGAATGATGTTATGATGGCCATGTAGATATGCCAAAGGTTCACCATGAGATTGATCAAGAACCTCACCTTGATTGTTGGTCAAGGTATAGTTGAACTTAACCACAGTATCTTTTGCGATGATTGTCATAAATTTATCCTATTAAAAAGTGGATTTTTGCTACCGTGTGACGATAGACTTAAGTGCATTATAACAGACTTTGCAAGTACTTGTGTAAAAATTGCAAAAATCATGCAATTTAAATCACCTTGCTTCATACTTTGCTTTTAACCAAGACCTAAAAATGATATGATGATAATTTTTATAAAAGTAGGAAAAAATCATGAATTATGTGGTTGATTTTCATCGTTTTAACGCACATTTGGTGAATGTACTGATTGAGTTTACCGCCGACCAAGATGCACCAACCTTATGGTTACCAACTTGGGTTGCTGGCAGCTATCTGATTCGTGAGTTCAGCAAGAATATCACGCTGGTGCAGTACGAACATGATGGCAAACTTACCGATGCAATCAAGTTATCCAAAAACACTTATCAGCTTACGCACATCAAAGCCACAGAGAAGGTTGTCGTACAATATGAGGTGTATTGCCATGATTTATCTGTGCGTACCGCTTTTGTGGATAATACACGACTGTTTGGCAATTTTAGCTCATTGCTACTCATTACCACTGGTCAAGAACAAAGCACTGCAAACATCACACTCAGCGTTCCTCATGAATTTTTCCAAAAAAATCCAAATGCCTTGCTCGCCTGCGGCTTAAAGCATAAAGTACAAAAAACAAATACTGCCATACTATATCAGCTTGAACCAGTCGCTTGTTTTGAAAGTTATGATTATCCTTTTGAAATTTCAACTCAAAATGTATTTGACTTTGAGGTCGTTGATGGCAATGGCAAAGTCATACCGCATCGTTTTTTCATCGCTGGCAAACACCATGGCGATCTGACACGCCTAAAAACCGATGTGCAAAAAATTTGCCAAACTCATGTTGATAAATGGGGTACGACACCTTTTGATGATTATACCTTCATGACAATGGTAACAGGCAACGACTATGGCGGACTTGAACACATCAATTCTACCGCACTTGTCAGCCCACGAACCAACCTGCCAACCGCTTTTGAAAGCAAGATACCAAGCGATGACTATCAAAGCTATTTGGGGCTATGTAGTCATGAATATTTTCATGCTTGGTGGGTCAAAAGTGTACGCCCTGATGTGATGATGACCTCAACCCTACAAGTTGAAGCACCCACACCACTACTTTGGGTATTTGAAGGATTCACCAGTTATGTTGATGACTTTATGCTACTACATGCTGGCGTGATTGACAAATCTACATATCTCAAATTGCTTAGCACACAAATCAATCGTTATTATCAAACCGCAGGGCGTGATTCACAAAGTGTTGCCGAATCTAGCTTTGATGCGTGGATCAAACTGTATCGTGCCGATGAAAATTATACCAACCAAGGCGTAAGCTATTATAACAAGGGTGCACTTGTCGCCCTACTTCTTGATTTGACCCTACTTAAACATTCTGATGGTAAGTACCGCCTGTTTGATGTCATTAGAGCTTTTTATCAAAAGGCATTATCCTGCAAAGATGGGCGATTTGGCATGACGCATGATAATCTGGGCGAGGTGATACAAACTTTCATTCCTGCAAAAGTTTGGCAACATTTTTTTAATAATTATGTCATCGGACGCACACCTCTACCGATTGAAGAGGCTTTGAGTGAATTTGGTGTTAATATTGACGCCAAAGATAACCTAAGAGTCTGGGGCATGACCACCGAAGATACAGCAAGCGGTCTAAAAATCAAACATTTACTTCGAGATGGCGGTGCCAGCCATGCAGGACTGTCGGTCAATGATGTCATCATCGCCATCGACTGGCTAAAAGCCGATCAAAAAGTATTAGAAACAACCAGCAAATACCAAAACCACCACCAAAAAAGCATCACCGTTCACGCATTTCGCCGTGATGAATTGATGACTTTTGAAGTTAAAAACAACTCAAATAATCATAGACAAATCAGTCTTAGTGGTGGTAACGATGCATGGCTAGAAGATCAAGCTTAATCATTGAAAAATGTCTTGATTAATAAATCATCTTATCGGTCTTAAAACTCACCCCAAAAAAACCAAACTTTCAACCAGTTTTTTGGAGGAGAAAAAGAAGGCGGCGAGTTTTATTTTTTTATGCCAAATAGAGCATGCTTGTTGCTATTGATGGATTTTCTTGGATTTGGGTAATGGCTTTTTGGTGTCATTGCCCAATCCATCTTTTTGGGCATGCGTTTTAATCACACCAAGTTTTCGCAAATCTTGCTCACCCAGCTCAACCACCAGATGCTCTCCCATACCGATTTGCTCGTTCATATCCCCCAAGCACCATTCCCCCACCTGATGGCGAATCAACCTTAGGCATGGCAAGCCAACATGAGCCACCATACGGCGTATCTGACGGTTTTTGCCTTCAAAAATTGTGATAGAAAGCCATGCTGTTGGAATCGATTTACGCTCACGAATGGGTGGATTGCGTTCCCATACGGTGATGGGCAACGCATCAAGCAGTTTGACACGACAGGGCAAAGTTTTACCATCTTTTAGCACCACACCCCTCTCAATAGTACGGATTTGACTTTCACTTGGCATATTTTCAACCTGCACCAGATAAGTTTTGCCAAATTTCTTAGCATTACCTTTGTTGGGCGGTGTCGTGATGGCATGGTTTAAAGCACCATCATCAGTCAAGATAAGCAAGCCCTCACTATCTTTATCCAGCCTGCCAGCCACACGCAAGGTCTTGTCGGTAAAAAAATCTGCCAAAGTCAGCATATTGTCATTATCTTTACGAAATTGACTATGCACGCCATAAGGCTTGTTAAATAAAATCACTTTTGTCATTATGATCATCAATAAAAAAACCAGATGATAGTTTAACATCATCTGGTCTTAATTGCTTAAATCAAGGTCATTAAATGACGGTTTAATGAATCATGATTAAAGTCAGTTTACCATCAGCTATTCAATTATTTTTTATCTGTGGTTGTAGCTGCTTGGTTTTGTTCTGCTGCAGCTTTAGTCGCTTTGCTGGTCGGTGCGTTACCGATGGCAGCAATTTGCTCGCCCTCTTTTAAGATGGTGAACTCAATGCGGCGGTTTTGGAAACGACCTTGCTCGGTGGCATTAGATGCCACTGGATGGTCATAGCTTGCACCCTCAACACTCAAACGCTCAGCAGAAATGCCTTTAGACACCAGATAATCACGAACAGCGGCAGCACGCTCTTCAGACAAGGTCTTATTGTATTCATGAGACGCTTGGTTGTCCGTATGACCGATGATTTTTAGAGTGGCCTTTGGTAAAGCTTCCATCTTTTGAGCAGCCAAATCCAAAATTTCTTTATTTTCATTAGGAATTTCGCTTGAATCCACCGCAAAGTTAATGATTTGCATATTCAAAGCATTGACCAAGCCATCAATCGTTACCTGATTGCCCAAATTATCAATTGCCTGTTTGGCTGAGTGAATACTGCTTTCAACGGCTGCTGCCACATCAAGTTTTGGCTCAGCCTCTACGGTGAAGTCGGCAGGCACTATGCGTTTAGCAGCATCAATCAGCTTTTGAATGTCAGCTTCATTGGCAGCATTAAAACGAATCACCTTATCAACAATGCTCACACTTGAACTTGGCACGCCTTTCATCAAACCTAATAAGTCAGGCAAATATTCTGCCACTGGCATGGTATCAGCATAGCCAGATACTGTTTGCAAAGAGCATTTATCAGTACCAAACACACCAGCAATGACAGTACGAATAGAGCCAAGTACGCCCTCAGCACCTGCCTGACCACGACATGAATATATCGCTTCGCCAGTCTCATCAACAGCAATATTCAAAGTTGCAGGCGTTGCATCGGCAACCGCCATATCAGCTGGTGTTTCAATTGCTGGCTCAGTTGGTGCAGCTACTGGTGCTGGCTTATCCTGACAGCTACGAAGTAATAACCACGCCAAACCTGCCAAAATAATCAGCCCAATGATAGGCAATAAGCTCTTTAAAAAACCGCCTTCTTTTTTCTCTTCTTTATGAAGCGTACTTACAGCAACAGGTTCAGCTTTGATAGATTGCGTACCAGTAGCGGTAGTACCAAATAAACCTGCTGGCAATAATACATAAGCCCAAGAAGGTACAAACGAACTAAATGACGATAGGTTTTGCTGTAAAAATATCGGCAATGAGATGGTGCCAGAAAGCTCTTTTAGCTCAGCCAGTGCCAGTGGAGCCGCGACAGCGGTCAGTGTGCTGGCAGTCGCAGCAGATAAATTAAACTCTTTGGCAAGCTGATCATTAAGTTTTGCGGCTTGATTGATGGTAGCACCGTCATCAAACACAGCACTAAGTACTTTGTAGCCATCATCTAAATCAAGTGTATTTAATGCTGATACACGACCAAATGCAGCAGCGTCAGTTAGGCGAGAAGCAAAAATGGCATAAAATGCCGAAAGTAACTTTGATTTAACAGCATGATCACCTTCGTGAGTGGTGGTCGCAGCCAGTACATGAGGGGTTACCAGTTCGGACAGTTTGTTGATTAAGCTCATAAGGAACTCCTTTTGTTGTCAATTAAAAATAAAAACCAAACCTTAAAAAAAATCTAAATAAATTTTACAAATTCACTTAATTCCAACGCTCAATAAAACGCCAGAATGCCTAAACTAAACATAAATATTTGCTTTTAGCCACTACTAACATAAACAGCCAAATTAAGAAAATATTTATTTAAAGAGTTTATTTAAACATAACATCATTTAAATAATTTTATAAAATTGA
This sequence comes from Moraxella tarda, assembly GCF_035181405.1. Taxonomy (NCBI): domain Bacteria; kingdom Pseudomonadati; phylum Pseudomonadota; class Gammaproteobacteria; order Moraxellales; family Moraxellaceae; genus Moraxella; species Moraxella tarda. The sequence goes on from NZ_JAYGGV010000001.1 coordinate 391,350, forward strand.
AAAACATTTAAATTTTTAAATTTTGTTTTATGTCGCTATTTTGACTGATTTTATTCAAATATGAAAGTCTTTGCTACAATACTTCAACAAAACATTACCAATAACTTCATAAACTTGCCATTTGCCAAATCCATTTTACCTGCTATACTTACCGCCACTTAACACACTCAACTTAGCTTTTCTTGTACTTTTTGGATTTGCCATTTACATTCAGCCATTGCACTTAGCAAAGCAAATTACGGTTTTAAGTTAAGGTTGATAAGTCAATTTTACAGCCATTTTTTTAGATATTTATGAATCATACTACCGCCATCATCATCATTACTGTCATCATCAGTCTGCTCGCTTGGCAAAATCGCACCCTCATGGGGCGGTTGATTTTTGACCCAATTTCTGTCAATAAATTCAAACAATACGACCGCTTTATCACGCACGGCTTTATCCATGCTGATGGTATGCATCTGCTTTTTAATATGTTTACATTGTATTTTTTTGGGCGGGTCATTGAGCATTTTTATATCAATAAATTTGGCTCGCTTGGGTTTGTGTTGTTTTATGTGCTTGCCATCATTGTTGCCATCATACCAACCTATTTGAAACACCAAAACAATCCACGCTATTTTAGCCTTGGTGCATCAGGTGGGGTCTCGGCGGTGCTATTTGCATTTATTTTATTTTCTCCTTGGCAAACTTTATATTTCTTTGGCATCTTGCCAATTCCTGCCATCATTTTTGCAGCACTTTATACGGCATACAGTATCTATGCTGAGCGTCGAAGTGCAGGCAATACCAATCATTTAGCACATTTGTTTGGAGCAGCCTTTGGTGTGGTGGCAACCATCGTCATCGAGCCTTCATTAATAATGTATTTTATCAAGGCACTACTCAGTCCAAGATTTTAGTAGCAACAGTATTGAATCATGCAGTATTAAATCATACAAACAAACGAATACAATCGTTTATTAGTGTCAGTAGCCAGCACAAAATAGTGATGATCATTTACCTTTGCTGGCTAACACCATCAAGAATAAACCATCAAAAACACTAAAATTATTTAATAAAATTTGCTATAATGTCTATATTTTAAGGATAAAATCATGTCAAACACCTTGCCACCTCCCATTTCATCGCCACAGGGCACAGCCAAAGTTGGCATCATTATGGGCAGTCAGTCTGACTGGGAAACCATGCAACACGCTGCACAAATTTTGGTAGATTTTGGCGTACCGTTTGAATGCGAAGTCGTGTCAGCACATCGCACACCAGACCGTTTATTTGACTATGCCAAATCGGCAAAATCTCGTGGGCTTGCCATCATCATCGCTGGTGCAGGTGGTGCGGCTCACTTGCCAGGTATGTGTGCTTCTCAAACCGATTTGCCAGTCCTTGGTGTGCCTGTTAAGTCATCTATGCTAAGTGGCTGGGATAGCCTATTATCTATCGTTCAAATGCCCAAAGGTGTAGCGGTTGGTACATTGGCGATTGGTACAGCAGGGGCTTATAATGCAGGGCTTTTGGCAATACAGATGCTTGCCATCTATGATGACGCATTGGGACAAAAAGTTACCAAGTTTCGCACCAACCAGACCCAAAAGATTTTAGCCAGCCCAATTCCTGGTGTTGCCGATACCAACTAAATGGACAAAATTATCTTAAAAAATTATCCCAAATAAGAATAATTAAATAAGATGATTTTGCTTGGTATTTTTAAACCGCATCAGCCAATTATTTTTAATTAATTTAAAAGAAGCAATAAAAGAAACAATCATGACTACACCTGCTCCCATTCGTACCATCGGAATCTTTGGCGGTGGACAATTAGGCCTAATGCTTGGCAATGCCGCTCGCCCGCTTGGCATCACAACCGTCTTTTTAGAAGATATTCCAAACTGCCCTGCCACTTTAACAGGCCAAGTATTTACCAATGTAGAATTTGATGAATTTGACAATGCGTGCGACACATTCACGCTAGAATTTGAAAATACACCATTAAGTTCTGCTAAAAAGATTGAACAAAAACATACACTTTTTCCACCATCAAAGGCACTATTTATTGCCCAAGATCGCCTAAAAGAAAAAGAGTTGTTCAATCAGCTTGATATCACTACCGTGCCATTTGTTGCGGTCAATAGTTTAGATGAGCTAAATGATGCCTGCAAAAAATTAGGACTACCATTGGTACTAAAAACCACTCGTGGCGGCTATGATGGCAAAGGTCAATTCGTCATTAAAACCGCCAGTGATATTACAGCAGCTTGGGCAGAACTTGGTGATGCGACCCAAATCGCACCACTCATCGCCGAAGGATTCATTGATTTTACACGAGAAGTGTCCATCATCGCTGTGCGTGGCAAAGATGGCGACATTCGCTACTATCCGCTTGTAGAAAATACCCACCATCAAGGCATCTTAGCCAAGACCGTCGCTCCAGCACCAAACAGTGAGAGCCTGACCAAACAGGCTCAAAATAGCATCAAAAAATTATTAGAACATCTAGACTATGTCGGCGTAATGACATTAGAGTTATTTGTAACCGACAGCGGACTCATCGCCAACGAAATTGCCCCACGCGTGCATAATTCTGGGCATTGGAGCATTGAGGGGGCGATATGTAGCCAATTTGAAAACCATATGCGTGCGGTCGCAGGTTTGCCGCTGGGCAGTACAGACATCATACAGCCATCTGTGATGCTCAATATTATTGGGCAATTTCCAAACCCTAACGATTTGCTTACCATGCATGGCGTGCATTTTCACCACTACCACAAAGATGAGCGGAACGGACGCAAAATCGGACACATTACCATCATGACAGGCGATGACGCATTAGATGAGACGGTAGATAAAGTAATTAAAATACTACCCAATAAGGTTGGACTGGACGGTTAAACGGTTCATAAATCAATCAATTAAAGCCGTCAAAATTCATGAAAATTCTTATTGATGCAGACGCATTGCCAGTCATCGCCAAAGAGCTGATCATCAAAACTGCCAACCGTACCAAGGTGCAGGCGATATTTGTCGCCAATCAGTTCATCAAGTTGCCGCCATCGCCCCACTTGCAGATGGTTGTAGTACCACAGGGCTTTGATGTGGCAGATGACCATATTGTAGAACATACTTTGATGGGTGATTTGGTCATCACAAGTGATATTCCTCTTGCCAATGATGCACTGCAAAAGGGAGCAAAAGTTTTGACCAGTCGTGGAGAGGAATTTACTTTAAGCAATATCAAACCCAAGCTCAATGCACGAGACTTTATGGAAACTCTGCGAGGCACAGGCGTACTAGAGCCCGCCAACATGGGCGGACAAAAACCATATAGCGACAAAGATAAAATCGCCTTTGCCAATGGGCTTAATCGACTTGTCAAATCTAAAAACCTCATTTGCCATTCAAATCACCCCAGCAACACAACCTTGATATAAAAAACACAAAAAACTGCAAAAAAACCAAGCGATTTGCTCAAAAATTTGGCATAATAAATATCAGACAGTCATACCCAACATCACACCACCAACACCAGCCCAATCCTATGCTAGAAACTTGGTCAAAAGAAGTCGTCTTACAGCGACTGCTCGCCCTAACCTTGCTTACCATCTTGATGATTTTATGTTTTCAGGTGGTAAAATTTTTTATTTCCCCTGCAATCTGGGGGGCGATATTGGCGTACATCACCTTTCCTTTATATCGGTTTTTTCATCAAAAAGTACTACTTGGCCCAACTTTAAGTGCACTCATCATGACAGTAAGTATCTCATTGATGATCGGCATACCGCTGGTGGTTGGTGTATTTTTTCTACAACAAGAAGTTGTTGCCTTTTATGGTATGGCAATTCATCGCCTACAAGCAGGCTATGTGGATTTGCCAGATAATATTAAAAATCTACCCATCGTCGGTCAGCAAATAAAAAATTTACTTTGGGAAATTAATAAAGACCCCGAAGCATCAATGATGGCAGTGCGTGCTTGGGTACAGTCGCATTTGTACTATGGGAAAATTGCCTTTGATGTTGCTTTTAAGAATCTGGCAAAACTTGGCATGGCACTCATGACCCTATTCTTTTTTTATCGTGATGGCAAAAGCCTCATGCGTCAAATTCGCCAAGCCTTACGCAACATAGTCGGCGACCGTATTGATGATTATATCAACTCAGTTGGTGCAACAACACAAGCGGTCATTTACGGCATTGGGCTAACAGCTTTGGCTCAAGCGTTGCTTGCAGGTTTTGGTTATATTATGGCGGGCACACCCAACCCAATTTTATTAACCTTATTAACTTTTGTTGCCGCACTCATTCCCTTTGGCACACCCTTTGCTTGGGGAGGTGTCGCATTATGGCTGTTGTCTCAGGGTCATACCACAGAAGGCATTGGTTTATCATTATGGGGAATTTTGGTGATTAGCTGGGTGGACAATCTGATTCGCCCCATCGTCATCAGTGGTGCAACCAAAATCCCTTTCATCATTATTTTTATTGGCGTATTGGGTGGCTTAACCGCATTCGGCTTTGTTGGGCTGTTCATTGGTCCTGTGGTGCTAGCGATTGGCCTTGCGGTATGGCGTGAATGGATCAGTCAGCACAAAAATGAAATTTTTGCCAAAAAAGATGATGATCCAGTTCCAAATGATGCCAACGCAATTTCAGGCGATGCCACGCCAAAATCTATGATGAATAAAGATATATCAAACAATCTGGATGAATAAACCATGCTGACAATCATCGCTGATGAAAATATTGCCAATCTTGATGATTACATGGCATTTCACAACACAAGAATCATCAAGCTCAAAGGCCGAGACATCAATCAACAAGCCATCGATTGGTATCGCCCACACGCTTTATTCATTCGCTCAGTAACCCCCATCACAGCAGATACCATCAGCGATTTTATCAACATTCGTTTCATCGGTTCTGCCACCATCGGTACAGACCATGTTAACCAAGACCACCTCAATCAGCACGGCATTGCCTTTGCCAATGCCAAAGGGTGTAGTAGGCACTCTGTGGCTCAGTATGTCATTACCGCCATACTCAGTTTACGCCCAGAATACCAAAACAAACCTGCATCATTAGGCATAATCGGTCTTGGCAATATTGGTAGCACACTTGCCAAATACGCCAAAGACTTAGGCTGGCATATTTTGGGATACGACCCATTTTTGGCAAAATCTGATTTAAACAATAGCCAGCTTGATGATTTATTGCAAAACAGCGACATTGTTTCTATTCACACACCACTCACCAAAGGTGGTGATCACCCAACCCATCAATTATTCAGCAAAGCTTATTTATCAAAATTACAGAATAATGCCATGCTCATCAACTCAGCTCGTGGCGAAATCATTCATCAAGAAGACTTGCTGACTGCCATCACCCAAAAAAATCTGCAAGTCGTACTAGATGTCTTTCCAGACGAACCAAACATTGATAAAGTATTACTTGATCAGCTTGTCATTGCTACTCCGCACATCGCAGGCTATACGCTTGAAGGCAAGTTGCGTGGTACAGACATGATTTATCAAGCTTTTTGCCATCATTTTAATTTACCAATTTTACAACATCTAAAACCATTGCTACCACCAAATCCTCATACTTGGGCAAATTTTAAATACAGCATTCACAATCGTCCGACCCAGTCACTCAAACAGTTTTATGACATTTGCCAAGATGACATAAATTTGCGTACAGTAGGGCCTCAAGGTGTTCATGCCATTGATTTTGACAATCTACGCAAAAACTACACTTTACGCCGTGAGTGGGTTTTTGATGATTTAAACAGTAATGACAACTAAAAACAAAAACCAAACAACACCAACAATATTTTACAATCATCATTTGATATCATCATGAATTATCAACCACAACAAAGCCTACAACTTGCCCAACAACGGGCTAAAATGCTTGCACAAATTCGCCAATTTTTTACCAACAAGAGCATCTTAGAAGTTAATACACCCATTTTATCCAATGCTGGCAATACTGACACCTTTATTGATTCGGTTTCTGCCAATTTTCATCAAGCGGGCAAAGCAGTTACAGGCTATTTGCACACTTCGCCAGAATTTGCCATGAAGCGACTGCTTGCCACATGGCAAGTACCAATTTATCAACTGTGCCAAGTATTTCGTGATAATGAGCGTGGCTCTCGACATAATATAGAATTCACCATGCTTGAATGGTATCGTCCAAATTTTGACCTTGATGCCCTTGCTGATGAATTGGGCGAGCTGATTGGCATTATTTTTGACAAGAAAATTCAATTTAAAAGACTGACATACAAAGAGAGCTTTGCATCACTTGGCATTCACCCCTTTACAAGCAGTATTGATGAACTGCAACAATGTGCATCATCACATGACATCATGCTTGATATGGGCGACGACAGGCAAGGCTGGCTAGACTTACTTTTTAGCCACCTGATTGAGCCAAACTTGGGCAAAGACTTGCCCACACTGCTCACAGATTATCCGCCTGCAACCGCTGCTCTTGCTAAGACTGTGCATGACGCTGATGGACATTTGGTTGCCAAACGATTTGAACTGTATATTGATGGTCTTGAGATTGCCAACGCTTATGACGAGCTTGCTGACGGCAAAGAGCTGTTGGCCAGATTTCATGCAGACAATGCCGAGCGTAGCAAGCTTGGCAGACCCATCATGCCAATTGACCTTAATCTGATCCACGCCTGCGACAATCTGCCTGCGTGCAGTGGCATCGCCCTTGGCATAGACAGACTATTTATGGTCAGTCAAAAATTAACCGACATCAAGCACGCCATCGCCATCACAACAGATCATGCTTAAAAATTTTCAACACAAATTGTTTTTCAACACAAATTGTTTGGTTGTATGCCCATACTAGACCATTTATAATCATTGAATGTTGTGCCATCATTTTTGCCAATAAGTAACATACCAAAGCCTAAAAATGCATTTGACACACTGATCAGTGTCAGTCTCCGAGTAACTTTTTTGCCCATTCAATCATGGGCAAATCCACCATTTTTCCTTGTACAGAAAAAACGGCCTGTCCAGTTTGTTGGTGTGTTTTTAGTACTTGTCTGGCTAGGTTAAGTGTATCTTCATTGGGTTTGGTGGCATTTTTAACAGGGCTGATTTGCTTTGGGTGTATCAGTAGCTGTCCACCAAAGCCAAAATTTTGGGCGTATTTAGCAAAATTTGCCACGCCATCACCATCATGAAAATCCGCAAAAATCGTCTCAATCGGCGGATTTAAGCCATTGATTGCTGAATGCAACAACAAATCCATGCGAATCTTGTCGAGTACCACTTTTGCCGATGGCGTACCAAGCATCATGCCGAGCGACTTTGTTAAATCCAAACAGCCATAGGTCATGGCATAAAGCCCTTTTGCGGTGGCAATTTCACCAATATTAAGTACGCCCTTGGCAGTTTCAACAACAGCAATGATAGGCAAACCAATCGCTTGATGCAAAGCGGTGATGGACAATGCAGATTCAACCTTTGGTAACAGCACACCTTGTATATGGCATAAGTTTTTAATGAGTGATATGTCGTGAGCATAATCGGTTGTGTGTGCTGCATTGATGCGTAGCCAGTAAGGACGCTTGGTAATTTTATCAAAATCTGCCAAGTCTTGGCGTGCAAGGACTTTTTGTGCTGATGCCACCGCATCTTCAAGGTCAATGATGACAATATCAGCACCGCCATCAAATGCCTTTTGCACCCTATCTAAGCGAATGGCAGGGACAAAAAGATAGGCTGTAAAATTTAAAATCATGATAATACCCCCTCTACAAACATCGCAAGGCCCAAAATTCAAACGCCCAATCCTAAAACGGCCATTATAGCACAACCCATCAACAGTAGAGATTTTAAAGATCGTCAGACCCAGTGTTTTTGATTAATCATTAAAAAAATAGTACCGCCAAAATAGTTTTCATCAACCCCCTTTGGCAACATCAAAGTATAACCTTAAGATTAAGATTGTGCTTTGTTACAAGTCGGCTCAAATTTTGTGGTAAAATAAGGCAGACAAGCTGTGCAAAATTTTATGTCGTCAGGTCAGCAGCAGATTTAATATTTTTCTATTAAGCACTTAATTTTGGTGCTTAGCCGATTAGGCTTTTAATCTTTTTTTGTGAAACTTCCATGCTAGACATCGCCAAATACCCTTTTTCTACTTATAAAAAAGAGCTAAATGCCTTAATTTCTCTTGCCTTACCAATGCTTCTTGCACAAGTTGCACAAATGGGAACCAGTTTTGTTGATACGATTATGGCAGGCGGTGCTGGTAAAGGCGACTTGGCAGCAGTGGCTCTGGGCAGCAGTTTGTTTGGCACTGTGTATGTCTCCTTGCTCGGCGTGATGGTAGCACTCAATCCAATGATTTCCCAACAGTACGGGGCAAAACAAACCAACCAAATTGGTGAAATGGGTCGCCAAGGCCTGTGGTATGGACTTATTACAGGCATTTTAGGAATGCTCATCATGTGGGTGGCCATCACGCCATTTAAGGCATTTTTTGATCTAAGCACACAGACTTTAAGCATCACTGAAAACTACCTATGGTTTGTTGGTCTTGCCATGCCTGCCGCCATGATTCATCGTGGACTACACGCCTATGCGTCAAGCCTTAATCGACCAAGAGCGATTATGATTGTCAGCTGGATTTGTTTTGTCATAAACATTCCACTAAATTGGGTGTTTGTGTACGGTAAATTTGGTATGCCCGCCTTGGGCGGTGCAGGCTGTGGACTTGCAACCGCCATTGTTTTTTGGCTAAATACCCTCATTCTTGCCATCTACATCGCCAAAGACCGTTATTTCAAGCCTTTTGGTTTGATGGATAAATTCAGCCCACCCAATCTAAAAACACTCATCGAAATTACACGGCTAGGTCTACCAATTGGCCTATCATTTCTAGTTGAGGTCAGTTTGTTTACCTGTATCATGTTTTTTGTGGCACGGCTCAAAGGTGATTCGTCTGGCACAACCGAAGACTATGTTGCTGCCCAACAGATCGCCATCAGCCTAACCTCGCTCATCTTCTTGTTGCCACAAAGCCTCGGCATTGCAAGCACAGTGCGTACAGGATTTTATCTGGGGCAAGGCAGACCACATCGTGCTCGTTATGCTTCTGGAGTGGCAGTTTTGAGTGGGATTTTCATGTCATTTGCAACAGCAACACTTCTTATTGGCTTGCGTTATCCACTTGCTCAGATGTATACTGACGATTTGGCGGTCATCAGCATTGCTGCGACAGTCTTATTGTTTGCCGCTGCTTTTCAATTGGCAGATGCAGTTCAATGTGTAGCAAGCAGTTCTCTGCGTGGTTACAAGGTAACCAACATACCAATGATGATTCACTTGGTGTCTTTTTGGGGCTGTGGACTCGCTCCAGGCTATCTGCTGGCATTTCATTATGACATGGGAATTTATGGCTTTTGGACAGCACTTGTTGTCTCATTATCTGTTGCTGCAATTTGTCTGACTTGGTATCTTGAAAAACACAGCAAAAAAGTCATCAATATTCAAAAGCCTCAACAACAAGCCTAACATCAAAGAAATGACACCTTTAAATTAACATGGGTTTTTTACCCACATTCACCATCTATGAAGCAGGTTTTTTGCATGAAACAATCCGCCAAATTCATCATCACTCTAACCATTTTTGGCATATCCACACACGCCTTGGCAAACGATTTGCCCAATCTGTCAAACACGCATTTTCAGCAGTGCCTAGACAACCTAAAAAACTCGTCTGCTTTTCGTGGTATTTCTGACGCAACTTTTGAAGCCTATCGCCCCAGTGAACCCGACCCAACAGTCATTCGCTCCTTAAACCATCAGCCAGAATTTAAAAAAGATATTTGGGATTATCACGCATCTTTGGTTGATGCCGAGCGAGTCATCGCTGGATTGCAAGCCAAAGCTGAACAATCCCAAGTCCTGAGCCAAATCTACGCTCGCTATGGCGTACAACCTGAACATGTGCTTGGCGTATGGGGTGTAGAGAGCAATTTTGGCACAACATTAGGTGGTAAAAATTTATTTAGCAGTCTTGCGACACTCTCATGCTTTGATCGCCGTCAAAATTATTTTCGTAAAGAATTCGCCAACGCTCTTAGAATTGTCCAAAATGGCGACATTCAACCACAGGATATGACAGGCTCATGGGCGGGGGCATTTGGTCAGACACAATTCATGCCCAGCACCTTTTTAGAATTGGCAATAGATTTTGATGGCGATGGTCGCAAAGATTTGGTAAATAGCAACGCTGACGCATTGGCCAGTACCGCCAATTTTTTGTCCAAGCGTGGCTATCGAGCTGGAGAACCTTGGGGTTATGAAGTCAAACTTAATGGTTATCTGGGTGCAAGCGGACGCACCGCCAAAAAAAGCATGGATTATTGGCAAAATCAAGGCATCACTTTACCAGATGGTCGCCCTTTGCCAAACAATATGGCATCAGCAGGCCTATTGCTACCAGCAGGCATCAACGGTCCTGCATTTTTAGTGGGTAAAAATTTTGATACTTTTTATAGCTATAATGCGTCAGAAAGCTATGCACTGGCGATTGCACATTTGGCCACTTTGATTGAAACCAACAGCACCAATACCAATTTTGCAACCCCTTGGCCAACCGATGACCCAGGCATCAGCCGCCGTGAAGCCAAAGAGATTCAACAAGCACTAATGATGGCAGGATACGACATTGGCAACATTGACGGCATCATCGGTGATAATACTCGCCGTGCTATCATGAGCTATCAAAGCAAAGTTGGCGTTTTACCAGATGGTCGGGCAGGCAAAAAATTTCACCGCTTAATCACAAGTCAAATAAACATCTTACCCACCAACCCAACAACGCCTGACACCATGCCATATCAAGTACCAGTAAGCAAAATACCAAGTACGCATCAGGTTGCTACACCCATCAAAAGCATCGTTCCAAAAACTTACCGCCGTGTGGTAAACGCTGATGGCACAATATCACTTGTGCCAAGCCAATGATTATTCAGCAGTTAAAAACTCATCAGTTAAAAAAAACAAAAACCCAGTCAAGCGATTGGGTTTTTGTTTGTATTTATGCAACTTTAATGTTTAAATTGATGTTTAAATTTGCAAGATGCGCATAGCCCATGTTTGCATTTATCTACATATTTAAGTATCTAAGTATTTAAGAACAATCACTCATCTTCTTTATCATCATCCCATTTGGCATAGGTTTTTGATGGGTCAATGCCCTGCGACTTTAAATAAGCAACCTGTTCTTCTAGCGTACGAGATTTCTCAGCATCACGCATACTTTCTTCTAATTTATCAAATTTAACAATTTCTTGGGCTATTTCTTGGCTTGGTTGGGCATCTGACATGACTTTTTCCTTATTTGGCAAATAAAACATCTCATCATTAGACCAAATTTTGTCATAAATTACAATACCCTCAATCCAAAAAGACAGTGTATTTGACATCAATATCATTTTGATTGGTCATCTTGATTGGGTTGGCCGACCATGTCTTGGCAAATGATTTGATGATTTGTTGGGCGGTACTTGACTCTCATTGATTTTTATCCATCGGCAAAAAGTCATGACCAACAAAATCCACAGGCTCATCAATCAACCCTGCCACTGTCGCTGCAAGTCTATCATCAAAGCGACTGGCATAAAAAGTCAAAGGGATATTTTTGGGTGTGCTTACCTCAATTTGAAGTGCCACAAGTAAGGATTTGGCTCTTTTGGCAATCGCCACGCCAGAATCCACCAAAGCAATTGGCAAACACTCTTTATCAATATACGCTTGTATAAAATCCTTAAAAAATGGATAATGCGTACAGCCAAGCACAATCACATCCACCCCTTCACTTGCCCAGATTTTTACCTGCCCAATCAGCAACTTAGCAACTTGTGAATCAATAGGCATGCCATTTTCCACCCAAGGGACAAGTCGTGGCTCAAAGTGTTTATACACATCAACACCAGCAGGCATGGCAATGTCCTTAATGACCTCATTTAACAAGTAGCCTTGCAAAGTAGCTTGGGTGGCAAGTACGGCAATTTTTTTGGTCTTTGTCATGGTGCAAGCAGGCTTCACCGCAGGGACAAGCCCTATAATCGGCACATGGCATCGTTGTCTGATTGCAGGCAACGCATGGGCGGACGCACTGTTGCAAGCAATGATAATCATCTTACAGCCCTGCTCGCACAGTCTTGCCACCACCTGCAATGTCAAAGACAAAATCTCATCACCGAGTTTGTTGCCATATGGCACATTAGCAGTATCGGCATAGTAAATAAAACGCTCATTGGGCAAAATCGTCTTTAAATGCCGATACACCGACAAACCACCCACGCCAGAATCAAACACACCAATCGGTGCAGTGTCTGGATCATCAATAAAATCTGAGTGTTGGTTAATCATCACTCATCTCCGCCTGCACACTGTGTATTTTGCCACCACTTGTTAGGTTAAGCACCGCTTTACCATCTATTTCCGACAGCTCACCCATCTCTATCAAATGATATAGCACATTAGCACCAATGCGTGCAGTCAGTTTAAATCTGGTGTCAAGATACAATCGATGTTCCACCCGCCCTTCTTTGACAAAGTCTTTAAAATACAAAGGCTTGTCATCAAGGACAATCTGATCCCCATTGGTCGTACCAAAAACAATCCAATCCACACCCTCTTGCTGGATTTTATCCACTTTATTGATGAATAATGGCACATCCTCAACCTGTATGCGATATAAATCGCTTGGAGTTTTTAAAAAATACGCCCGCTGACCATTTTCAACCTGACCCCATAAAACGCTGGCAAACAAATCAACAAGTGACTGCCTGGTCATTTTTGAGCCTTCGTGATACCAATCGCCATTATCCTTGATAAAAATGTCAAAATCATGGATTCTTGTGGGTTGCCACTTGTCAAGTGGCGGAATTTTTCGTTGATCGCCCTTTGGAGCAATGGCAGAAATAAATTCACTCAAATCATTGTTTTTATTAGTAATTTTTTGATTATTTTTGTATGGATTATCGCCATTTGTTATCATTAGCCCATCTCTATTCGTCGCTCTTTTTTTGGTCATCAATAATGAGTATTCATACAACATCATTGCCCAATTTTGCTGATAATTGTAGCTTAATTGTTCCCAAAAAAGCAATGATTGTCTAATTTTCACACCAAAACTGGGTGGGTTGTACTGCCAAATCACAATTTATGATAATTATTGACTTGTTTAATTCATTAAGATTGGTAAAATATAACAAAATTTGATTGACAAGCATTGCTTTTGATAGCATTCATTTCTATCAGCCAGATGAGCGTGATTTTTTATCTTTTTTAAAGTCTTTTCGTTACCAAAATCAAGCCAACAGCCAATAGGACAACTTATGCAAAATATACAAAGAGAATCGATGGAATTTGATGTCGTGATTGTCGGTGGCGGACCCTCTGGTCTGTCGGCAGCAATTCGCCTAAAACAGCTTGCCAATGATGCTGGCATGGACGATTTCATGGTCTGCGTGGTAGAAAAAGGCTCAGAATTTGGTGCACACATCTTATCTGGGGCAATCATGGAAACTCGTGCGCTTGATGAGTTATTGCCCAACTGGAAAAACATGGACGCACCCATCACAGTACAGGCAAAAGAAGATCGTGTTTATCTGATGCCAGATGATAAAAAAGCCATACAAGCCCCAAGTTGGGCCATACCTAAGCCACTACACAATGATGGTAATTACATCGTCTCACTTGGTAATGTCGTGCGTTGGCTTGCTGCTCGTGCCGAAGAGATGGAAATCATGCTATTTCCAAGTTTTACCGCCAGTGAAATTCTTTATAATGACGACGGCTCAGTCAAAGGAATTCGTACAGGTGATATGGGTGTAGATGCCCAAGGCAACGCCAAATCATCATTTGAGCCTGGCTATGATTTACTTGCTAAATACACCATCTTTGCTGAAGGCTGTCGTGGACATTTGGGCAAACGCTTAATCAGCCGATTCCATCTTGATAAAGGCAAAGACCCACAGCATTATGGGATTGGCTTAAAAGAGTTGTGGGAGATTGATGCCGACAAACACGAACAAGGTGTCATCATGCACGGTACAGGCTGGCCACTGTCCGAAACAGGTGCAACAGGTGGTTGGTTCTTGTATTTTGCCGAAGATAATCAGGTAAGTTTTGGTTTGATTTGCGACTTATCTTACACCAATCCATACTTTTCACCATTTGATGAACTGCAACGCCTAAAATTACACCCCACCATTCGTCCAATTTTAGAAGGTGGTAAACGCCTATCTTATGGTGCAAGAGCCTTAGTTAAAGGTGGTCTTAACAGCCTACCAAAATTAACTTTTGCAGGTGGTGTGTTGATTGGTGATGATGCAGGTTTTTTAAACCCAGCAAAACTAAAAGGCACACACACTTCAATGAAATCAGGCATGATTGCTGCCGAAAGTATTTTTACCGCCATCAAGGCAGGTCGCTTGCATGATGAGGTCAGTGAATATCAGACAAATTTTGAAAATTCATGGCTGTTTGAAGATGCACACAACGCTCGTAATTTTGCCCCAGCCATTCATCGCATGGGAACATTGATGGGCGGTGCTTTTACTTTTGTTGAACAAAACTTATTTAAAGGCAAACTGCCTTTAACCATCAATGACAATACGCCAGATTACAAAACATTGGATAAATCCGATCACGCTTTTCAACCTGACTATCCAAAACCAGATGGTAAGCTGACTTTTGATAAGCTGTCTTCTGTATTTATTTCTAATACCAATCACGCCGAAGACCAGCCATGCCATCTCAAATTGACCGACCCAAGCGTGCCTATCAGTCAAAACCTACCGCTATATGCCGAGCCAGCTCAACGCTACTGTCCTGCTGGCGTCTATGAAGTGGTGGCAGATGATACCACACCAAAGGGGGTAAGATTTGTCATCAATAGCCAAAACTGCGTACACTGCAAAACCTGCGACATCAAAGACCCAAGCCAAAACATCACTTGGACAACGCCAGAAGGTGGTGGTGGTCCCAACTATCCAAATATGTAAACCAAGCCACCAAAAAAAGCCAAGTCGTACACTTGGCTTTTTTTTAAGCACCATCACAAACTTAACAAACAAAATTGGTGTATTATTTAGACTTACAAAACTGCAGATAAAGTGCAGGTTTAGCATACGCCACCCACCATAAAATCAAATAGTTGCTTTGTCTTGCGCCATCAAAAAATCGCACTTATTTTGTATGTCTTTTTAATATCGGCTATTTGGCTTGTTCAAGCATATAATCTACCGCAGCATAAACTTCAGCTTCTGACACCGCACCAACAGCTTGGGCTGGCATTTTATTAAAACCCTTGGCAGAGTGCTGATGCAAGGTATCAATGCCTTTTTCTAGGCGTTTTGCCCATTCGGCCTTATTGGTCAATTTGGGTGCATCTAATAATCCTTGACCATGGCAGACTTTACAAGTCTGCTCATAGCGTTTTTTACCCTCTTCAATGGATAGTGCTTTGACTGGTTCATTGTCAGCACCAACGCTCTTTTTGGTAGCATCACCAATTTCTTTTGTTTTTACTTCTGGTATTGTCGGTTCTTGGGCCAATTGTTTATTTTCATCTGGTATCTTTTGGACTGCAACAGACTTGTCAGGCTCTGCTGGTGCATTTGCTTTGTCATTGCACGCAGTCAGTGCCAAAAATATTGCCAACATGGGCACGATAGAAAAACTTTTAGCTGGGTATTGCATATTGCCTCGCTATTTTTAATACAAACCTAATACCAGTAATATACCTAATTTTTATAAGGATTTACAGTTAATAATACCTATCATCTTTCTTGATTGTATCAATTTCTTTAATGCCTACCCCGACCAACTCCTAATAAACCAACCCCCAGGCAAATAATCACCGCTATATACAAAGCCTGTGCCAGTAGCCCTTGCATACTTGGATAAAAGCCTGCCCATGCCACACTTGGCAAGTCTATCGTGGTGCGTGGTAAATGATTGGTTAATTGCAACGCCGAAATACTCACGCCTAAAATCTTAAAGCCTAAAAAATAAATCGTTGCTGTCAAAATTTTAAACAAAAGCGGAATGGGTAATTTGACAGACGTTTTGAATAATATCACAGCAACCACCGCCAAAATCACCAATGCCATCGCAATGCCGAGCAAAAAATCACTCATCATAATCTTTGGCAAAATCCCCACATAAAATAAAATCGTCTCTGCCCCTTCTCGGAATACCGATAAAAAAGCCAATAAAAACAATGAGATAAAGCTACCTGTTGTCATGGCACGCCCAAGCTCATTTTGGATATAGCGATTCCACGCTTTGATGTTTGATTTTGAATGTAGCCATGCCCCCACGCCCATCATCATCACAACCGCCACAATGCCAATCACACCCTCCAAAGTCTCACGGTTTGCCCCACTTGCCACCTGTGGAAATAGTTGGTAAAGTGCGACCGCCCCTGCGATACTGCCCAATAATCCCAAACCAACACCGCCATACACCCATTTTTTGCCACGCTTTTGACCACTGGCATTTAGGGCGGTGATTAAAGCCATGACTATCAATAATGCCTCTAAACCCTCACGAAGCAAAATCAACATACTGTCAATAGCCGTATAGTGAGCCGTTGGGTTAATTGCTTTTAAATCATTGATAATATTAGATAATTTTTCTTGACTTGGCTTATCGCCTTTTGCCATAATCATTGGGATTTGGCTTTCAATTTGGGCATACAAAGCAGGATTGCGAGTAGCAACATCGCCTTCAAACACCACCCAACTGGCGATAAATTCAGAGAGCCTATTTTGCCCATCTGCCAGTTTGCCATTTTCAAAATCTGCTAGCCCTTGTTCTAATAACCCAATGCCGTATGCCAAATTGACACCATCAGCCAGTTTGGGCTCGTCTATTGGTTGATTGTTAATATAGCTTTCAATGGTTGCCTGCAATGTGCTAAATTGGCTATCCATAGCGGTGATATGTTGCGTTTCTATCGCCACTCTCAGCAATGCCATAGCGGTCTCAATCGCCCCATAATGCGACTTTTGTGTATTTCTGACCACTCGCTCATTAGCAACCCACACTCGGTTGAATGTATCATAGGCTTGTCGCAATTTTTCCACATCGCTATCTGTTTTAAAATCATCAATCGCCTTTGCCAATATGGTAGTGGCAGGACGGATTTTTTTAGCAAATCGCACATTCGCCTGCGTGTAGTCTACAGGGTTTTGGGCTTTTTCAAGGGCGTATAAAGCGGTTGATAGTTCGCTTAGATTGGTTTTGTTTGGGTGGTTTAGTGCATTTTTAAACGCAAGTACAACCGTATTTTTTAAGTCTTGATGTTTGTCGTCAATGCTTAAGTTTTGAAAATTTTGGTAAAGTCCGTCAAGCTCGGCTTTTGCTTTATCAATTTTGGCATGATTCACCAAACTCATGGCATCAGAAACGCCCACAAAAATAGGCGAAAAATTAACTTTGTCGGATTGGGTTTCGGTAAAAACGGGCGATGTGTCGGATTGATTGGCAAATGTTGGATTAGTCGCACATACAGCTAAGCCCAATACTAGCGAAGTCAAAAATTTTTTCATTGTTGTAGCCATAGGTGCATCATGTCTTTAAGTTGGTTATTTGTATGGTTGTCATGGTACTGACAAATTTTTTTTATGAATTGTTTTAAAGCATATTTATTGGTATGTTAAAAACCAATCATTCAAAAAGAGACTGCCCCAAATATTCCCCTTGGGTAACCCCACCAAAACAGGCAAACAAGCCAGAGCCGATGTGGGTGGTGTATTCGGTCATTTTATCTTTGTTACCAAAAGCAGATTGAATGGCAGAAAACTGCATGGGATTTTTTTGAAAACTGATAAACAAAAGCCCTGCATCAAATTGCCCACGCACAATACCACTGCTATACGAATACGAACGCCTTAGCATTTGCAATCCTGTGCGATTAGCCAGCCCTGCATGGCTGACTTCGCCGACAATCAGATTGCCTTTATCGTCTTTTGCATGGATATCAAGTGCATCAAACTCGTCCGTTTTGCCAATACTCGCCCCACTCGCTCGGTGTCGCCCAAAGGTGTCATCTTGTCCAACAAGGCTTGTCCTGTCCCATGTTTCAAGGTGCATTTGGATTAGGCGGACAACCAAATACGAGCCATTTTGAAACACGCCATTATCAATCCACAGCCATTTATCAGGGTTTTGCATGGTTGTTTTATTAGCAGTGCCGTCTTTGAACGCAAATAGATTGCGTGGTGTTTGATGACCGCTATCAAAGCTATTAAACCCTGCCTGCGACCATTTCATGGTGATAAGCGAGCGAGCCTGACGGACAAGTTGTCGCACAGCATGAAAGGCAACTTGTGGGTCTTCAGAACACGCCTGTATGCAAATATCTCCGCCTGACAATTCATCTTTGATTTGGTCTCGTGGGAATTTTGGCAACTCACTAAATTCTGGCGGTGCTTTATGCTCCAAATTTAATTTTTTTAAAAATGTAGGACTGATGCCAAAAGTAAGCGTTAGCCCATACGCCCCTAGGCTATCAGTCTCACCTGTATCGGCTGGTGGTAGGTGCGGATTATTACCATAAGGTTTGATGTTCTCGCCATTCATCAGTTTTACCGAATAATCCGTCCAATCTTTAAACATTTGGCGAATCTCATCAACATTCTTACTATGCAAATCGGCAACCAAAAAATACACATGGCGTTGTACAGGCGTTGTGATGCCTGATTGATGTTTTCCAAAAAATTCATACCTTAAATCCGCCAAACAGTGGCTATTGAGTACTTTTTCGGTCGCATTTTCATGCTTTTTTGCTTGATTTTGCCCCACATTTTTAGCACAACCAGCCAAACCCGTCATGGTCAATAAACTTGCGGTTTTCAAAAAATTTCTACGGCCATTCATTATTTTTTCCATCTGTACAATAAAACCATATCATAAAACCACACAAAAAAGCACCAATAATCACAATTATCAGTGCTTTTTTCGCATCGCATCATATCACTGCATCACAACGCCCATTTGGGCAAGTGGCTCACCTAACTTATTGACACTCTCCGCCAATGCGTCAATTTCAGCCTTGCTTAATTCATCATAATTTTTATAATGCTTATCATCAATTTTATGAGCATCAAGAAGTTTGTGCACCTCGGTAAATTTAGTCTTCAATTCTACCACAAGTTCAGGATTTTTCTTTTCAATAGCAGGGGCTAAAATCTCAAAAATCTTTTCCGCCCCTTCAATATTTGCCTTAAAGTCATAAAGGTCCGTTTTTGAAAAAATCTCCTCCTCTCCTGTAATTTTTGTTGTAGTCACTTCATTTAACAAATCCACAGCACCTTGAACCATCAGCATGGGAGTAACCTCAGCCGTTGGTATTTTCGCCTTTAATTCTTTGACATCAGCAACAAGCTGATCGCCCAATTGCTCTGTTCCCTTGGTGGTGTTTTGTGTCCATAGGATTTTTTCAATGGCGTGATAGCCCGTCCATAACTCGTCTTTTTCAAGGTCGGCCTCACGGTTGTCAATGCGTGGATCAAGGTCGCCAAAGCTTTCAGCAATCGGCTCGGAGCGTTCAAAAGACATGCGTGCCAATGGATAAAAAGCCTTAGCTTCATCTAATTTACCCTCTTTTAACAGAGCAACAAATCTTTCAGTATCCACAACCAGCTGATCAATTTGAGTCTGCACCCACGCTTTATATTCAGCCGTTTCAGCAGACAAATGAGCACTATTTTCAGAGACTTCGGCTGGCTGCTCAGCCAAAGACTTAGACTCATCCGACTGTTTGTCACCACAAGCGGTTAAAGCAAGTGTGGCCGTCAATGATAATACCAGCAATTTTGGTGCTTTCATGAAAAATACCTTATAAAAAAATCCATCAGATAAAAAATAAATAATAACAATTCTTATTAAAATTATACACCTTATTTGATGGTTTGGCAATATACATTTTTGCACAAACACACTTTAATACACTGTTTACCACTTCATCATGATTGGCAAAAATTTATCTTTATAGACAGCCCATCGTCTTTTATCCAAAAAAGCAAAAAGAATGTGATAAAACCTTTATCTTAAAAAAGATAGGACAAACTTTTTTAATATTTTACCAGCCTAAATGATATCAAAAGCCAAATACAAAAACCCCAAATCAAATGACTTAGGGTTAAATTTGCAATACAAATGGTCTTTAAACCATTGATGGCATCAGCAAATTAGTACTTGCGTACAGTGCGAACTTGCTCACGCCATACTTTTTTCTTGTAACGCTTGACCGCAGCGGCTTTTTTACGCTTACGCTCTTGGGTTGGTTTTTCAAAAAATTCTTTTTTGCGTACATCAGCCAAAACACCTGCTTTTTCACAAGCACGCTTAAAACGACGAATTGCAATATCAACTGGTTCGTTTTCTTTCACCTTAACAGAAGGCATAGTTACTCCTAATACAAGACAAGTGGCATCGATTAGGCTGTATTATATTATATAGCGTCACGGTCTTGGGCGTGGGCATCAGCTCAAATCGGAACAAAAAATCCGCAACAGCGGCCATCATCTTGGTATTTGGTTTTAAAAAAATTAAGCAAAAATCACCAAGATAATCTTCGTATTATAAATGATACAAAGCTAAATTACAACTCAAATTTTTAACACTCAGCACAAAAAAATAGACACACTCGCCCAATAGCTTATTTTTTCTGTTCTGTAGTGGCTGTATCGGCATCAGCTGTGGTGGCCGTACTTGCACCTGATGTTTGAGCAAAGGTTGGTTGGCCATGGTCGTCAAACTTTATCTCCTCAGCTTTTGGTGCCTTAGCCAACGCAACTTCTTTGGCTTCTGCCAGCTTATCTACGGCTTGTACATGCTCATGTTTGTTGCCACAGGCTGTCAATAATACGGTGGCAATTACAACTACCAATGATTGAATTTTCATAATAATATCTCCTAGCTTTTAAAACATTAAGCGGTCGGTCAGTTAAGTTTATTGGTTTTATTACTTAAAACGCCAGATACAATTTAATCAGTCAAGCGTTATTTTTTACCAAATAAACACATTGCAATAATGCTTTTATTATGCCATAAAATGGCACAATTTTCATAACATTTGGTAAATCACTACCAAAATTTACAAATTTTTTGTAAAAAACTTCGTATAATAAGCATGAAATTAATAACCAATGCGGTTTTGGAGTTTTATGGCAAATGGCAATTTATTGATACTTATTGATGACATTAGCATGATTTTAGATGATGTGGCAATGATGACAAAACTTGCTGCTAAAAAAACGGCGGGCGTGTTGGGCGATGATCTTGCATTAAATGCTCAACAAGTTGCTGGCGTGCGTGCCGACCGAGAGCTTGCAGTCGTCTGGGCAGTAGCAAAAGGTTCGTTCATCAATAAGCTCATATTGGTGCCTGTCGCTCTCATCATTAGTGCTGTTGCTGCTTGGTTAATCACACCACTGCTCATGATTGGCGGATTGTTTTTATGTTTTGAAGGTGCAGAAAAGATAGTGCATAAATTTGCCCCACAGCTGTTACCCCACGATTTAGATGATGATGAAGCACACCACAAACGCCTTATGGCCAATGCTAATGAATCGGTAGATTTGGTTGCTTTTGAAAAAGCAAAAATTAAAGGTGCGATTCGTACTGACTTCATTTTATCTGCTGAAATTGTGGTGATTTCTCTTGGGGTGATGACCGCCAGCACCTTGCAGACCAAAGCCATATCATTAACTGCCATTGCCATTTTAATGACCATCGGTGTGTATGGCTTGGTCGCTCTCATCGTAAAGATTGACGACATAGGATTAAAGCTGACCCACAGTCTCAACCAAGGTGTTCAAAAACTAGGGAGTGCTTTGCTTAACTTTACCCCAAAATTGATGAGTTTTTTATCCATTGCAGGTACACTTGCCATGTTTTTGGTTGGTGGTGGTATTTTGGTACATGGTATTGATATCCTGCACCACCAAGCCAAAGATTTGGCACTGTTGTCTGGCGTGTTTGGCGGTTTGACCGAGAGTCTATATAATGGCATGATTGGCTTGATTGCAGGGTTGATTAGCTTAATGTTTTATATAGGGGTCAAAAAATTGAAGGACAAAGCTACCTGCTGATTTTTTTGGCAGTTTTTAAATCATTATAGCCTTTTTACAATCCATGCATAGCCTTGTTGATAACAGGTAAATCTTAGCCAGTTTTTCGGTAGATTGCTCATGACGATTTTGCCTGTTGGCGGCTCTTTAATGACTTTTGGCGGTATGATTTGTAATTCATCACAGATAAATGTTATCACATCAAGACTTGTTGCGGGACAAAAGTCTGTCGCCAAATACAACGACTTTGGCTTATCACTTAATAAAATTTGTACCAACACCGCCACCAAGTCCATATCCATGATGCGATTGGTATAGTGCTTATTTGCCACACCATCAGTGTGGGCCGATTTGGCAAGACGAATCATATACTGCCGACTCTCACCATAGATACCGCTTGGGCGAACGATGACAGCTTTATCACCAAAGGCTTGAACAAGAATATTTTCAGCATCAAGCAAAATCCTGGCAGTTGGCGAAGCGGGGTTGGCGGGCGAATATTCATTGACGACTTGCCCATCATTCTCACCATAAACAGCAGTCGATGAGACAAATAGTATTTGACGAAGGTTTGGCAATTTCTCCATCATGCCTGCCAAATGCTGACAAATCGCAAGATAACTGCCTTGATAGGCCTGCACTTTATCGCTCACATCATCAGATGGCGTGATAATAATAGCAATGTGCGTAAAGCCTTGCAGATCATTGTCGGTTAAGTCCAATGCGTCCATCTGCCAATGTGTGATATTCTTATGCACATCATCATAAATTTTAGGCGTACGAGAAACCCCTACCACAGAGCAATGCCTTGCCAGCTCATTGGTCACAGCCTGCCCAATACTACCTTGCCCAATGATGAGACATTTTGTCATTTTTATTGCTCTCTTTTACTTTTTTTTAAAAAAACTTAGTTAAAAAACACCCAAAGTACAAGCACCATCTGCTTGACGATGATTTTACCAAAAATGAGGTGCGTACAGGCAACTGACATATTTAACAGCCCAATTCGCACAATATCATCTATAACTCATATCAGTGGCAGTACCATTCTTACCAACAGCAAACTCAAAGGTAACAACCAAGAAAAATGTTTGGCATTCATCATGATTTGAGCTAAAATAAAAATCCAGCTTAGTATATCATCATCATGAACCATTTCACCATAAAAAACGGCATACTGCACGGTGCAGAATTCATCGCATCACCTAATTTTAACGCACGCCCCACCAAACATGGCAGCCCCACCATTGATGGCATTGTCATTCATAATATCAGCTTACCACCCAGCCAGTTTGGGCAAACGGATAAAAATGGCGTTCATTTTGTCAAAGCATTTTTTCAAAATCGGCTAAATACAGACGACCATGCGTATTTTGCCACCATTGATAAGTTGGAAGTTTCTGCTCATTTATTCATTGAAAGAGATGGAGCGGTAACTCAGTTTGTCAATTTCAATGACAGAGCATGGCACGCAGGTCAATCATATCATCTTGGGAGAGGCAATTGTAATGATTTTACCATTGGCATTGAGCTAGAAGGCGATGATTTTTCACCATTTACAGATGCTCAATATGCAACACTTACCCAAATCATCTGTGCCATTTATCAAGCGTATCCAAACACCAAAAGGCATTTGATGGGGCATAGCGACATTGCCCCAAATCGCAAAACCGACCCTGGTGAATTTTTTGATTGGGTGAAATTACGAGCCATGGTGGATAAAGCTCATCAAAAAAACAAATATCAATAATGCATTGGGCTGACAAGACAAACAGTCATCAATTTTTCATAAGTATATAAGTATAAAAGCACAAAATCCATTATAATAAGCACTCTTTTATAATCAGAATCACACTATGGCCAAATCTCAGCTTTTTCGCTCCACGATGGTCGTCAGCTCCATGACCATGCTCTCTCGCATATTGGGTTTGGTGCGTGATGTCGTGCTGATGAGTGTATTTGGGGCAGGCGGACTCATGGACGCATTTTTAGTAGCGTTCAAAATCCCCAATTTTTTAAGACGATTGTTTGCAGAAGGAGCATTTTCCCAAGCATTCGTACCTGTCTTATCTGAATACAAACAGCAACGCACACTCAGTGATGTGCAGATTCTCATCAGCCAAGTTTCTGGGGTGTTAAGCCTGATTTTACTTATCCTGACGGTGGCTGTTATTGCATTTACACCCTTTGTTGTACAGGTATTTGCCCCAGGCTTTCATGGTGATGCGGTAAAGTTTAACACCGCTACCGACCTACTTCGTCTCACTTTTCCCTACCTGCTATTTATCTCAATGACAGCATTTTTTGGCAGTATTTTGCAAAGCTATGGTCGTTTTGCAGCACCTGCCTTTGCACCTGTATTACTCAATATTTGCATGATTGTAGGGGCATTATTCTTCGCACCATTACTCAATACACCAATCATGGCATTGGGCTACGCCGTCGCCATTTCTGGCATTTTACAATTGGCCATTCAACTGCCGCAGCTTCATCAACAAAAGTTACTCACCACCCCAAAAATAAATTTCAAACACGAAGGCGTGAATCGCATTTTAAAGCTTATGTTACCAGCCATCTTTGGTGTCTCAGTAACGCAAATCAACCTATTATTAAACACCGCTTTTGCTTCTTTAATGATGAGTGGCTCGGTATCATGGCTATATGCAGCGGAGCGACTGAGCGAACTGCCCTTGGGTCTGATCGGTGTGGCAATCGGTACAGTCATTCTACCAAGCCTATCATCTAGCCATGCCAAATCTGATGATGCAGTTTTCAAAAAAACCCTAGACTGGGCAGCACGCCTCATCATTTTAATTGGCCTGCCTGCTTCTTTGGCGATGTTTATACTCTCAGATGTGCTGATGAATGCACTATTTGTGCGTGGTGAATTTAGCCAGCACGATGCAGTGATGAGTGGCTTTGCCCTAAAAAGTATGGCAGGAGGCATTTTAGGATTCATGCTCATCAAAATTTTTGCACCTGCTTTTTTTGCAGGGCAAGACACCAAAACCCCTGTAAAAATTGGTATTGTTGCTGTCTTTGCTAACATGGTTTTTAGTGTGTTGTTTATCGGCGTATTCCATCTGCTAAACCTACCCCTACATGGAGGGCTGGCACTTGCTACGACAACAGCAAGTTTTGTTAACGCTGGGCTTTTGTATTATTTTTTACATAAGCGTCATATTTTTTGCTTTGGTAGCCACTGGCGAAAAATGAGTATGCAGTTTGGGTTCTCCAGCCTTGTGATGACATTTGCCCTGTATGCCATACTACCACTTTATCCCACACAAGAGACACAGTGGCTACGCATTGTGGCACTGCTTGCTATCTGCATATTTGGCGCTACTATATATGGCATGACATTACTCAGCACTGGCTTTCGTCCACGCCAGCTAAAACATGGATAGCGTTTTTACAAGAATGTTTACAAAAATGCCCAAACCACACAACAATTGACAACATGACTGGACAATCCGATGGGTAACTTGCTATAATTCACACCACACGCACCGCCGAAGCTGTGCCATATATGAACAACCACAAGGACAATGATATGTTAAAGCCAATCAGCCAACCTGTCGCTAAAGATTTCAACCCAAATCTTGATCTGGAAAAAATTCGCTTAGAATGCCAATCACTTGCAAAATCTCGTGCAAAAATATCTGCAGGTGTGGCCATCATTCCTGTGCCTTTTCTTGATGTGGCCATTGATGTAGGCATGCTTGCAAAACTATTGCCAGAAATTACCAAAAAATTTGGTCTACAAGAACCTACCGACCCAAACAGCAAAATCAGTGAAGAAAAACGCAAACAAACCATTCAAGAACGCATTGTTGCCATTAGCGGATTGGTAGCAACTCGAGGTGTGGTCAATAAGACCATTCAAGGCTTTGGTGGTCGCCTAATTGGCAAACAAATCGCCAAATACATACCACTTGGCGGACAAATGGTTGCAGCAAGTATCGGCTACATGATTTTTAAAAAAATCGCTTTTGATCATATTGAAGAATGCTATAAAGTGGCCAAAGAAGCACAGCTAAAAGCAAATTAACTCTCAGCTTGCTACTGCTACTTAAAAAAAAGGCCTGCCTTCTGGCGGTCTTTTTTTATCAATCGATTGGCAAAATTAGCATCACAAACTTAAAACTCAAAATAAGCCCCTCATCATAGATGAATAATAACCATTATCGCCAATGAGGGCGTTTTGCGATTTTTATGGATGATTTTTCGTTTTTGGCATAACAAATTACACGGATTTATTTGAGAAAATTCACCAAACAAGCTAAAATATACACCACCAATTTTTAAGCATTTTTATGCTTGGGTTTAGCTTTATGAATACACGCTACCTATTAGCCATTTTAGCCAAGGTAATCTCATGACTTTTGTTGTAACTGATAACTGCGTTTTGTGCAAATATACTGACTGCGTAGAAGTCTGCCCTGTGGACTGCTTCTATGAAGGTCCAAACTTTCTTGTCATCAATCCAGACGAATGTATTGACTGTGCGTTGTGCGAGCCAGAGTGCCCTGCCAATGCCATTTTTTCAGAAGATGAGATCCCCGCTGGCCAAGAAGAATATATCGCCATCAACGAAGAGCTTTCACAAGTTTGGGCAAACATCACTGAGAAAAAAGACCCAATGCCAGAGCATGAAAAATGGGACGGTGTATCAGGCAAGATTCAGTACTTGGAGCGTTAATCATCAAGCATCAATCTACGCCAAGCCATTCAAAGCCCGCTTTCTTGTGGGCTTTTTTATTTTTTTATCATCATATCTATGACGGTATTGATAAAAAAATCATATAAAAAAACCTGCCATAAAAAGCAGGTTTTTTTGTAGATAAAGTATTTACCAAATATCAGATTTGATTTTTGCTTTTAATTGCGGATGATTATCCAATTTAAATTCTGGCTCAGCCACGCCTGCTTTAACCTGCGCATTGTAATCCCTTATCAAAATAAAGACATATTTTGACAAAAGAATGATCGCAATTAAGTTAATAAACGACATGATGCCCATCGTTAGATCACCCATATCCCACACAACCGCAACTTTTGCCACCGCACCAAAGTACACAAAACCCAAAACCACGATACGAAAAATTGTCAAAGCAACCGTATTGTTTTTCAAAAACTGCATATTTGATTCAGCATAGGCATAGTTGCCAATAATGGTAGAAAATGCAAACATGAATAAAATGACCGCCAAGAAATACTGACCCCAACCACCAACATGGCTAGCAAGTGCCGCTTGAGTCAGTTGCACGCCCGACAGTTCGGCAGCATTTTCTGGCATGGTGGCAAGCAAAATCACAAATGCCGTGCAAGAACAAACAATGAGCGTATCCACAAAAACACCCAACATCTGAATCATACCCTGCTCTACAGGGTGCTTTACACTCGCTGCCGCTGCTGCATTGGGTGCCGAACCCTGACCTGCTTCATTTGAATACAAACCACGCTTAATGCCCTGCATCATCGCCACAGACACCATCGAACCAAACAAGCCACCGCCTGCTGCTTCAAAAGTAAAGGCTTCAGTAAAAATCAGAGTGATGACTTGTGGCACAGCACCAAGATTGGCAATGATGATATAAAGTGATACAGCCAAATACACCACCGCCATAATAGGAACAATCACTTCGGCAATCTTTGATACACGAGTAATGCCCCCAAAAATAATTGGAGCTGCCAATAATACCAACACCGCTCCTACGATGTGCTTATATAACTGCCAATCATTTTGGCAAGCGTCATCAGAACTCACACAGCCCATCGCCGATTGGATTGACAATGTGATGGTGTTAGATTGAATAGATTGGTACACAAACCCAAAACATACAATCAAAGCAATTGCAAACACCAAGCCTAACCATTTTTGACCCAAGCCCTGCTCAATATAATAAGCAGGACCGCCACGAAAACGCCCCGTAGCACTGTCTTTGATTTTAAATAGCTGTGCAAGACTTGACTCTGCCAATGCCGAACACATTCCAATAAGTGCAATCAACCACATCCAAAACACCGCACCAGCACCACCAATACCAATGGCAAGTGCCACACCTGCGATGTTTCCCACGCCGACACGACTTGCCAGACCAGTAACGAACGCTTGAAATGCTGAGATGCCTTCGTTTTCATCATGCCCTTGACGACTGGCCAACATAGATTTGACACTTCTGCCAAACAAAGTAAACTGGGCAAATCCAGTCATCACCGTAAAAAACAGGCCCACCAAAATAAGTAGCCAAAGTAGCACATCCCACAAAGGCGTGCTAAACACATTCACGACACAATGCACGCCTTCAATAAAGGTTGGCTGTGCCACACAAGAAAATGGATTGTCGTACATAATAATTCCAAAATATCCAAAAAATAACACCAACCTCAAACCACTTTGGCAAGCAAACCAAAGGAAATGCCATCTTTTGATAAAATAGTTTGTCTTTAATATCATTGCCACATGACAATACCAAATTATCGCCAAAGAATGACATCATCTTGATTGGTATCAATTATTCAGCTGGTTAGCTGGTAAGATTCACATCAAAAAGGCGACAAATCAGTAGAAATGTCGCCTTTCGCCATCAAATCACTTGATTTATAAGCAATAGGTATGGGGTTATTATAATCTTTTTATAATGGCTGTGCAAACTTAATTTTACCATTTAGAAAATTTGTTAAGCCATTTTTGCTGCTTGTGCTACATTAATTAAATCATATTGATTAAGTGACAATTAAGCCTTAATATCAATGCACCAAACCATCTTCATGGTTTTGATGATCATCTTTTAGGCTTAAAAACCAATTGAGCAATATCGCTGCAAAGGTTGCCGTACCAATACCGCCCAAATTAAAATCACCAATCATCAGGCCAAAATCGCCTGTACCCAAAATGATGGTAACAGCGGCAATCATGAGATTTTTATTGATGGCAAAATTCACACGGTTATCAATCCAGATTTTTGCTCCAGCCACAGTAATCAAACCAAACACCACGATAGATGCGCCAGTCAATACAGGTCCGGGAATGGTCTGAATGAGTGCACCAAATTTTGGCGACAGTCCTAAAAAAATTGCAAACACACCTGCAATCACAAAGATGATGGTTGAATATACACGAGTTACCGCCATCACACCAATATTTTCACCATAAGTTGTCATGCCTGTGCCACCCACACCTGCCGACAGTGCCGTTGCCACACCATCTGCCACAAAGGCACGCCCTAAATATGGGGTAAGATTTTCACCTGTCATTGCTCCAACCGCCTTAATATGCCCCAAATTCTCTGCCACCAAAATGAATGCCACAGGTGCAATAATCAACATGGCATTAGCATCAAATACAGGTGATGAAAAGTTTGGCACACCAAACCAAGCAGCATTACCAATCACACTAAAATCAATCGGCGTACCCAGACCCAAACCATTGGTAATAATCGCATAAATCACATAAGACAACACCAAGCCAAGTAGTAGCAAAAGACGCTGTACAAAGCCACGCCCAAACACCGCAATCACGCCCATGCACAGCACGGTAACCAAGGTCATCCACAATTCAAAAGGTTTGCCTGCCACACCAGATACAGTAACTGGGGCTAAGTTTAGACCAATGATCATCACCACCGCACCCGTTACCACAGGTGGCATGAGTTTTTCAATCCACTTTGTTCCTGTCGCCATCACCAAAAAACCAATAGCAGCGTACAAAACACCGCAAGCAATAATACCGCCCAAGGCCAAAGCCAAATTGGGATTTGCCCCAGAACCTGTCGCATGAGCAGTAGCGGCCGCCACCACACCAATAAATGCAAAAGACGACCCTAGGTAGCTTGGTACACGGCCACCTGTCATCATAAAAAATAAAATCGTACAGATGCCACTCATCATGATGGCAAGATTGGCATCAAAACCCATCAAAATGGGGGCAAGCACTGTTGCCCCAAACATCGCCAACACATGCTGAATACCAAGCATCGCACTTTGAGCAGGGGGTAGATACTCATCTGTTGCCACAGGAGTGACATTAATGTCGCCTTGATAGGGGCGAAATTTTGGGAAAAAAGACATTTTTTTATCCTTATTTTCTCGTTTTGAACACTAAAAAAAACCAATAACTCTCAGTTATTGGTTTTTACAATGATGATAAAAATGGTCAATGACTGCCATGATACAGACAGTTAATGGTTCATATGCATAGCTGAACAATAAAAACATACACTATTAAACCTTTGACATAACTTTACAATTTTAACAAATTAAGCAAAAAAAAGCGATATTTTTTTAGATCAGACCAAACATCAAACTCCACAATGTCGTATTTCATGAATCAATCAACAGTTAATCCACCAATTACCCAGCCGACCATCAATACTTACATAACTTATATACCAGTATACCAGCACGCCAAGTTTGTCTTTGATGATTTTTAAAAATGCTGACATTGCCAATATTGACAAATCAACAATTGATAAAATTGATCAATCAAATGGTGTTATACATTCCTATTTTTTTATATGTTTACTAATAAACGCATGAATGACATGGCAAATTTCATCTTTCTAAAATCTTGCTTTTACGGTATAATTAACCATTTTCCTTTTCAAAATTGAGTCAAGACGATGACCGAACAAAAAGACTACAAAAACACTCTAAATCTAGCCGATACCAATTTTCCCATGCGAGCTGACCTAGCCAAACGAGAGCCAAAATGGCTGGCCGAATGGGAAACGGACGAGCTTTATAAAGAAATCCGTGCCGCCAAAAAAGGCTTGCCAAAATACATCTTGCACGACGGCCCACCCTACGCCAACGGACAAATTCACCTAGGTCATGCTGTCAATAAAGTATTAAAAGACATCATCATCAAAGCCAAAACCTTGGACGGCTATGACGCCCCTTATATTGTCGGCTGGGATTGCCACGGCTTGCCGATTGAACAAAAAGTAGAAAATGAGTTTGGCAAAGTGGGACAACCCCCAAAAAACGACAAAAACGGTGAGCCCATTACCGCCACCGCCTTTCGCCGTGCCTGCCGAGATTATGCCAAAAGCCAAATTGCACTACAAATGGCGGATTTTAAACGCTTAGGCGTGCTTGCCGATTGGGATAAGCCTTATTTGACAATGGATTTTGCCACCGAAGCCAATATCGTGCGAGCCTTGGGCGAGATTTACAAAAACGGGCATATTGTGCGTGGGCAAAAGCCTGTAAACTGGTGCTTAGATTGTGGCTCTGCCTTGGCGGAAGCCGAAGTGGAATACGACAACAAAAAATCAGACGCCATTTATGTCGGTTTTGATGTTTTGGGTCGCAATGATTTGCCTGCCACCACTAATTTACAAGGCAAATTGCAAGCGGTGATTTGGACAACGACCCCTTGGACACTGCCTGCCAACCAAGCCATTAGCGTGCATAGCGAGCTTGATTATGCGGTCATCAAAGGCGATAAAGTTACCCCTTTTGTTATTCCCAATGAAATTGATAGCGATAACTTTTTGTTAAGAACTTTAAATAAAGACGACAAAGATGCTTTATTTGAAAAAGCCAAAGACCCTGTTATCTGGGAATTGATGCCAGAAAAAAGAAACGAGCCTGAAATTTTTAACCCTTATTTTGATAAGGCGATTAAAGAAAAAGCCTTTGCGATTATTGATAAAAAAACAGGGCAAATTGTTGGCACCACAAGGTTTTATGATGACAAGGTAAGCGATGACAGCATTGCAATTGGCTATTCGTTTATTGCCAAAGATTATTGGGGGACTTGTGCCAATAATGAAATCAAACAAGCGATGTTGGATTGTGCCTTTAAACAAAGAAATAAAGTTTATTTTCATATTATTAAAGAAAATGAACGCTCCAAAAAATCGGTTGAAAAATTAGGGGCGGTTTATCAAAGCGTTAATGCTGATGAAAGATTGGCTTATTTATTGGAAAATCAAACTCCAATCAATCGCACCGCTTATTTTATCATCGCCACCAACTTGACCCAAGATTTTGCCAAAAATGTAGGCTTAGAAAATGTGCAAACCGTGGCAAGCGTTAAGGGGGCGGATTTAACCATTTTAAAAGCCCAGCACCCTTTAATTGCCGAGCGTCAAGTGCCATTTATCACAGGCGACCACGTAACCGCTGACAGCGGTACAGGGCTTGTGCATACCGCCCCTGCACACGGTGTGGACGACTACAATGTGGGGCGTGCTAATGATTTGCCTTGTGAAAATCCTGTCGCCGGCAATGGCGTGTATTTAGACGAAGCCAAAGTTTTTGTGGGCGAGCATATTTATAAAGCACAGCCCAAGATTATCGCCACTTTGCAAGCGAGCGGACATCTGTTAAATCATCAAGCGATTACCCACAGCTATCCGCATTGCTGGCGACACAAAACGCCCATCATTTTTCGTGCCACGCCCCAATGGTTTATTTCTATGGAAGAGGGGGGCTTGCGTGAACAGGCGTTGAACGACATCAAACAAGTAAAATGGACGCCCGATTGGGGGCAAAAACGCATTGAATCAATGATGCACGGTCGCCCTGATTGGTGCATTAGCCGTCAGCGGACTTGGGGCGTGCCGATTGCCTTTTTTATCCACAAAGACACCAATGAACTGCACCCAAACACTTATGAACTTATCCAAAAAGTCGCCCAAGTCATTGAGACAGGGGGCATAGAAGCGTGGTTTGATGCCGATGTGGCGGACTTTTTAGATGAAAGCGATGCCCCAAACTACATCAAATCCACCGACACGCTTGATGTGTGGTTTGATTCAGGCTCTACCAATTTTTCGGTTTTGGCAAATCGTGATGAATTGACCAACCCTGCCGATTTGTATTTGGAGGGAAGCGACCAGCACCGTGGCTGGTTTCAGTCATCGCTACTGGTCAGCGAAGCCATCTATGGTCGTCCGCCGTATAAGCAAGTTTTGACGCACGGCTTTGTGGTGGACGAAAAAGGCCACAAGATGAGCAAGTCACTTGGTAATATTGTCGAACCACAAAAAGAGATTGATAAAACAGGGGCGGATATGCTACGCCTATGGATTGCCTCTGCTGATTATCGCTATGAAATGAGTGCAGGTCAAAAAGTATTTGCTGGGGCGATGGACAATTACCGCCGTATCCGCAATACCATTCGCTTTTTGCTTGCCAATACCAGCGACTTCAACCCCACAACCGATGCTGTAGCACTAGATGAGTTGGTAAGTCTTGATAAGTTCATCTTGCATCTTGCCAAAGAAACTCAAGAGGCGATCATCAAGTCTTATGACGATATGGATTTTCATCAAGTCGTACAGGCGGTATCAATGTTTTGCTCACAGAGCTTGGGGGGTTTTTATCTTGATATCATCAAGGATCGTACTTACACCACCAAAGCAGACGGACTGCCACGCCGTTCGGCACAAACCGCCCTTTATCACATTGCTCACGCCCTGCTTAGATGGATTGCCCCAATTTTATCATTCACAGCACAAGAAGCATGGGAATTTGTTCGTCATGATGGTACAAAATACATATTTGCTGATGAATGGTACAACTTACCAACCCCTGACATGGGCAACATTACCATAGATGATTGGCAAGCCATTTTAGCCACCAAAGACCTAGTGAACAAAGCGATTGAAGATGCTCGTGCAGACAAACAAGTCAGCTCAAACCTAACTGCCAAGGTCAGCATAGTCGCAGACGGCACAACTGTAAATGCACTCAATAAACTGGGCGATGAAGTGCGTTTTGTGTTCATCACCAGCGATGCTACCATTCAACAAGGTGCAGAATTTAGCGTGGTCATCTCACCTGCACATGGTCAAAAATGCACGCGTTGTTGGCACATTCGCTCTGATGTTGGCACAAATACGGCACACCCAGAATTATGCGAACGCTGCGTAAGTAATGTTGAAGGCGATGGAGAGGTTCGTCATCATGCCTAATATCTCAATGCCAAATGGTCAAAATGCGGTCAAATACTATTTTCTTGCATTCATAGTATTGCTTTTTGACCAAGTGACTAAATATTATTTTAATGCCACTTTTACATTATACCAGACCGTAGATGTGCTACCGCCTGTATTAAACTGGACTTTGGCGTATAATCACGGTGCAGCATTTAGCTTTTTGGCTGACCAAAACGGCTGGCAGAAGTGGTTTTTTGCAATTTTGGGCCTACTGGTAATAGGTTTTGTCATCGTCCATCTAAGAAAAATCCCAAAATCTGCAAAAGTACTGTCGCTGGGTTTGGCGATGGTGCTAGGCGGTGCATTGGGCAATGTGATTGACCGATTTTTACATGGTTATGTCATTGATTTTATTCATGTTCATTATGCCAATGTATGGCATTATCCAATTTTTAATGTGGCAGACATTGGGTTGTGCGTAGGCATGACATTAGTGATATGGGATATGCTTTTTTTGGAGAAGGCTCGCCAAAAAAGATAAAAGTTAAGAAATTATTCTCCGCTTGCCTATGGCATGGCAAGCTCAACATCATTGATTTGGCAATGTTTGCCAAAATATCTTTTTATATTATTTAATTAGGAGATCTACCATGCAAAAAACCGCAATTTTACCCCTATTGGCCCTAGCAATGATCGGCTTAACCGCCTGTGGAAAAAGTGGCTCTGGCACGCACGCCCCGATTGCATTACCCAACACCAAGCCAGACCTTACCAATACCCCCATCAAACCAAATACCTCTGACATTCAGGGGATTAAAATATCAATCACAAAAGGCAAAGCAGGCCCTGATACAATCATTACTGACAGCCCAAGCATTAACCAACTGACGATCAACGGCACAATCATCGACTTTATTCCTGACAACTTTAATACCAATCTAGAAAAGATACAAAAATTTACGGATAAGACAGCTCGTGTGAGTGGTAACCCATTCCTTAAACATACTCGTTATGGCTACGCACACGAAGGCATCAATGGTGAGGCTTATCTTTTTGCCCAAGGAAATGCAACCACCAATGTGCCTAATAGTGGCACAGCTACCTATGTTGGTCGTGCTGTCGAAATAAACAAAGACAATGTTGCCAGATTTGATCAACGCCAACAAGACATTTCTATCGGTATCATACTAGAGGCTGCCTTTGATGTAGATTTTGACAAAAAGATTTTGACTGGTACCGTTGGCCCCAGCAAAAATGGCAGAGGACTGTTGCAAGCCACCATCTCTGGCAATAAATTTACAGGCGAGCACAACGGCCTTAGTACAACAGGTCAATTTTATGGTGATGATGCCGCAGAACTGGGTGGTACCTATCGCAATGCCGATGGTAGAACTGTCGGTGCTTATGGTGCAAAAAAGTTAAACTGACCGAACAGTTTTAATTTGCCATACCCAAAAAGCCAAATGTTTTCTCGTCAAGACAAAGCATTGTTTTGATGAGAAATTCTGGCCACTTACTGTGGGTCTTGGCAGACCAATCATTAAGCCAGATTTATTGCGGTAGATTTGTATTTAGGTTTTATTTGGACAATCTATGAATATTTTACCAAACGAAGAAATTCGCATCACCGACGGTAGTACTGTCAACCTGCATTTTGAAGTCAGCCTACCTAATGGTACGGTCATTGACTCAACCTTTGGGCGTGATGAACCTGTCAGCCTAACCATCGGTGATGAAAGTCTACTGGCAGGGTTTGAGCAGGTACTGATGAATTTAAAAGCAGGCGATGTACGCACCGCTCATCTATCACCAGAACACGCTTTTGGCGAATGGAATAAAGAGAATGTTCAAGTTTTTCCCCGTGCTAAATTCTCAATTTCCGAACCAAACCCAACCATCGGCATGATGATGGAATTTAATGACCAAGGCAAAAATTCACTCGTAGGCGTAGTCAGTGAAGTCAGCGATGATGAGGTAAAAGTTGATTTTAATCACCCACTAGCAGGTCAAGATGTGCTGTTTAAGGTACAAATTTTTAAAGTAACACCAAAAGGTGAAAGCAGTTTGAAGTTTATTTAAATCAATCAAATCAAAAAAATCGGACAATACAGATGGTCCGATTTTTT
This sequence comes from Moraxella tarda, assembly GCF_035181405.1. Lineage (NCBI taxonomy): Bacteria > Pseudomonadati > Pseudomonadota > Gammaproteobacteria > Moraxellales > Moraxellaceae > Moraxella > Moraxella tarda. The sequence goes on from NZ_JAYGGV010000001.1 coordinate 427,504, forward strand.
TGGGTTTTAAAATTAAGACTTTAATATCCGTGAATGCAAATCTGCCAACCCATGCTCCATTGCCAGTTGCAACTCTGTGGTAAGTTCCTTTTGGGTTTTATTGTTAGGAAAAATCGGTACCAATGGTAATACATACGCCACAATACCATCACTGTCCGCCACCCGCCTTAGACTATCAGCCATCGTACGCTTACCATAGTAGGCCGCATCGTCAGAAAGTTTACCATCTTTATCAACATAAGCGGTGATAATGGGACAGATTGGCAATCCTGTATCTATACTTGCCTGCAATAATTTACCATAAATTTTTTTGATTTGCTTGCCATTTGTAGTGGTCGCCTCTGGAAAAAATAGCACCGAATGGCCATCACGCAAAAAATGAGCAATCTGCTCAACCACCCCTCCTGCATCACCCGACCCACGCTTGATGAACAGTGTACCGCCAGCCTTGGCAAGCCTACCAAAAATAAACCACTCTCCAATTTCCGCCTTGGACAAGAAAAATACGGGAGCAACCGAACCAACCACAGGGATATCTAGCCATGAGACATGATTACTTACCCACAATCCATGTATCTGTGGCACTGGCTCAACTGGCACAACATCAACACCAAACGAACGGCACATTTTTTGGCAAAAAATTTGAATATATTTAGTCAATCTATCTCTAGGCGGATTATCAAATGCACCAATTTTATAGGCCGCACGAAAACCCCCAACCAAGGTAGATCCCATGCTGATGATTTTTTTACCACGACCAAGCTGCTTTTTTACAAAATCTGCCATAATTTTCTCTATCATTTTATCATGTTAAACAGATAACCATGCTATAAAAAAAACGGATAAATTGCAAGTATTTTAGTAAACAAATATTCACATCAAACAACGCTAATTTCCCAAATAAAAAAAACACCGTGATGCACACGGTGTTTTTTAGATAATCAAATTCAGCAATCAGGCTGTAGGTAAAGGCGGTGGCAACTCATCAAATGGAGCAGTTGGTACCGTTTTAATGTCTGGCACCTCATGTTGATAGTCTTTTGGTTCTCTTGGCTCTTCACCATTCATGATCTGCAAAAATTGCTCACGATCAATAGTTTCCCACTTCATGAGAGCATCTACCATGGCGTGCATCTTATCATGATTATCATCAATTAAGCGATATGCCACATCATATTGCTCTTCTAGAATGCGACGCACTTCATCATCAACCTTTTGCTGAGTGGCCTCTGAGATGGTACGAGTAGAACCACCAATATAGCCACCATGTTCTTCAGCTTCATAAACCATGACGCCAAGATTATCACTCATGCCATATTTAGTTACCATCGCACGCGCCATTTTTGTGGCTCTCTCAAAGTCATTGCTTGCACCAGTCGATTGCCGATTGACAAAAATCTCCTCAGCGATACGCCCACCAAATAAAATAGACAACTCATTAAGCATTTTATCTTTATAATTGCTCACTGCATCTTGTTCAGGCAGCTGCCAAGTAACGCCCAAAGCCCACCCCCTAGGCATGATGGTAACCTTATGAACAGGGTCGGTATTTGGCAATAACTGAGCCACCAATGCATGACCTGCCTCATGATAGGCCGTGGCACGGCGTTCATCTTCACGAAGCACCATTGACTTACGCTCAGGCCCCATGTATAACTTATCTTTGGCATCTTCAAAGTCATTCATGTCCACATGAGACTTATTACGGCGAGCAGCAAACAAGGCAGCTTCATTCACAAGATTGGCAAGCTGAGCACCGCTAAATCCTGGTGTACCACGAGCCAAGGCATTAACATCTACACCGATGGTCTGTGGCAATTTTTTTAGATGTACATTCAAAATTTGTTCACGACCCTTGATATCTGGCAGGCCAACTGATACCTGGCGGTCAAAGCGGCCTGGACGAAGCAAAGCCTTATCCAGCACATCAACACGGTTGGTTGCGGCAATGACAATAACGCCATCGTTGCCTTCAAAACCGTCCATTTCAACAAGCAGTTGGTTAAGAGTCTGCTCACGCTCATCATGGCCACCCCCCATACCAGAACCACGATGACGACCCACCGCATCAATCTCATCAATAAAAATGATGCAAGGAGCGTTTTTCTTGGCTTGCTCAAACATATCACGCACACGGCTAGCACCAACACCAACAAACATTTCAACAAAGTCGGAGCCTGATATTGAAAAAAACGGCACTTTAGCTTCACCTGCAATCGCCTTAGCCAATAGGGTTTTACCCGTACCTGGCGGACCCACCATTAAAACACCTCGTGGAATGGTCGCACCCAGCTTGGTAAACTTAGCAGGATCTTTTAGAAAATCAACAATCTCAACGACTTCTTGTTTAGATTCCTCACAGCCTGCCACATCAGCAAAGGTAACTTTAATTTGGTCCTCTGTCAGCATTTTGGCTTTTGACTTGCCAAAGCTCATCGGATTGCGACCGCCCATGCCACCACCAGCACCACCGCTCATGCCACGCATGAACAGCCAAAATAGGCCGATGATGAGCAAAATAGGAAAAGCAGCAATGAGCAGTTGAGAGCCAATACCTTGTCGTTCAGGCACCGTACCTTGAATCTCGACATCATGCTCTCTTAGAAGTGGCATTAGCCCATCATCACTAATGGCAGGACGCACAGTTTCAAAGGCGGAGCCATTGACTTTCTTTCCTGTAATTTCCTCGCCATCAATCTTTACTTCCTTAATTTCACCTTTGGAAACTGCTGTTACAAATGACGAATAATTCAGCTGGTCAGTATCAGCATTTGCACGGTCAAGATTGCTAAAAATTGCAACCACCACACCAATAATCACCAACCACAATAAGGTATTTTTTACCATGTTGTTCACTAACTTTTCCTATTCTTAGCATTTTGCTATTTGTCTATTTTGGTAGCACTCAAACAGAGATGCGTATTTATATGTGGATATTTTTACCAAATTCAAGATAAAAAATCACCTAATAGCCACCCAAAACATCTCTTTTGAGCGTGGGCGAGATGCCGCAGGTTTAATACTTTTTATTTTGCTGAATTTTTTTTGCATGTCGTTGCGAAGTTCTGCCGAACCTTCACCTTGGAACACCTTCATAATGAGTGCACCACCTTCTGGCAAAACCTTTAAAGCAAAGTCCACCGCAAGCTCACACAGATACATCATGCGTGGCATATCCACCGCCGACATTCCTGATGTATTAGGGGCCATATCAGACAAGACCACATCGACACGCCGACCAGCAACTTCCGCCATAATCTTATCAAATACCGCCTGCTCACGGAAATCACCTTGAATGAAAGTTACATTTTCAAGCGTATCCATTGGCAAAATATCAGAGGCAATCAAAATTCCAGCATCACCCACAAGTTGTCCTGCAACTTGAGACCAGCTCCCTGGTGCTGAACCCAGATCCACCACCGTCATACCTTTTTTAATAAGGCCTGTTTTTTCATTGATTTCAAGTAATTTATACGCAGCACGAGCACGATAGCCATCTTTTTGAGCTTTTTGGACATAAAAATCATCGATATGCTCTTTCATCCAAGCACGGCTTGATTTTGAAAATTTCTTATTGGTAATGCGAGTTGCCATAAGAAGCGTTTTACACCTTTGTTAATTTTTTTTAAAATTCAAATGAATAACGGTCTAGTTTACCATTTTTATCAGTTAATTTGGGATAATTTCTGCTATAATATGTTAAATTTAGCAAATTTTTTACTTTGGAAAAATCTATGAGCAACAAAAAATCAAAAATGCAAGACTTAAAAGAACTGCGTGGTATCGGCCATCACCTAAATCCTGTCGTTATCGTTGGTGGCAATGGCTTGACCAATACACTGATTGAAGAGATAGAGCGAGCCTTGCATGATCACGAACTCATTAAAATCAAAATCCCAGCAGGTTCTGCTGACGAACGCAAAGAATGTGCCAATGCCATTGCAGACGCCACCAAAAGTCAAATCATTCATCATATAGGACGCATGGTTCTGCTACTACGCAAAAATCCAGAGCCAAATGCCAAGTTGTCCAATCTGGTACGCTTTTCCTGATCACACCGATACCATCATGCCAGATACACTCAATACAAAGGCAATTCATCAAACTGTCTTTTGGGGTGATATAGCATCTCCCCAAATTCACTCACACACCCTGACAGCGACCGAACCAAACTCACCTAAGATTGATGTTGCCATCAGCCTTCAAGATGATTATGGCACTAATATCAGTGGTGCTAATATCAGCTATTTTATTAAGCGTACTGATTGGCTTCATCTGCCAAATTTATCCAAAGATAGTGCTCGCCAAGACTATCTTTGGCAGGGCAATTGCCTTGAATGCTTTTTTGGATTTGATGAGTGCACAGATTATGTTGAGCTTAATTTCACACCTCATTCGATCGGTAGTCTTTATAATTTATACCATTTTACTGATTATCGCACACCCAATATCATGCCGCCTGCACAAACCAATGGGCAGATCATCATAAAAAGCATAGAAAATGACGAGATGAGCAAAATAACCAGTAGCCATCATGTTTACCATCTAACCGTTATTTTTGATACACCAGCTTTTAGAGGCAAATCAAAACCCATCAACAAAATCAATCCTGCTGTCATTTTATACAAAAACGATACAGCAATTTTTTATGCCAAAAACCACACCAACCCACCAGATTTTCATGATAAGCGTTCTTGGATAAATATTTGACAAAAAAATAAACCAACTAAAAGTTGGTTTATTTAATTAATATCAGTCGGTTTAATGCTCATTTAAAGCAAGCATCGTACCTGTATTTGCACTTGTATCCACATAGCGTGCATCACGCCAAACGGTATAGCCATTATGCTGGCTGTACGGACTAAACTTTGGCTGACGAAAGTCAGAAACCCATTGATTGCCATCATAAATTTGGATATGACCATGTGGATTTTTAGCCGTGCGATTAAATACCACCACATCACCTACTTGCGGTTGATAATCATCGCTACTAATCTGGGCAAACCCAGCATCTGCTAATGTGCCATGTGCATATTGATATGCAGAAGGGTTGGGTGTAAATTCATAGCCTGCTGATTGTAGTGCCTTACGCACATATAAAGCACATCGCCCCAAACTGCTGGCATGAGCAGCACGAGCTGCTGTTCGAGCAGCAACACTTGGTGCACTATTTGTGCTAAGTTTTGCCACAATAGATGTTGATTCATCACTAACGACATCATCCATCAAGACCATATCTTGATTGGTAACAATAAGACTAGACATGGCGTTTAATGAGTTTGTCGGTTGATAAACCGAGACAACAGGCATTGAATTTTGCGATTGGGCAATCAATTGATTGATTGCATCATCAATATTGGTGGTGGTATTGGTTGTACTATTAACAGTATTAACATTAATGTGGTTACCCTGACTAACCTGAATACTTGCTTGTGCAGTACCAGATTGTCCAAGAGTCAGCCCAACAGCCGACATCAGCCAAAACACTCTTTTCATAAATTTTCCTCAAATCATCAAGATTTTACCCTTTCGTCTTGATGCTTTGCATGAGTTTTGATTAAAAGCTTGTTATCAGCGGCATACATCCAAGTACGCCAGAGATTACCAACAGTCTATTAATACATAACACAATAGAACTACAAAAGCATTCATTAGCTTAAAATGATATGATTTTGTTAGCAATCTGCTCATAAGGCATGATACACTTGCTCTATTGGACACCATGTCCATGGCTTTTATGGCAAAAAAGGTAAAACCATGTCTGATTCAACAAAAATTAACTTCATAGATGATTTGCATTTAAAGAGCAATACACCAAATTACTTGGCAAGCACGCTTGAAAAACAAGCCGCAGCAGGGGCAAAACCTCCTGTTCACTTGACTCAGCGTCTCGTACATTTGCAATCATGTACCGCCTTATTACAACAAGCATTAAAGCCACTATTACCAGCAGAAATACTCAAAGATTGTCAAGTTGCCCAAGCTGACCGATATCGTCTGACAGTATCACTGTCATCAACCACTGCCGCCAATCATCTGCGCTACCTGTCAGCAAGTTGCCTAGAAAAGCTACGCAGTTATGATAAGAAATTTTGTCATTTGGAAGAATTTGGTGTCATTGTTACACCAAGAACCACGCAATCAGACAATCGCCAACTAAGTTCCAAAAAAACCTTAAGCGAAAACACAAAACGCATTATAACCCAAACTGCGACCACTGTCATCACTCATGATGGACTAAGGCAGGCGCTATTACGCCTAGCCAAAGAAGATTAGGTGAACGGTTGTTAATTGTAGATTTACGAAAATGGCTTGATGTTATTTGGTAAAGATTGTAAAGTTTTGTAAATAAATTCCCTTTTAAATGCCCAATTTGTACAAAAATACAGCTTGTAGCCCACCAAAGAATGAATGACGCACCAACAAAATGCCATTCGTCAAAACTCTGCCAAACCCCTTGAAATCAAAAGGGTTTATGTCAAAAAAACCAAAATCCATTTGCCAGTTATTGCAAATGGATTTTATTATTTTTTTAAGTAATACGACTGAATAATAAAAATTCATCAAAGGTTACACATCGTTTGCCAAAACCTTGCACCGCCAATAAATAAGACGCTTTTTAATCAATTTTCAAACAAAATATTTGGCTTTAAATAATCAATTGGTGCTTCATTTCTGTTACAAAAAGTTACAATTTTATGGGTGCTTTTGTCGGCAAGCACCGCACGAATGAGCATATTATTAAGTGCATGGCCTGACTTATACGCCGAAAAATGTGCCAAAATCGGACAGCCGATAATAAACAAGTCACCCACCGCATCAAGTATCTTATGGCGAACAAATTCATTTGGGTAACGAAGACCGCCTTCATTTAAAATTGAAGTTTCATCTAGCACCACCGCATTATCCAGACTGCCACCCAATGCCAAATTACGCTCACGCAGGCATTCCAAGTCTTTTAAAAAACCAAAAGTTCTGGCACAGCTGATTTCATGAACAAAATTAGCCGTATTAAAATCAAGACTGGCCTTTTGGTCAGTGGCCTTAATGGCATCGTGATCAAAATCAATCTCAAAATCCATCAAAAAGCCGTCATCGTAAGGCGTCAATTCTGCCCATTTATCGCCATCAGTCACACGCACAGGTTTTAAGATTTTTAAAAACTTTTTAGGGGCATTTTGCTCTTGAATGCCTGCTTTATAAATGAGGTCTAAAAACGGTGCAGCCGAGCCGTCCATGATCGGAATTTCAGGTGCGTCCACTTTGACAATCAGATTGTCCAAACCGCACGCTGCAATCGCTGACAACAAATGCTCCACCGTTCCCACACGAGCATCGCCCTGCACTAAATTTGATGACATCATGGTGTCTTGCACAAGATCGGCACTCATCGGAATGCCCACACCCCCTATATCCACACGCTCAAATACAATACCATGTCCGACACCAGCAGGAGCGAGTGTTAATGTAACTTTTTTTCCACTATGAAGTCCAATGCCTGCAATGCTTAGCTCTTGAGAGACAGTTCGTTCATAAACCATGGCAATTCCAAATATGACAAATTTTGACAAATATTTTATCATTTTGGCAAAATTTTGTCATCTGTTGCCCCATGTCATTGTACCAAACTCGCCTTTTATCAAGCCTGCTTAAACCAAATAAAACCCAAACGGCTATTTAAATCTTAGGAGGGATTTAAAGAGGATAACGACTTTAATCCTGTCGTAAATTTTCGTTTATTTTACGCATTTTTGGCTAAAATACCCAAAATAAATAGACAGTTTAATTTGTAAAATTTAGCCAAATCAGCAAAAAACCCCTTGAAACCATTGATTTCAAGGGGTTTTGAATATGGTAGGCATAAGCAGACTCGAACTGCTGACCCCCACCATGTCAAGGTGGTGCTCTAACCAACTGAGCTATACGCCTAAAAAGTGTGGCTATTTTAACAAATTTTTAAAACTTTGCAAGCAATTTTTTGATAATTTTTATTGATGCAGTTTTATTGATGTAGGTTGACAGGAGTTTTATAAGGTCTGTTTGGCAATTCTTGAACAAGCTTTGGCACAAGATAGCCTGACATATTTTCAAGCAGTTGCCAATAAATTTGAACAGCACGAGCAATAGGTAAGTCAAAATGAGATGCCCCTTGAACCTTATCTAAAATATGCAAATAGTAAGGCAAAACACCCATATCAAACAACGCGTGGCTCAGCTTACACAGTGTATTTACCTCATCATTAACACCTTTTAATAGTACAGTTTGATTCAACAAAGTAACACCTGCTTGTCTTAGTAGCTGACATTTGTTTGCCAGCACTTCATCAATCTCATTGGGGTGATTGATGTGCAATACCATGACGATATTTTTTGGCGAGCTTTTGAGCAGGGATAAAAGTTCTTGATCAACACGATTTGGCAAAACCACAGGCAAGCGAGTATGAATACGAATGGTTTTGACATTTGGCAAAGCGTTCATCATTTCAAACCAAACAAGCAACCTACGATGACTTAAACTTAACGGATCGCCACCACTAAAAATTACCTCATCAATCTGATGATTTGAGCTGATATATTCACCAATCTTTACAAGTTCTTCACGATTTGGCATATTTGCCTGATAATCAAAATGCTGACGAAAACAGTAGCGACAATGCACCGCACACGCCCCCGTAGCCGTAATCAACACACGATTTTTGTATTTGTGCAACAAGCCCTTTGTAGGATTTTGGTCATTTTCTGCCAGCGGGTCGTGCGTATACCCCACCGCCAAGATTGTCTCTTGAATGTCTGGCAGTACTTGAAGCAATAATGGGTCTTTAAGATTGCCCTTGCTCATTTTATCAGCAAAGGCTTTTGGCACCCTAAGCCCAAAGTCTTTTGGTGCATAATACCCATCAGGCATATCCAGACCCAAATATGCATATAACTCACCGACATCAGACAGGCTGTCCGCCAACTCTGCCTGCCAGTTTTCATAAAAAAATGGTGCATCTGATAAATTTTTAGTAGAAATTTTTGACAAATTACGCATTATTTTTTGACAATATTGATTAAAACTATATATAATGTGCTGTTTAGCAACATTTGCGAAATGACCGTTATTATAACTCAATTATAACGCACTTTTCGCCCAAATTTATTTTTCTTTTTTAAAGGTAATCATCATGGCAAGTTTTTCTACCAACGACTTTAAAGCTGGCTTAAAAGTCATGCTTGACGGCAATCCCTGTGCAATCTTAGAAAATGAATATGTAAAACCTGGCAAAGGTCAGGCCTTCAACCGTGTCAAGCTTCGCAACCTAAAAACTGGCAAGGTCTTAGAACAGACCTTTAAATCTGGCGACACACTAGAAGGTGCTGATGTCATCGACACAGAAATGAACTATTTATATAATGATGGCGAATTTTGGCACTTCATGCACCCAGAGACTTTTGAACAATTGCAAGCCGACAAAAATGCCATGGGCGATGCAGCACAATGGCTCAAAGAAAATTCAAATGCTCTTTGCACCATCACGCTATTTAATGGTGCACCACTGAGTGTTACTGCACCAAACTTTGTTGAACTACAAATCATCGAAACTGATCCAGGCATACGCGGCGATACATCTGGTGGCGGTGGCAAACCTGCTAAGCTAGAAACAGGTGCGGTGGTTCGTGTTCCATTATTTGTACAACAAGAAGAAGTTGTAAAAGTTGACACTCGCACTGGTGAATACCTATCTCGTGTGTGATGACAATCATACATAACATCACGCAACAAAAAATCCCCAAACATTGGGGATTTTTTGTCAAGATCATTGCATCAAAGATGATCGCACACGCTCATCTTACTTATGGCGTTGCTCCACGATCAATGCATCAATGCCATTATTACGCAATCTAAGTAAGGCTTGACTGGCTTGGCTGCTGGTTGTCATTGGCACCGAGACCACTTGGTAAAAACTTGCACCAGTCGCTTTATCCTCACGACGCACAACAGTCGCATCTACGCCAGCCAGCATGACCTCTGCTCGCTTCTCATCGGCATCTTTGGCATTTGGGTAGCTTTTGATTTGCAAAATATAAGTGGTGGTGATTTGAGCGACACTGTGAGTATCATGAGCATCATCACTTTGATTGGCCTCGCTTTGTTCAGGTATTTCAGCCCCACCCTTATCTGATTGCACTACTGTATCAACATCTAGCGTTTGTACATTTGTATCGGCGATTTCCTGCACACTCACGCCCTCTGGCACACTGCGAAAATCTTGCTTGGGCAATACATCATAAAATTCAAAATTAGGTGAAGGCGCAGCCTCTGTCTGAGTGATTGGACGAACTGGCTCTTCTTCAACAACCATAATCCTAGTACTGTTACGATAACTTTCTGCCATAGGCGAAAAGTACAGCACCACCGCCAACGCTGATACAACAAGCATTAATACAACAATCCACAATAAGCTCAAAAGCCCAGAGCTTTGCTTATCCTTGGTGGATTTATAGACAGCAGATGGTTTTTGTTTATTTGTCATGTTGATATTTACTCAATTTATCAAATTGATGCACCAAAAAAACATCTATTGTATCAATTTTTTGGCATACTGTGGAAAAAATTATACCGCGCCTTTGTTTTTTCTTGTATTCTCAAAGAGAAATGACCTGTCAATCTATGTTATAATTTAGCCAAACTCACATCGTGAAAAATTTCAAGTTAGAATTTCAAGAGAACAAACAATATGAGCTTTACCATCTCCGAAGAGACCATCACCGCTGCTGGTTTGTACATTTTACTGCCAATTTTTATTGCATTCTTATTTTTTATCATGTGGGACATGGCCAAAAGCACCAATGCAGGTCGGGCAGGTACATTCTGGATTTTTGTGGCACTCGGTGCAGGCTTTGTGGGATTTTTATTAAAAATCATCATTGAATGGGTGCTGGGCACTTGGTTTATTTGATACATTCACTTAGCCAAACATTTACTTGATTTACAACCACCCACGACATTAAGATTTATAACCAAAACCTTAAAATCTGACCTCCATATCATCTATTTTTTGGCAATCATCACCGCTCTTTTTGGTCGTGGATGACCTTCAATTGTTTTGGCATGGTCATTTAAATCCAAAAAATCTGAAAGTGAATGATAATCCATCCACTGTGTTTTACGCTGCTCATCAGTGGTTGTTACATCAATATCCACACAACGCACCTCAACAAACCCCACCTTAACCAACCATTTTTTCAAGGCAGGTACGCTTGGTAGAAAATATACATTATTCATCTGTGCATAACGGTCTGTTGGCACAAGTACGGTATTTTCATCACCATCAACAACCAGTGTTTCAAGCACAAGCGTACCGCCTTTATTAAGCTGTCCTTTTAACTGCTCCAAATGGTCAAATGGCGATGCACGATGATATAGCACACCCATGCTAAACACCACATCAAACAACGCACTTTGTTCGGGCAAATTTTCAAGTGGTACTGGAATATAATGCACAGGTAAAGCCACGCCCATAAAGTGCTTTATCGCCATAAACTGATGATAAAACAGGCAAGAAGGATCAATAACAACAACCGACTTTGCCCCATCGCCAAGCATTCGAAAACCATGATAGCCCGAACCGCCACCCACATCTAAAATGCGTTTTTTATTCAAATCCAAATGCTTGCGTACTCGCTCCCATTTAAAATCACTACGCCATTCGGTATCAATAAAAACACCTTCTCCACCACCTTTTGTTGATAAATGAAATGGGCCTTTACGCCATGGTTTAAGATTGCCCAACAAACTGTGCGTCTTTTTAAAATCAGCCACTTGCCAATCCAGCACTGCCTCAACCTTGTCTGCCAGATTGACATCAACCACCCGAACCACAGGCAATCTTTCAACCGCTGACGCATAAAATGGAGCATGTGCATAACGACGCTTATCTTTAATCTCAGACAACCACTGGGGCAGTCTGGCCAGCCATTCACCTGCCTTTGGGTGATATTTGCTCAATTGCAATAAATGCAAGTACAGTGCTTGCTCAGCATCAAAAATAGTATTATTCATCAATATGCTCATGCTCAAAAGTCATTTAAACGCCACAACAGACAAGAAATTCAAAAACTTAAACCAAGTCAAACTTCTATCAAATCCTGCTTGATTTAATCGCTTGTGATGCAAGCTTTCAGTGTCAGTAATTAACACATTCTCCAAGGCATTGCGTTTTGTGCTGATTTCCAGCTCACTATATCCATTAGCTCGTTTAAAATCGTAATAGCGTTCCACCAGCCAAGCATCATTTTGCTCATCAAGATTGTGCGTTTTTTCAGTTAAAATCAAAACACCACCCACGCTCAATGCGTCATAACATTTACTCAACAAAGCCAATCTTTTATCTGGTGCTAAAAATTGCAAAGTAAGATTTAAAATTATCATGTCGCAATTTTTTAGTTCTATATCACAAACATCATCTAAAATAAAATTAATCTGGTGGCTTGGGTAATGCTCACTCAATACCGCCTTGGCTTTATCAATCATTGGGGCAGAGATATCTACCGCATTGATTTGCAATTCATTGGGCTCAAATTTATCAGCCAGTGCAAACGACACCGCCCCAAGCGAACAACCCAAATCATAAATACGGCTGAATTTTTGCCCGTGTTCAACTTGACGAAAAGCACAATGACGGCGAGCAAAAATCGGTAGCATCGCAAGCATTTGCCCATAACCTGGTACACTACGGCGTATCATGTCAGGAAAGCAAGCAACCACCTCTTCATCAAAGGAAAAGCGGGCATATTTATCAAGGGGTGTGGTAAACAGGGTGTCATACCCATTTGTATTTGGGTTGGTTTTGATGCTCATAGAAGATGGTGAATTATTTTGTCATTTATGATATGCTTATTTTAGCATTTTTTTGTCATTTTCACTATTATTGGAAGTATTTATGGCTAATATTATTCTAGGCGGTGGCTGTTTTTGGTGTACTCAAAGCGTATTTTTGGCGGTCAAAGGTGTGCAGGCGGTAACCGCTGGCTATGCTGGTGGCAATAAAGATACAGCCAATTACGAGAGCGTCTGCACAGGTCAAACAGACCATGTCGAGGTCATTCAAGTCATCTTTGATGAGTGCATGATTGATTTGTCTGTCATTTTAGACATTTTCTTCACCACGCATGACCCAACCACACTAAACCGCCAGGGCAATGACATTGGTACACAGTATGCATCTGTCATTTTTTATACTGATGAAAAACAGCTTGATGTCATCAATGATAAAATCAACGACCTAAAAGCAAATGGTGTGGCCGTCGTTACCCAAGTTCGCCCTGCACCCACTTTTTATCCTGCCGAAGATTATCATCAAAATTTTTTCATCAAAAATCCTACACAAGGGTATTGCAATTTTGCCATTCCGCCAAAGCTGGTCAAGCTTCGAGCAAATTTTGAAGAGTATTTAAAATAAACAGCAAAACTTAGCTTTCAATATATTTTTGGGCCTCTTCTAGATTGACTGTAACCAAACTTGAGATGCCTGCTGTCGGCATGGTAATGCCTTTTAGTTCATCAGCGATTTGCATGGCAAGTTTGTTATGACTGATGAAGATGAATTGCACGCTGTCAGCAAGCTCATGAATTAAGCTGGTGAAGCGTGCAACATTGGCATCATCAAGAGGTGCATCAACTTCGTCCAATACACAAAATGGGGCTGGGTGTTGCTTGAAAATCGCAAAAATCAAACTTAAAGCGGTCAGCGTTTTTTCACCACCAGACAATACCGCAAGGCGTGAATTTTTCTTACCCTTTGGCTGTGCCATCAACACAAGACCTGCTCGCCATTTATCCGCTTTAGACAGATTGTCATCATCAATGAGTGCAAGACTTGCCTGACCACCGCCAAAAACCTTGCCAAATAAGGTATTTAGCTCTTCATTGACAGCGTTTAGTGCACCCAAAAATAGCGATTTTGTTTTTTCATCAATGGCACAAATGGCATCTTTTAATTTCACCATGCTTTGTGTGATGTCATTGATTTGACTGTCCATCGGAGAGACACGCTCTTCAAGCTCTTTGAGCTCTTGGGCTGCTGCCAAGTTGACCGCACCCAGCTGAGCAAGCTGTGCTTTAATGTCGTCAAGATGGGCGCTATTGTCTTTAAATTTGGGTGGCTTGGCACGAAAATCTGCCAAAGTCGATGGCAGGTTAAAGTTCTCATCAAGGCGAACCATCTCATGGGCCAAATCACTTAATCGACTCTCACCCACCGCCACATCTGCGGTGATTTGAGCAGATTGCGCCTGAGCTTTGGCAAAATTAGCATGAGCCTCTGTCAGATTCTCTTGAAGCTTAGCTTGCATGAGTTGTAAAGTTTTGGCGGCCGACTCATGTTCTTCGCTGGTGATTTTCAACATGGCAGTCTGAGCTTTTGCATTTTTAAACACCGCTTCTAGCTCAGGCAGTTTGGCAGTCAGCTTCTCTTGCGTGTCTTTAACCAGCTTTATGTCAATATCCGCCTGCTCGGCATTTTTCTTGGCAAGTTCAAGCAGTCGCTGACTGTGCGTTTTTTTCTGTGCCAGCGTATTAATTTTTAGTTGCAACGCTTGATACTCATCATTTAAGGTTTTGACCTGAGCATTCATTTCGTCCATATTTTTGGTCATTGCAAGCATCGCATTTTGAGCAGTCTCAAATTTTGGCAAATGCTCGGCAAGTTGCTTACAGATGTCATCAAGCTCCATCTCTAGCGACTTTAATTCCCCACTGATTTCATTTTTCTCTTCATCAAGCCGTGCTTTATTTTTGACAAAATTTTCTCGCTTAATGGCATCGGTTTGCACTGCGGCGGTCAATGTTAAGTGTGCTTGTTGTGCTTTATGTAGACTTGCTAAAATTGCTGTCATTTGGGCGGTACGCTCATCATGGGCAATTTTAAGATTTTCAAGCTGAGCGGTATGAGCCTTTAATGTCTTTTCACTGTTTGCCAATTCATCTTCAACGTCATTTAATTCATCTTCAAGCTCGGCAAGTCGCTGACTGTGCTGGGCTTTTTGACTCAGCACAGATGATTCTGCCCCAAAAGCACTGGTGTGCATCACGCCAAAGATACCAATCAGCCAGCCTGTTGCTGTCAAAATCAGCCGACCATCGGACGCCTTATTTTTAAGTTGTGCCAAAGCATTATCGGTCAAATCGCCATCAAAAAGATAGCAGTGATCAAAAAGCTTTAAGCGTGGCGAGTCAAACAATTGTCCAAAAGCAATCAGCTGACCATCATTCACGCCATAGCCACCACCTGTGGTAAAAATACTGCAAGTAGCATTTTTATCTTTAATGTCTGGCATGGACAAGACCGACCTAATTTCAACATCGTCTGAAACCTGAGCGTTGAGCCAAAAACCCAAAAATCCATCAAGCACGCCTGCAAATTTTTCTCCATGGCAACTTAATTTCACCACATCTTTTAGGCGTGGCAGATGCGAAAAATCACTCATCTCTTTGCCAACTTCTTGCACAACGGGCTTGGCATGGAGCATTTTATGCAAAATGTCGTATTCACTAGACAAAGCAGCATGGCGTTTTTCAAGAGTACCATACTCACTTTGGGCAGTCTGCACCAGCTTATTTAACTCATCTAGCTTATCTTTATCATCAAATTCTGCCAAAGAATCTTGGCGAAGTTTGAGGGTATTGATTTCATCAGACAGGCGTTTTAATTCATCATTATCCGTTGTATTTTCCTGTGCCAATGACTGCCCACTTATTACCAGCTCATTATGTCTTTTCATCCATTTTTCACGAGCATTTAGCACACGCAATTTTTGTGATTCGGCAAGTTTTTGGGCGTTTTCCAGCGTGTTTTTTTGTGCTTGCAAGGCATTTACTTCATCACGAACACCCTGCCAGTTGTCTTGAATTGCAGATAATTGAGATTTTTTGGTAGCCAAATTTTCACTAAGCATGGTTAAATTTGGTGTGATTTGATTAAGTTCATCATCAATTTTGGCAAGCTCATCTGTTGAATACTTGATGTCATCATTCGCCTCTGACTTAATGGTGTTTAGACGATGAAGCTTCTCATCAGATTGGCCAAGCTCTTGACTTACTGTATAAAAATTATGTTGGGCTGTTTGTTCTGCCATCTGTGCATTATGATACTTATCCTTTGCATCATCTTTTAGCCACTGCCCTTCGGCAACTTTCGCAGACAAGCGATCCAATTCAGCTTTAGCTTTATTGACAATATTGGTAAGCACAGTAAAATCATCGTTACTGCTTTGCTGTTCTAATTTTTTATTCTCATGATATTGCCACGCCTCAAAAATGCGTTTTAGCAAATCCTCTTTGTTAATTTTTTCAATTTCAGCGTTCAGCTCTTGGTATTTTTTGGCAGATTCTGCTTGACGAAGTAGCGTGCGTTGCTGTTTTTTCAGTTCGCCTTGCAGGTCTGATAGTCGCTCTAGGTTGTCTTTTGCCTCGTCTAGTTTCTTTTGCGTCTCTTCACGCCGTGCCTGATAGCGAGACACGCCAGCCCCCTCCTCAATGAATGAACGAAGCTCCATAGGGCTTGACTCAACAATACGCCCAATCATGCCCTGCTCGATGACAGCATAGCTACGAGCACCCAGCCCTGTGCCAAGAAAAACATCAATCACATCACGGCGACGCACTCGCTGACCATTGATGAAGTAATCAGATTTACCATCTTTGGTTACTTGGCGGCGGAGGGTCAACTCTTGGTACAAATTTAAGGCATGGCGAATGCCAGTCGTCTCATCTTGGGTATGCTCAAAGGTCAGCTCCACACTCGCCAAGGACTTGGCAGCTCGCCCTTCTACGCCTGCAAAAATCACATCACTCATCGCTCCACCACGAAGCTGTTTGGCAGAAGTCTCACCCAACACCCAGCGAATGGCATCAATGACATTAGACTTACCACAGCCATTAGGCCCTACAATGGCAGTAATGTCATGCTTAAAGGTAAAAGTAGTTGGATTGGCAAAGGATTTAAAGCCAGCAAGTTTTAAGGATTTTAGACGCATAATGAATGATAAAAATCTTAGGATAAAAGACAAGTATTATAGCAAATTTTACAAAAATTTTATCCAAGTTTCTTTTAGATAATTCGATCAATAAGCCCAGTATTTTTAGATTGGCAGAATATGCGGGGGGGGTAGAATATCGTGTATTTGATTAAAACAGTCTAGGGATTTATATGTTTTTTATTGACTCTTTGCTTATTAAGGCTATGCTAATAACTGGGATCAGATTTCACAGCGATACCGCCAAGATAAAAACTGGACTTGCGAAGAATGCGATGTAAACCTAACCAGCCATCGACAACTACTTGATGTTCATCATATAAATGGAGTCAAGCAACATAATCATTACAGTAATTTAAAAGTCCTATGCAAAGAATGCCATGGCAAACAGCCTTATCATGGTCATTATCTTAACAGCATTTCACAAGATGCCCTAGAAACCCTACGATACATCAAAAAAGAACAGGGCATCATTTAAAATATCACACCCAACAAAAAACCCTGCCATTTGCAGGGTTTTTTGTTGGGGAATTAGGCCATACTACCATACACCAACTGTATGCCTACCACAATCAATAGACAGGCAAAGGCTTTTTTAAGCGTAGCGGCTGGCATTTTGTGAGCGATTTTCGCCCCCAATTTGGCGGTAATGAAGCTTGCCATACTAATCGCCACGAACGCAGGCAGATGTACAAAACCAATCAACCCGCTCACAGACTCACCCATATTTGCCACATGACTTTGTCCAAACCACATAAAACCCAATGCCCCTGCGATGGCAATTGGCAAACCACAGGCAGCACTTGTTCCAACCGCTTGCTTAATTGGTAGGCCTGCGTGCGTAAGATAAGGGACATTCAGACTCCCCCCACCAATCCCAAAAATTGCTGACGCCATGCCAATCACCACGCCTGCAATACCTTGGTTAAGCGGCTTAGGCAAAGGCTTGATGTTCTCATCTGATTTTTTCATGAACATTTGTACAGACATGGCAATGGCAAATACGCCAATCAGCCCTTGCAAATACTGACCATGAATAAGGGTAGCCACCCACGCACCCAACAACGCCCCAAATACAAGACCAAAAGTTAGATTTTTAAACACATCCCAACGCACACCCCCTTTTTTATTGTGGGCGGTCAAAGAGCTGATGGAGGTAATGATGATGGTCGCCAGTGCTGTTCCTACTGAAACATGGGGGATAATCTCACTTGCAAAGCCGTATGCACCCAAAATCCACACAAGTGCAGGCACGATAATCAATCCACCACCCACACCAAACAGTCCTGCACACACTCCAGCAAACGCCCCTGCGATGACAAACCATAAATACATCATTTGTACAAATTCCAAATAAAATTTATGATATTATACCGTATTTTTCTCGTTTTGAAAAAATTATGTCTGATTTTCTCACGCTGATGACACATACTCATTTTACCAATATTGATAGCACCAATACCGCCTTGATGCACGCCATCATCAACGGTAAGTTATCCCATAATAAGCACCATCTTTATACCGCCGACCACCAAACATCAGGACGAGGACAGCATGGACGCTGCTGGGTGAGCGGTGCAGGCAATGTGTTTTTAACCCTATTCACACCAATCGGTCAAAATCATTTTGAACTGCACCAATTATCAGGTCTGTTGTCGCTTGCGGTAGCTTTTGAGCTTGGTGATTTAGCCATCATTCAAAAAATTAACCAAATCCGTCTTTTAAACAACCTATCCCCTGTTGGCATAAAATGGGCAAATGATATCGGCTTTTATGATAAATCTTTGGGTGTGTTTCATAAACTGGCAGGCATCTTGATAGAGCCTATTTTTAAAAAAATATCCAACAAAAGTACACTGGTTGGCGTAGTGGTTGGCGTGGGTCTAAATGTCAATACCTCGCCCACGATTCAAGATGGGCTGTATCAAGCGACTTGCCTAAAAATGCTAGACACTGCCATTAATATCCACGCCAAAGATTTATACACCCCAATGGCAAATGCAATACTTCAAGCGGTACACATTTGCAACAGATGCAAAGAACCAATGTATTTACAATATTTCATTGATAAATTCAATGCCCATCATCTTTTAAACAACCAAAACATACAAATTTTTATACAAAACAACATGACCGATGTATTTGCACAAGGCAGATGTATTGGCATTGGCAGTCAAGGCGAGCTACTATTGGCACATCATGATGATATCACACCCATTTATGCAGGCATGGCAAAAATTATTAAGGAAAATCAGTGAAAAAACTTTGGCTAGATTTGGGGAACACTCGCCTAAAATATTGGGTGGCTGATGACGATACCATCATCGCTCATGATGCAAGAGAGCATCTAAAAGCCCCCAATGAATTATTATTGGGTTTGCTTGGGACTTTGGCAAGCTTTGAGCCACAATTTATCGGCATTTCTAGCGTCTTGGGCGAAAAAATCAATAGCACAATCCACGAGACTTTGCAAATCTTTAATGTCCCATTCCAATTTGCCAAAGTCGATGCTCATCATGAGCTTTTGATGAGTCGCTACCATTCGCACCAACTTGGCGTAGATAGGTGGTTGCAAATGCTGGGGGTGGTAGATGCCCAGCAAAAACAATGTGTGGTGGGCTGTGGCACGGCTTTAACGATTGATTTGATTGAGCATGGCATGCATTTGGGTGGCTATATCCTACCCAATGTTTATATGCAACGCCATGCCCTATATGCTGGTACTCAGCAGATTGCTGTCAAGGCTGGACGATTTGACAGCATAGAGCTTGGGCGGACAACCTTTGATGCTGTCAATCATGGTGTGCTGTTTGGCATAGTAGGGACAGTGCGTACAATCATGACAGACCATCCTGACTTTACCATGACACTGACAGGCGGTGGGGCAGACATGATAAATCAACAGCTTAAAAACAAACTGCCTATCGAGCCAGAATTATTACTAAAAGGTCTAAAACGCTATTTTCAAGATTAACAAACCACACAATCGAACGCAACAAAAAGTTGCCAGTTTGGTGGTTTTTTAAAACCTAATTTAGCAAAATCGCAAAATAAAACAGAATCACACAACACAGCAGGCTTAATAACCATAGTACCGAACGCAACAACGGTAAGTTCTGTGCATACGCCATGCCATAGCCAATCCTCAAAAATACATACAGCCATGCAATCATGTTAATCACATTTTGTGGCACAAAACAATACATGGCGACCAAAACAGCTGCTAAAAATATTGGCAAACCCTCAAAGCTATTGGCTTGCACGGCATTTAGTCTGGCAGCCAGTCCTGTGGTTCTGCCCAAAAAATCCCTTGGATTGGCATTATCTGACATCTTAAAACCACCCACCATCTTAGCAAGTGCAGCAAATGCAAATGGTAGCAGACAAGCCACCAGCATCGCCTGAATTGCCAAACCAATCTTTGGCGAAAAGTTCGCCACAAACATCACAAAACCATTCATAATTTATTATTTCGCCATATTTTAATATCAGTGATATTAATATCATCAACTTTTTTAACTTTTTATTACAATCTCATAACCATGCGTGATATTCACGCCTCCATCGGCAAGCATCTTAGATGCAGAACAGTACTTATCAGCAGACAGCTCAATGGCCTTGGCAACTTGACTGTCTTTAATGTCCGAACCAGTAACCACAAAATGCAAATGAATGTCGGTAAATACCGCAGGTACGGCATCAGCACGCTTGGCAGATATTTCACAGCGGACATCAACAACCGCCTGTCTGGATTTTTTTAAAATACTCACCACATCATAGCTGGCACAACCACCAAGCCCCATCAAAATCAGCTCCATCGGACGCGCACCAAGTTCTTGCGATGAATCAATCATCACATCATGACCTGAACCGCTGGTCGCCTTAAAATTAATCACATCGTTTTTTAGCCATGACACGCTGGCATTCATATCAGTCATTTTATCGTTTTCCTATTTAGTTTAGTCATTGATAGTCAATGATGAGCTTATGAAGTATTTTATCAAGCAAAAATATTCTCTACTATGACAGCTTTTAATCATTTTTTCAAGTACAATCCTTTTTTTCATTTTTTTCATTTTTTTTTATTATTAAAATTAAAATTTAAAACTCATCTAGTCTCTGCCAGCTTATCATTTCAAATCATTTCAAGACCCAATCTATACCATCGCTTGAATAAAATCTTTGATTGATAGCATCAAAAACACCACAGAAACATTTTAATGCAAAAAAATATTACACTTTTTGTAAAAAATTTGTTTTAATAGTAGGTATGTTATCTGCCATGATTTGTGGCAGAATTTTTTAATTTTTTTTTAATAATGAGTTTAGTCATGATTGATTCAGACGGCTTTCGAGCCAATGTCGGTATCATCTTGGCAAATACACAAGGGCAAGTACTTTGGGCAAAACGCATTGGACACAACAGTTGGCAATTTCCACAAGGTGGCATCGATTATGGTGAGACCCCACTTGATGCAATGTATCGCGAACTGTACGAGGAGGTTGGACTACAACCACATCATGTTGAATTGCTCGCCGTAACAAAAGATTGGCTACGCTATCGCCTGCCAAAACGCTATGTTCGCACCAATCAAGAGCCTTTGTGCATTGGGCAAAAACAAAAATGGTTTTTGCTTCGCTTAGATGAAAATAACACCAAACACATACGCTTTGATACATCAAAACCAGAATTTGATGAATGGCAGTGGGTCAGTTACTGGTACCCACTAGACCAAGTGGTCGCCTTTAAGCGTGGTGTGTATCAAAGAGCACTGCAAGAACTGATAAAAGAACTCCCTTTAAAAAAGGAGCTGACTTTATCTTATTCTTAAGCCAAACAAAAAAAAGATCAGCCAAAAGCTTGATCTTTTTTTTATATCACTTACGGCATCATCTTGTTAAAATTGAAAAAAATTAGGTATTTTTTGCTATAATAAACAAAATTTTTTATAAAACATTCATCGTCTGGCAAATCACTCTATGGCAATTTTCCACCCACAATATAATCCTGTTGCCCTAAATTTGGGCTTTATTGAGCTACATTGGTATGGTCTTATGTACATGTTAGCATTTTTATCCGCCTATATTTTGGCCACTTGGCGTGCTAAAAAGTATGGTGATTTGAGCACTGAAATGGTGTCGGATTTGGTGTTTTTTGGTGCCATGGGTGTCATTTTGGGTGGTAGAATTGGTTATGTCATTTTATATAATTTTGGTGAATTCATCTCCAATCCCGCCTATATTTTTCGTGTTTGGGAAGGCGGCATGAGCTTTCATGGGGGCTTTGTTGGTGTTATCATTGCCATGCTATGGTTTGCCAAAAAATATCAAAAACACCCATTTACCATATTAGACTTTATTGCTCCTTGTGTACCGCTAGGTTTGCTATTTGGACGAATTGGCAACTTTATTAATGGCGAGCTGTGGGGGCGTGTGTCGCATGGCGATTATGCACACTTAATGTATTTTCCACAAGCGATTGCTGCCGATTACGAGCTGATTAACCAAAACCCAGATTTAATAAGCATTGCCACACAATTTGGCGAATATTACCTATTACCACGCCACCCAAGCCAACTTTATCAAGCATTCACCGAAGGCGTTGTTTTATTCATCACGCTGTGGTTTTTTAGTGCCAAGCCACGCCCACGGTACGCCATTTCTGCTTTATTTTTGCTTGGCTATGGCATCAGCCGATTTACCACTGAGTTTTTCCGCCAGCCAGACATTGGCTATGAGCTGATTTTTGGTTGGATGAGTAAAGGTCAATTATACAGCCTACCGATGATTTTTTTTGGTGTAATCTTGATGGTATTGGCATATAAAAATAAGAATTTTGATTAGCAAAAAAGCCCGATAAGAGGTCAACGATGAAACAATATTTAGAACTTTTAACCCACATCTTAAATACAGGCACCAAAAAAGGCGACCGTACAGGCACAGGCACTCAAAGCATCTTTGGTCATCAAATGCGATTTAATTTGGCAGATGGTTTTCCTTTACTGACAACAAAAAAAGTACACATTAAATCCATCATCTACGAACTGCTGTGGTTCATCAAAGGCGACACCAATGTCAAATACCTTCAAGATCATGGTGTAACAATCTGGGACGAATGGGCAACCGCAGAACAAACCGCTCGTTTTGATAGGCAAGCGGGCGATTTGGGACCAGTATACGGCCACCAATGGCGTAATTTTGGAGCAAGCAAAAATGATGATGGCACATACAATTTGGACGGCTTTGATCAATTAAAATCTTTGATCAATGAAATTAAAACCAATCCCAATTCTCGCCGTTTGATTATTTCAGGGTGGAATCCAATTGAGGCCAATCAAGTTGCCCTACCGCCTTGCCATACTTTATTTCAGTTTTTTGTGGCAGACGGCAAATTGTCGTGCCAACTTTACCAACGCTCAGCAGATGTATTTTTAGGTGTGCCATTTAATATTGCCAGCTATGCTCTTTTGACACATTTGATTGCCCAAGTGTGTGATTTGCAAGTGGGTGAATTTATCTGGACAGGTGGCGATACTCATTTATACAATAACCACATTGAACAAGCCAAACTGCAATTGAGCCGAGAGCCCCTACCGCTATGCCAATTGCAATTAAATCCAAAAATCAAAGATTTGTTTGCGTTCACTTTTGATGACATACAAATCACAAACTACCAATCGCACGAAAGAATCACAGCACAAGTGGCGGTATAAAATGACTTTATCTGACATCAAACACAGGTTAACCCAAAAAAATATCCAGCTGACCCAAGTGGTTGCTTTTGACCGTCATTATTGTATCGGCAAAGACAATCAATTGGCATGGCATATTCCCGAAGACTTAAAACACTTTAAAAAAATTACGACAAATGGCGTGATCATTATGGGTCGTAAGACTTATGAAAGCATAGGACAAGCCTTACCAAATCGTGTGAATTGGGTCGTTACCCAAGACAAAAATTGGACTGCTGACGGCATTAAAATCGCCCACAGTATTGAACAGGTTTTGGAGCTGGCAAGCCAAGATGTGCTCGGCGGTCAAAATAGTGAACTGTTTATTATTGGCGGTGGTGAGATTTTTAAACAGACTTTGCAAATTTGTGATAAATTACAAATCACTCGCATCGATTTAGATGTGCAAGGCGATACTTTTTATCCCAACATTCCACCCAAATTCGTACTTACCAACAGCGAAAGTGGCATGAGCAAAAAAAATGGCATAAAATTTGTGTTTGAAACTTATGTCAAGACTGCCTGACAAACGATTCTCCTTTGCTCGGATTGTCTGTTTTTTAACTTTGTCTGTTTGTTAACAATGCTAATAAAAAAAATGCTAGAATAAGCCAACCTCCAATTAAAAAAATTATACAGCCATGCACTATTTACCCATCTTACCCATCATTCTTAGCACCTCTATCATCTGTATCACCGCCTGCTCGCCAAAAAGCGAATATCAACGCATTGAAGGCAAAACAATGGGGACAAGCTACCACATCACCTTCAAAGCAAACGAACAAGACATCACCGCCATTAAGTCTGTGATTGATGAACGATTGGACGATGTCAATCAAAGCCTATCCACCTACATCAAAGACAGCACCATTTCCAAATTCAACCGTTTACCCAGTAACACACCGCTGACGATTGATAAAGACTTTATCAAGGTGTTTAATGATAGCCAAACCATCTTTACAGCCAGTAATGGTAGTTTTGATCCCACGGTTTACCCACTTGTTGAGCTATGGGGCTTTGGTGCCCAGATGAGTGTTGAACGCCTACAATCCCCGCCCACCGATGATGAAGTCAACGCCCTAAAAAACAGAATCGGATTTGAAAAAACCGTCTTGCAAGGCAACAAACTTCATAAAACGCACGATGGCGTCGGATTGGATTTTTCAGCAATTGCCAAAGGTTATGGCGTAGATGTCATTGCAAGCGTACTGTCAGAGCAATACAAAATTAATGACTACATGGTAGAAATTGGCGGAGAAGTTGCTACCAAGGGTAAAAATGACAAAGGCAAGCCATGGACCATCGCCATTGACGCCCCCATCTTAAATAGCTCGGTACAAGACCGTGAAATATTTACCACCATCAGTCAACAAGAAAACCAAACACTTCATCTTGCCACCTCAGGTGGTTATCGCAATTCTGTTGAATTTAATGGCGTGCGATACAGCCATACCATCAACCCTAGTACCGCCAAGCCTGTGGTAAACTCTGCACCAAGCGTTACCGTCATGCACGACAGCGTGGCATTGGCCGATGGCTGGGCAACTGCACTCACTGCCGTGCCATACATTGATGCACTAAAAATGGCAAACAAACACAACATCAAGGCGATATTTATCATCACACAAGCAGATAAAAAAGGCTTTGAGCTTGTCAAGTCAGACGCATTTGTCCAAAGTGAAAAAGTTAAAAAATAAAGCAAAAAAACAATAACAAAAAACAATAAAGTGTAGAATACTGTTTTGACTTTATGTGTCGTGTATCTTACAATGTCTGGCAAATGATCAGTTAGGATTTTTTTATGGCAACCTTTTCTCCAACTCTACAATTTCCCAAACGCTGGCTTGCCACACCAAGCCCTGTCAAACAAATCTTTCATCAAGAGCTTGACGACATCATTCATATGCTTGGCAGCGAAATATCCGCCAAGGACTATCAATTCACCAACCAAAATTTTGGCGATGCCGTAGCGGAGCTATTAAACACCCCCTCAGAGTCGTCTGCCAAACCAGCCAAACTGGTGCACAGCTTTGATAGTACATCATTAACCATCAATACAGATGATGATACAAGTGGGTTTGATAAAGAAGAGCTGTCGGAAATACAAAGACGCATCACCACCAAGTTATCAGCACAATTAGATGATTTTTTAACAGAGCATCTGGCACAGCTGTCAGAAGATTTAAAATCTTGGATAGATACCGCCATTAAAAATGAACTCAGCGATTACCGCAAAACAGACACAACCAAGACATAATACTTGTAAACATTACCAAAAACTTAAAATGAGAAAGCCATGAGCCGTCCAAATGACATCATCATCATTGGTGCAGGTCCTGCTGGACTTGCTTTTGCCAGATATTTTAAAGGCACAGATTTACAAATCACCATCATTGATAAAGCCGATTTAACCAGCATTGAAAATCCTGCCTATGATGGTCGAGAGATTGCACTGACACATCGCTCAAAAGAGATTCTGCAGAACTTGGGTGTGTGGCAACATTTTGATGATGGCGACATTTACCCTCTAAAAGAAGCCAAAGTCTACAATGGCGACTCTCATTATACTTTACATTTTAAAGTACCAAAAGACTTAAAGCTATTAAGCTCTGCCGATAGATTGGGCAATTTAATTTCCAATCACAACATTCGCAAGGCTTTATACAGTGAGGTTAAGGATTTACCAAATGTGCAATTAATGACTTGTGCCAACATAAAAAGCATTGAAACAAGCGACCACAACGCAAGTGTAACTCTTGCTGACGGCACAACTTTACAGACACGCTTACTGATTGGTGCAGACTCTCGTATGTCATTTGTGCGTCGCACACTGGGCATTGGTGCACAGATGAATGATTTTGGGCGTACTGTCATCGTTTTTCGTGTCAGCCACCCTCATTCAAATCAGGCAACGGCCCAAGAATGTTTCTTTTATGGGCGTACACTTGCGCTTTTGCCCTTGCATGATAATTTAACCAATTGCGTCATCACCCTAGACAACACTCAAGCCAATGAATTGCTCGCCCTATCGCCCGATGAGCTTGCCAAAGAAGCTCAGCGTATGATGAACGATAAACTCGGCACTTGCACCATTGCAGGTACAGTGCACCACTACCCACTCATGGGCGTTCATGCCAACACCTTTAAGAGCAACCGAGCCGCTCTCATTGGCGATGCAGCGGTTGGTATGCACCCTGTAACAGCACATGGTTATAACTTAGGCTTGATCAGCGTGGATATCCTAGGAAAGCTCATCATTGATGCTCATCACCAAAATCTTGATATTGGTGCACCAACACTTCTTGCCAAATACAACCTACGCCACCAAAGCCATACACGCCCACTATATCACGGCACCAATACAATGGTCTCATTATTTACCAACGATGCACGCCCCATGCATATCATACGCAATACCGCTCTAAGAATCAGCAATAATTTACCGCCCATCAAACGCTGGATTACAGGGCAATTAACGGGCAAATAGGCAAGATGGTACGCACTCATTGATTGACTGATTTGTCATTGACTTGATTTTAGGCATGTAACGCTTTATAAATTGTGCCTGCCAACACTTTGCCAATGCCCTTAACACTGGCGATTTCAAGCTCGGAGGCACCAATGAGTTGCTGTATGCCACCAAAGTGGTTTAATAAATCACGACGCCTTTTTTCACCAAGACCTGGAATGACTTCTAGCACAGATGAGCCACGGGCTTTGTCTCTTTTTTTGCGATGATTGGTGATGGCAAAACGATGTGCCTCATCACGAATATGCATGATCAGATGCAACGCCTTACTGTCCATCGGCAAATCTATTGGCTCATGATCAATAAAGTGCAATACTTCAAGCCCTGCCTTACGCCCTTCACCTTTTGCCACGCCGACAAGTAAAGTTTCATCAAGCCTGCCAAGCTCGGTCAGTACCTCCTTGGCAATATTGAGCTGACCTTTGCCACCGTCAATAAGTAACAAATCTGGCAATTCATGCTTAACATACCGACGCATTAAAACCTGACGCATCGCCGCATAATCATCACCAGCTGTGATGTCGTGAATGGCGTACTGTCGATAATCTCGCTTACGAGCACCTCCTGAATCAAACACCACACAAGACCCCACTGCTGCCTCACCCATGGTATGGCTGATATCAAAACATTCAATACGGTCAATGATGCGATTTGACACAGATGCCAACATCAATTTAAGAGCGGTAAATCGAGATTTTAATTCATAATAATCGCTCATTTTTGCTTTTAATGCATTATCTGCATTAAGCTTGGCAAGATCAAGCCATTCGGCACGATGTTTTTGTACACGGTGCTTGATTTGTGTTTTTTTATTAAATTGCTCGCTTAGCAACTCACCAATGGTCTGTGCATCAGTCAGTACTTCGCTAACGATAAGCTCACTTGGCAAATCATCACTGACTTGAAAATAAAATGACAAAATAAACTCACTCAGACGCTCAGCATTATTTTCCTCGCCAATCACCACCTCATCAGGAAAGTAATTTTTCCCACCTAACACTCGCCCACCACGCACGGTCAAAACATGAATGCAGGTTACGCCCGATTTATGACTGATGGCAAACACATCCGCTTCACCACTTAGCCGAAATACCGCTTGGCGAGCCTGCATTTCGCTAACCATTGTAATACGATCACGATAAAATGCCGCTTGCTCAAAGTTTAATTCTTCTGCTGCTTTTTCCATCTTAGCAACAAGCATTTGTTGTACTTGAACATTTTCACCACCTAAGAATAACAATGCGTCATTCACATCTTCTAGATACTCTTTATGCTCAACCAACCCAACACATGGTGCCTTGCATCGTTTGATTTGATATTCTAGACAGGGGCGTTTTCTGGTATTAAAATAGCTGTTGGTGCAATTTCGAATCATAAACAGCTTTTGCATGAGCAACAAGGCCTCTTTTGCACCCGCTGCTGATGGATAAGGACCAAAAAAACGCCCATGTACATGATTGCCCTTGCCACGCCCAAAACCCAAGCGTGGAAACTTGTCCGTGGACATGAACACATACAAATAAGACTTATCATCACGCAAAATGACATTATAAGGCGGACGATACTCTTTAATCAGGTTTTGCTCAAGCAACAAAGCCTCGGTCTCACCACGCACAATGATGATTTGAATGTCATAAATTCGTTGCACCAGTGCGCGTGTCTTTGGGTGTTCTATCGTCTTAGCAAAATAACTACTGACACGATTTTTGAGAGATTTTGCCTTGCCCACATACAAAATCTCGCCATTTTTACCAAGCATTTTATACACCCCTGGTAGATTTGGCAGAGATTTTAAAATGGCAGACAAATGGGAATGTCGGTCAAAATCATTACTTTGGCAATCTAAAGCATCATTCATAAGTGGCTTATTCTTAAAATTTTCAACAATGACATAAGAATATAAGGGAAAAATCAGCTTTTACAAGACAAAAAACCCCGCCAAAAAGCAGGGTTTAATGAGTAAAAATTGTGCATTATGCAACTTTTTTTGCACCCAATTTTTCTTTGATACGCGCAGATTTGCCAGAACGGTCGCGTAGATAGTAAAGTTTTGCACGGCGCACATCACCACGACGCTTAACGCTGATGCTGTCAATCAGTGGTGAGTGTAGTTGGAATGCACGCTCTACACCGATACCGCTTGAAATTTTACGAACAGTAAAAGATGAGTTCAGACCACGGTTACGCTTAGCGATAACCACGCCTTCAAACGCTTGTAGACGCTCACGATCACCTTCACGAACTTTTACTTGTACCACAACCGTATCACCTGGTGCAAATGCTGGGTGGTCTTTAAGTTGTGAATTTTCAATGTATTGAACTAGGGGATGTTTATTGCTCATAGCAATCTCCAATCAAACGACATAGGCTCATACTTTCTTAAAGTGGTTAAAAAGTCGCATATCGTATCATCATCATGCAGTCATATCATCAAACTGCCAACCCAAACCACATGGGCAAAAAACTCTATTATTCTACTAAGTTTTTACTGTTTTTTCAAGCGGTTTTTAAAATATAATGACCATTTACATTAAAATCTGGTGATGGCATAACATAAAAAAATTTGCAAATTTTCTCAAAAAAATTATCAATATTTTGTAAATACATACCGATTCAATCAACAAAAAACCTTTACAACAATCACTCATCATCAAGTGATTTTAGCCACTTCTCCTGTTCCTTGGTGGGTGTAAATTTTGCCCACAAATCAGGTCGGCGTAGTTTGGTGCGTTTGACTTGCTGAATAAAACGCCATTTGGCAATATTGGCATGATGTCCAGACAACAACACTTCTGGGACTTTTTTTCCATGAAAATCAAGAGGTTTGGTGTAGTGTGGACAATCAAGCAAACCATCAACAAAACTATCTTCTACAGCAGAATTATCATCACCCATCACACAAGGCAGACGCCGAATGACGCTGTCCATCACTATCATTGCAGGCAACTCACCACCTGTAAGCACATAATCACCCACCGAGATTTCAGCATTAACATACTTTTCAAGCAGTCTTTCATCTACACCTTCATAACGCCCACATAACAAAATCATGCCATCATGCTTGGTAAGTTTAAGTACGCCTGATTCATCTAGCGTCTGGCCTTGTGGCGACAGGTAAACAACAGGACAAATTGGATTGTTAATATTCTGATGCTTAAAATACTTTTCTGCTAAAGTTTGAGCATACAAGATTGCTTTTTCTAGCGGTTCTGCCATCATCACCATGCCTGGTCCACCACCGAAGGTACGCTCATCAATGCGTTTATAGTTATCTGTTGTAAAATCACGAGGATTGATGGTATGCATCACCACCTGCCCACGAGATACAGCACGCCCTGTAATGCCAAAGTTACGAACTGCATCGAACATTTGTGGCATGATACTAATGACCGCAAAAAACATCATCAACTCGCCATTTAATAATCACTGCCCCATGCTACAAACATGGTTTTTTCAATCAAATCCACCGAAAGTACGATGTCTTTGTGCCACGGAATCAGCCTATCCTCATCATCAATACTGTCTTTATTGGATTTAACTGAAATGATCTCATGCGCCCCTGTCTCAAACATTTGCTTGATCTCACCAAGATTCTCACCTTCTTCATTGATGACTGTAAGCCCCACCAAGTCCGACCAATAATATTCATCTTCATCAAGTGCAGGAAGAGCGTCTTTATGCACCCAAACCGTTGTGCCATTCATGGTTTCAGCAACATTGCGGTCAGCAATTTCAACAAAGCTTGCCACCAAACCAGAACCTTGTTCACGCCAGTCCTGAACGGTTAAAGGCTTAAAACCAGTTGCTGTTTTCATCCACCAAGGCGACATACCAAAAACATCAGCACGGTTATCCATTTCACTAAATACCCATAGCCAACCCTTAATGCCATACGGTTTTTTTAAGGTAGCAATTTTAATGAGCTCATCAGCAGGTGGCGCACCCAACCCATCACGGCGAAGATTTGGTTTTTTCATCATGTCTTTATCATCATTTGCAGATTGGTCAGTAAAGATAAAAAATCGGCTTGCGTCCTAGTTCAATGAATCAATGAACCACACAAACCGATTTTTTTAAATTTAAACGGTTGACAAAAGTCAATCGTATTAAGCAGATTGCTTGGCTTTTACCAGTTGAGCAACACGATCAGAAGGCTGTGCACCTTTTGCAACCCAAGCATTATAAGCATCTAAGTCAATACGAAAAGTCTCTTCTTGACCACGAGCCAAAGGATTGAAGAAACCAATTTTTTCGATGTGGCGACCATCGCGTGCAGCACGCTTGTCAGCAACAACTACTTGATAAAAAGGACGTTTTTTTGCGCCACCACGGGCCAAACGAATAACTACCATGAGAAACTCTCTTTTCAAAAATAAGTAAAAAATTTGTTGCAAGAATTGGGAAATCGCCCGTCTGTCGCTTTGAGGATGAGCCGATGACAAACCAGACCATTAAAAGGATTTCAATTATACCAAAAAAATTTTGCCTTTCAAAGTAAAATTCACAAAATATCGCATTTTTTACAAAAAATACAAAACAACAACCATTACTTTACCCAAAACAAAACAAACAAAACAAACAAAAAAGATGAATAATTGCGAAAAAACCATCAAGCTGTGATAGAATCAGTACTCTGCGACACTCAAAATCATTCAATATACGGCCATGACGCACCACACCAAACACATTTTTATCAAACTGCATTATCTTTTACACTCAAACGCCTGGCAAACAATTTTGGTGGTATTCTTTATTGTGTTTGTGAGCATTGGGCTGTCGCTTTGGCTGTTTTGGCGAAGTTTGTATTTGCCAGAACTAAAAAACCACGCCAATTATTTGGCAAGCGAATTAAGCCTGCTTGATGATGCACACAACAAATGGCCCAATGATTCTAAAATACCAGCTTGGCTTGAAGGCAATAGCCACATTCAAATTATTGACAATCCCAATGACTTTCCTGACATCACCGATAAATTTTTTGCAAGTATCATAACTAACATACTCGACCAAGAAGTTGAAAATAAACTTGGGCGTGATGTGGAGGTATATTTTAAATTCAAACCAACCCCAAAGCTGTGGATTCAAGACAGCAAGCACCCTGATGTATGGTTGCGTGAGCCTGTGGCCTATTATTCGCAGTACAGCACAGGAGTATTGGCAGGATTTTTACTGGGCTTGCCATTTTTAACACTACTTACAATCTTTATACTGGTGCGTGGGCTAAACAGACCACTCAAACGGCTTGAACAAGCTGCCATCAATTACATTCAAGAAGGTCATGCCACCGCACTTGCCACCGATAAGGGGCCGCGTGAGATTCGCCGAGTAAATACCGCTTTTAATCAACTGTTCATGACGCTAAGTCAAGCCCAAAAAGAACGCACCATCATGCTTGCTGGCATCAGCCACGATTTACGCACGCCACTGACTCGTATGCGACTGACGGCCGAAATGCTTCCTGATGAATTTTTCCGTGAAGGGCTAGTGTATGATATTGAGGATATGGACGCCATTTTAGAGCAGTTCATCTCTTTTATGAAAGATGGATCTGATGAACCTGTGCAACCGACCAATCTAAACACGATTTTTAAGGAAGTCATGGTGCAATTTTCTGACACACGCTTTGTTTTTGAATGCGATGTTACCCAAGATGTACCAGTGCGTCCGCTGTCGGTTAAGCGTTTGATCATTAACCTTGTTAATAATGCCATTCGCTATGGTCGTGAGCCGATTCATATTGGGGCTACCATCATCTCCCCAAACGCAGAAGCAGGTGATCATGCTCAATTGCAAGATTCATACACCAAATTTCCCACACTCATCATTCATGTCAAGGATGAGGGTCAGGGTGTGGCAGATGACCAACTAGAACGCATCATGCAACCTTTTGAGCGAGGCGAAACTGCTCGCACCACACAAGGAAGTGGACTGGGACTTGCCATCGTCAATCGCATTGCACGCTTACATCAAGGTGTGGTAGAGGCTTTTAACCACCCAGATGGTGGGTTGTGCGTTAGGGTCAAAATGCCACTCACCACTCAAATCATCAACGAAAGTATTGATGACGAACAGGTTTAAACAATCAACCCAAAAAAATTAATTCTCAGCAAAATATTCTTGATGGGTCAAACACAATCAGTCGATTGGTTTTTATTGCTAAACTCATTAATATGACTGACCAGCCACAATCTTATCCGCTTTGGCCTGAGTCAGCTCATCAGCAGCGATGGTAACACCTGCTTGCTTGGCAGGCCAGTCCATGATGAATCGTGCACCTTTTAAAGAAGGGCTTTCATCAACTTTTAGATCAGCACTAAACCAAAAGGCAATGCGTGAGACAATAGATAAACCCAAACCATAACCGCCTGATGCACGAGTACGGCTGTCATCCAAGCGTGCAAATGGCACGAAAATTTTCTTGCGATCTTCTTGTTTAATTCCCTGTCCATCATCTTCTACGCTTACAAAAGCACGACCCTTAACCACTCCTGCACTGATTAAAATCGTGCTTTTGGCATAACGCATGGCATTGCCAACTAAATTTTGCACCACACGATGCAGATAACGCCTATCTGCCATCGCTTGCGCCTTAGAAGATGACAGTTGAATTTGTATCTCAATTTCTTTGCCAAGTGCGTTGGTCTCTCGTCTAATTTGCTCAATCAGACCCTCTAAATTCACCATCTCCCAATCCATCTTTGGTGCACCTTCTTCAAGCTTGGCATATGTCAAAATCTCATCAATCAGCTCGTTTAAAGCCTCAATATCTTCATCGATATATTTTTTTTGGCATTGCCTAGACTCATAATCATCGTCATCAGCCAGCATATCCACCGCAAAACGAATGCGTGCCACAGGTGTTCTTAGTTCATGGGATACTGCACGCGTCAGCTCACGCTGTGCTTCAATCAACCGCTTAATGTGTCGAGTCATGACATTAAATGTTGATGACAACTGAGAAATATCATCATGCCCCACGACCTGAACCTGAGTATTAAAATCACCTTGTGTTACTCGGTTCACCCCTGCTTGCAGCAGCTGTAAACGACGCTCAAGCGGAAATATCAGACCATACACACCAAGACTGACCAACAAAATGCAAATTAGGACCATACTGACAATAAGATTCAGCGGAAACCAATTAAACAAATCCACAGGACCAATGACAATCACCTCATCATCATTTTCCGTTGCCATTACCAGTGTAATCAATGAATTTTGAGCACTGTTGCCATCTTTATACAAGATAACAGGTTCATCTCTACGAAGGCGTGCAATTTGACCAGGGTCAATACCAAGAGATTCGATATGCTTAATCTCAATTGGATAGGTGAATTTTTGACTTAAAAATTGCAAGCGTTTTTCTTTGGCCGATACAGTTGGGTAATAAAACAAATCATCAAACAAAAATATTGTCAAAGCTCGCACTTGACGCTCATTAATCTGCGAAATTTTGACAGTAATCAGGTTATTTTCGTTGGGGATACGATGGTAAATGGTCGATTCTTTAGTCGCTGGGTTATAGCGGACAACGGTTTCATCATGGTTGATACGACGAATTTCCCGACCCTTAAAATCCACCATATGCATAGGCACAACAGTGAATGTCTCACCAAACAAACGGCTAGCATCAGATAACCAATACTGACGTCGATCTTCCTGCTGGTGTGCCAAACCTTGGCTTATGAGATGAAATACGCCCGTAGAAATTTTTTCACGGTAAGATTGCAGTCGCTCTTGATTGATGGAGTCAACAAGCAAATAGGTAAAAAACGCCACCGCCAGACAAACAAGCAAAAGCCCTGCATAAATACGAAAAAAAATACTACGCTCAGTTATGGAAGTCAGTGCCATAATAAAAATCACCCTCATAAAATAAAAGCCAGCAATCGCCAGCTTTTATTTTTAATCAGTTACCTTCCTTGACGAATAAATAGCCCTTACTACGAACCGTCTTAATGCGTTTTGGATTTTCTGGATCATCACCAATTTTTGGGCGAATGCGAGAAATTCTCACATCAATCGAGCGGTCTTGACCATCATATTCAATGCCACGCAGACGCTCAAAGATATCCTCACGAGACAAGATTCGACCAGAATTTGAAGCAAGCAACCAAAGTAAGTCATACTCAGCACTGGTAAAGTCTACCAACTCACCATGTAATGTTACTGAACGACCGCCATTATCAATCACCAAATCACCAAACTCCAAACGCTGTGGCGAATCTGCAGAAGGAGCTGTCTCAGAGCGACGAAGTAACGCACGAATACGAGCCAGCAATACCCTTGGTTGTACGGGCTTTGGCACATAATCATCTGCACCCATTTCAAGACCCAGCACCTGATCCATGTCTTCTGTACGAGCAGTTAGCATCAAGATTGGGTTTTGATAATGTGGGCGTACCTCACGACAAACTGTCAAACCATCCGATCCTGGCAACATCACATCAAGCACCACCAAATCTGGCTGCTCACTAATGATACGACGAATCGCACGAGTACCATCCATCTCAATGGCAACATCTAAGCCATTTCGTCTAAGATAGTCTTGAGTCAGTACTGCCAATCGTTCATCATCTTCAACAATGAGAATTTTTGGAATGTCTACTTTATCTAAATTTGGTATCGTTGTCGTCATGAATTATCCTTAGGCATCATAAGATGGCTTGGAAATGCACTGTTTAGGCACGGTTTTTATATTTTTGAATGGTTTGTAGCTGTGCCACAGACTCAGCCAATGCCGCCAATGCTGCATTTGTTTGAACAGTATTATTTTGATTGGCAAGCAACTGTTCAGCATTACGGCGAGCTTCAGCGATTTTTACTTCATCTAAATCATGTGCACGCTCTGCAGAGTCTGCAAGCACAGTTACAAGGTGGGGCTGCACTTCTAGAACACCGCCAGAAACATAAATGACTTCATCGGCACCCTCTGCGTTTTTAAGATGCAGGGCACCTGGTTTTAGCAAAGTAATCAATGGTGTGTGTCCTGCAAGGATACCCAATTCACCATCATGACCTGCCGCCACCAACATATTGATGTCACCAGCATACAACTCTTCACGAGCACTTACCACTCGACATTTAAAAGTTGCCATTATACTCTCCTAATATTAAGTTTAACGGTAACAACCGCCATAATGGACGATTATTACCGACTAACACTCAAATATAGCTCATTTAAACATCATTAAAAACTTATGCAGTTTGTAGTTTCTCAGCTTTGGCAATTGCCTCATCAATACCACCAACCATATAAAAAGCTTGTTCTGGTAAATGATCATACTCGCCTTCAATGATTGATTTAAAACCAGCAATCGTATCACGAAGTGCCACATACTTACCTGGCGCACCTGTAAATACTTCGGCAACATGGAATGGCTGAGATAAGAAACGCTGTATCTTACGGGCACGATAAACAACCATCTTATCTTCTTCCGACAATTCATCCATACCCAAAATGGCAATAATGTCTTTAAGTTCTTTATAGCGTTGCAACACTTCTTGCACACCACGAGCAACATTATAATGTTCCTCACCAATAACTTGTGGATCAAGTTGGCGAGAAGTTGAGTCTAGTGGGTCAACCGCAGGATAGATACCTTGCGATGCAATATCACGACTCAATACAACAGTTGCATCCAAATGCGCAAAAGTTGTTGCAGGCGATGGGTCGGTCAAGTCATCTGCAGGAACATAAACGGCCTGTACAGAAGTAATAGAACCTGATTGAGTAGAAGTAATACGCTCTTGCAATGCGCCCATCTCTTCTGCTAATGTTGGCTGATAACCTACCGCAGAAGGCATACGACCTAAAAGTGCTGATACTTCAG
Source organism: Moraxella tarda (assembly GCF_035181405.1). Classification (NCBI taxonomy): domain Bacteria; kingdom Pseudomonadati; phylum Pseudomonadota; class Gammaproteobacteria; order Moraxellales; family Moraxellaceae; genus Moraxella; species Moraxella tarda. The sequence goes on from NZ_JAYGGV010000001.1 coordinate 464,616, forward strand.
TACCTGCCAGCGTATAACGATAAATGTTGTCCACAAACAATAGAACATCACGACCTTTACCAGTAGCCTCATCTTTTTCATCACGGAAATATTCCGCCATAGTAAGACCTGTCAATGCAACACGCAAGCGGTTTCCTGGTGGCTCATTCATCTGACCATAAACCATCGCTACTTTTGACTTCGTGAAGTCTTCGGTGTTAACAACACCTGCTTCTTGCATCTCGTGATAAAAGTCATTACCCTCACGAGTACGCTCACCCACACCAGCAAATACCGACAAACCTGAATGCTTCAGGGCAATATTGTTAATAAGCTCCATCATATTAACAGTCTTACCAACACCTGCCCCGCCAAACAAACCAACTTTACCACCCTTAGCAAATGGACATAACAAGTCAATTACCTTAATGCCTGTTTCTAAAAGTTCGGTTGAGTTTGATTGCTCATCATAGCTTGGTGCATCACGATGAATTGACCACTTTTCAGCGGCATTCACAGGACCAGCCTCATCAATTGGGCGACCCAATACATCCATGATACGACCCAAAGTCGCTTGACCAACAGGCACAGAAATCGGTGCACCCGTGTTAGATACTGACAGGCCACGCTTTAAGCCTTCAGTTGAGCCCATAGCAATGGTACGCACCACACCATCACCCAATTGCTGCTGTACTTCTAATGTTGTTTCGGTACCATCAACTTGTAGTGCGTCAAAAATTTGTGGCACCTGACCACGGCTAAACTCAACATCGATTACCGCGCCAATAATCTGCACAATACGACCGCTCATTGCGTTCTCCTATAATTCATTGTTCGGCTAAGAAACAGCGGCAGCACCGCCAACGATTTCCGAGATCTCTCGGGTAATCGCCGCTTGACGCAGCTTGTTATAAACCAACTGTAAATCTTTAATTAAATTGCCAGCGTTATCCGTTGCAGCCTTCATTGCTACCATACGAGCTGATTGTTCAGAAGCGATATTTTCAAGCACCGCTTGATATACAATAGACTCAATATAGCGTACCATCAGACTGTCAATCAAAGTTTTGGTTTCTGGCTCATAAATGTAGTCCCAGCTATGTGCTGCAGCCATGTCATCATCAAATGCACCATCTGGCAATGGAACAAGTTGAGTAATCGAAGGCTTTTGCGTCATGGCATTGATGAATTGATTGTACACCAAATAAATACGATCCAAACGACCTTCGCTATAATCATTTAGCATCACTTGGACTGGTGTGCTAAGTTGTTCGTAACTTGGACTGTCGCCATAGTTTGTCAGAACTGAACTTACTTTACCACCAAAGTTTTTGAAAAAACTAACACCTTTTGAACCAATGGCTGCAAATTCGATTTCAACAGATTGATCCTGATATTGCTTTACCGATTTTAGAAGATTTTTGAATAAATTAATATTCAAACCACCTGCCAAACCACGATCTGATGTAACAACAATAAAGCCCACACGATTGACAGGGCGACTCACCATATATGGATGTTTATAATCCGACTGCGCCTGTACCAAATGCGTAATTACTCGGGACATACTTTCAGCATAAGGTCGCCCCATTTCCATACGCTCTTGTGCTCGACGCATTTTACTGGCAGCCACCATTTGCATTGCACGGGTAATCTTCTGAGTGCTTTTAATGCTGGTTACTTTTGCACGTATTTCTTTTAAGCTTGCCATAGTTGTTCCAATACTGGACTTATTTTTAATAAGGTTTGGTGTGCTAAATTATTAGCACACCGTATTTCTAATTAGTAGCTTGTCGATGCTTTGAACGATTCAATAGCTGCTTTTAAACGACTTTCAATATCATCGTTATAATTTGCAGTTTGATCAATCTCATCCATCAGGGCACTTTGTTCAGCACGCAAATTGCGAAGCAACGCTTCCTCAAATGCACCAATTTTTTCGACAGGTACATCTGCTAAATAACCTTCATTGGAAGCGTAAATCACTGCCGCCTGATCTGCAATAGACATTGGTGCATACTGTTTTTGTTTCATTAGCTCAGTAACACGCTCACCATGCTCAAGTTGCTGCTTGGTTGCATCATCAAGGTCAGAGGCAAACTGGGCAAACGCCGCCAATTCACGATACTGAGCCAAAGCCGTACGAATACCGCCAGAGAGCTTTTTAATGATTTTAGTTTGTGCCGCACCGCCAACACGAGATACCGAGATACCAGCATTCACTGCAGGACGGATACCTGAGTTGAACAAGTTGGATTCAAGGAAAATCTGACCATCAGTAATTGAAATCACATTGGTAGGTACGAATGCTGACACATCGCCCGCTTGAGTTTCAATGATTGGTAATGCAGTTAATGAGCCAGTTTTACCTTTTACCTCACCATTGGTAAACGCTTCTACATAGTCAGCATTCACACGAGACGCACGCTCTAATAAGCGAGAATGTAGATAGAATACATCGCCTGGATATGCTTCACGCCCTGGTGGGCGGCGTAGCAATAGTGAAATTTGACGATAAGCAACCGCTTGTTTAGATAAGTCATCATAAACAATCAAAGCATCTTCACCACGATCACGGAAGTATTCACCCATCGTACAGCCAGAATATGGAGCAATATATTGTAGAGCAGCAGGCTCAGATGCTGATGCAACAACAACGGTAGTGTATGCCAATGCACCAGTTTCTTCTAACTTGCGTACCACATTAGCAATGGTCGAGCGTTTTTGACCAATGGCAACATACACACACTTAATACCAGAGTGTTTTTGTGCAATGATCGCATCAATTGCTAATGCTGTTTTACCAGTTTGACGGTCGCCAATGATAAGCTCACGCTGACCACGACCAATAGGAATCATGGTATCAACTGCTTTATAACCAGTCATCACAGGCTCATCAACTGATTGACGAGCGATAACGCCTGGAGCGATTTTTTCAACCTTATCAGTTAGTTTTGCGTTAATCGGACCCTTGCCGTCAATTGGGTTACCCAATGCGTCAACGACACGACCTAGCAATTCAGGACCAACTGGAACTTCCAAGATACGACCTGTGCAATAGGCTTTTTGACCCTCTTGCAGGCTTAGGTAGTCACCTAGGACAACCGCACCTACCGAGTCTTGTTCAAGGTTTAATGCCATACCATAAACATTACCCTCAAACTCGATCATCTCACCATACATGGCTTCTTCTAAACCATGAATCTGCACAATACCATCCGAGACACTGACGATTACGCCTTCAGTTTTTGCAGTTGCGCTTATGTCAAGGTCTTGAATACGCTGCTTAATCAGATTGCTGATTTCAGCTGGATTCAATTGTTGCATTGCCTTGTTTCCTTTAAAATATCAAGCTGCTTACTAAGCAGTCAGTTGGGTCTTTAATTGTTGTAACTTGCCACGCACCGAGCCATCGGTAAACTTATCACCCACTTTGATTGTTGCACCACCCAAAAGTTCTGGGTCAATTGCTTCATGTAAAATGACAATCGAACCTGTCGAGATTGCAAGACGCTCTTGCAAAACTTCACGCTGAGATTCAGTTAGAGGGTAGGCTGAGGTAATATAAGCATCAACCTGTTTTAGCTCTTGTGATTTTAACTTGCTGTAATGAGTATGGATTTCAGGCAATAAAGCCAGTCTATCATGCTCTGATAATTGCTTGGTAAAATTAACCAATGCGTCAGAAATTTGAACTGCCGTTTTTGAAGCATAAACATCATTTAAGACGACAGTTTTTTGCTCTGCAGAAATGGCTGGATTGCTTAGCAATGAAGAAAATAAATCATCACACACAATACTGCTTGCAACCAATAAGAAGTTTTCCCACTCATTAATTGCATTATGCTCTTTAGCATAGTCAAACGCCGCTTTGGCATAAGGTCGTGCTAAGGTAGATAGTTCAGCCATGATTTCCCCTAATTACAGCTTAGCTGCAAGCTGGTTTAGCATGTCAGCATGTTCTTGTTCATTGACTTTGCTTTGCAAAATCTTTTCTGCACCAAGGACTGCCAAATCGGCAACTTGCAAACGAAGTTGTTCACGAGTTTGAGCAACTTCTTGCTCAACAGCTGTATGAGCCTGAGCAATGATGCGTTCACTCTCTAAGCGCGCTTGAACCTTTGCGTCTTCAATCATTTGATTGGCGGTTTTATTTGCACGCTCAATAATAGAAGCAGCCTCATTTTTTGCAGCAACAAATTCTTGTTCCATTTGTTGCTCAGCAGAAGCCAGATCTGCCTTGGCTTTTTCGGCGGCACTTAAGCCTTCCTCAATTTTTCTTTGGCGCTCATTGATGACGCCGATCAGTGGTGGCCATACGAATTTCATGCAGAACCACACAAAAATCGCAAAGCTAATTAACTGACCAAGAAGTGTAGCATTAATATTCATCCAATCACCTCGTTGTTAGTGAAAGTCAGGTGATAGCCACTTCTAGACCGCTTCATTAATAATCAATGTATCAATGTTGCGACCAGAAATGGACATTAAACTGACAGTTTCAGCTTATGCGAATGGGTTGGCGAATAGAAGTAGCATGGCAATACCAACACCGATCATTGGTACAGCATCAAGAAGACCTGCTACGATGAACATTTTGGTTTGAAGTTGCGAACCTAATTCTGGTTGGCGAGCGGTACTCTCTAGGAACTTACCACCTAGTAAAGCAAAACCAATACCTGTACCCAAAGCACCTAGACCGATTAAAAGAGCTGCTGCAAGTTGAGCATATTGAGCAATTACTGGATCCATGATGTCTCCTTAAGACTAAAAAAATTAAAGTTGGAAAATTTTTAAAAATCAATGTTCTGATATTTGAGAGATGAGTGATAGATAAACTATCGTCAACATCATAAACACGAACGCCTGTAAAGTAATAACTAAAATATGGAATATTGCCCATGGCACTGATAGTGCCCACTGAATCCAAAATGGCATCAGGGCAATCAAAATAAAGATAAGCTCACCTGCATACATATTACCAAACAAACGAAGGCCTAGTGAAATTGGCTTTGCAACCAAAGTAACAATTTCAAGAACTAAGTTTATAGGGATAAGTAATGCTTGTAGAACTGGATTTTTTACACTAAATGGATGTAGAGTAAATTCTGCGATAAAACCACCAATGCCTTTATATTTAAGACCAAATCCAATGATTAGCATAAATACACCAAGTGCCATACCAAGTGTGATATTTGGATCTGTCGTTGGAACAATCTTGAAATAAACATGGTGTGGATCATGACCCATTATCCCACCGACTTTTTGTGCAAGCACTGGGATCCAATCCACAGGGATTAAATCCAACAAGTTCATCAAGAATACCCAAACAAAAATTGTCAAGGATAGCGGCGCAATAAGTTTTGAAGGGCCGTTATAAGATTCACGCACACTATTGTCAACAAAGTCTACAATCATCTCAACGAAAGCTTGTAGCTTGCTTGGTACACCTGAAGTTGCCTTACGCGCCACCAACCAAAATAGTGCACAAAAAAAGATACCCAAGCCGATAGACCACAGCATTGAGTCCAAATGAATGGCCTTAAAGCCCATTTCTGCGGCTTCTGCGGCATCATGAGCCACCTTCCAACCATGTTCTGGGTGGTAACCAAAAGTCCAATTGGTTAAGTGGTGAGCAATATAACTTGAAGATGTCTGTTCGGCTGCCATAATAAGCTTCTTATTTTTTAAGTCAAACAAAAAGATTCGGTGGTAAACACCCAATCAGAACAAAAGTTCGTAATATAAACATAGCAAACATCAAAGATGCTTAATGCCATTAAGCCATGCCTGTCTAAATTTAAGATACCATCTATAATTCCTATGATTCATTTTCTCTAATAAATCAATGAATATAGAACTATTGCTATTGTCTTAGCAAATCAATAACAATGGTCGTATCAAAAAAAACTGCATTCATATCTAACTGACTATCTTACTTTACTCAAAGCCATATGTAAAGAGTAAATGTGAATTTTCTTACCGAAATTTTACAATTCAAGCCAATTTCACTCGTTTTATTAATAGAAATCAGCTTGAATTGTAAAAAATTAACGAATAATAATCTTGGGGCAAATCAGTGGATAATATGCTGGCTTTTTACAAAACCGTCAAAAGCAATGATTTATCCTGTATCGCCTGCCGTCAGCGTATTTTAAGCACAACAAGCGAATGCGACAATTGCATAATCAGATAACCCAACACAACGACAGCAGCATTAATCGGCTTGGCATAAATAAAAATCATTGCAAAGCCTATCAAAGTGATGAGCCATTTAAGTACCTGCCCAAAATACATATTTAGCATGATTTGTTGGCGTAATTTTGCACCTGTTACACGATAAGCCATCAGTGTAAAAGTGCTTTGAGCGATGAAATTTAATAACGCCCCAGTCGCCACGCTTTTGGTGATAAGACGATCAGTCATACCTACCATCGCCTCGCAGACAGCAACTACAGCCACCACAAACAGCAAGCATATCGCCTGTCGTTTCTGGGCATTACAGACCCGCTGCTTTTGATTACGCTTTGCTGGTTGGCTCATTTGCATATCATTCTTTTACTGCTCTTTTTTGACATTATTGTGAACTTTGATTAAAAAAATCAACAAAAGAATAAGTCAATTTAGCAAATCAAATACAAATTAAAAATATGAATATATGAACAAAAACACACATAAAAACAGGCAAGTCTTTAAATTTTATATTCATAAATATTTGTATTATAAAAAGTTTTATCGATGATGGCAATAGGAATCATACGCCATTTTAGCAAAAAATCCTTAAATATTTTAAATCCTTAAATCCTTAAATCCTTAAATATTTTTTGACTTAATATTTTTTGATAAAGAGCCTATCTTAAAATCACATCATCGGCTTTTATTAAATACTCATTATGATTTTAACGGTGCCTTAATGCAGTTTTGAATATCAGCAACAAGAGACAACCAAGCATTCACAAAATCCTCGCCATCACTCATGTCTTCTTGACGAACAACCACATTGACATCACCCAATTTTTTCACAATACCCTCAGAAACCTTGCCTTGCGATGCGATGCACATATGGGCATTTGGGCGGGTCTTATTCAGGTGAATGATTTGCTTTACCTTGGGTGCCAAATGATGATCAGGTGTTAAGGCACCTGCAAAAGCAAGATTTGCAGACCTTTCAAGATATTGAAAAGCATCATGATAAGCCCAATAAGGTAAGGTTGTGTTATCTGATCGAACTTGAGCGACTGCTTCATCCATGCGTTTTTCAAAGTTTTTTGCATTTTGCTCATAGAGTGACTTTTTGTCAGGATTGGCATAAGAATGCACCACGCTAAGTGCACGCACAATGGCTTTGGCATTTTCAGGTTCAAGCCAAATATGCACATCAAAACTGCCTTGTTGTGCCAGACCATCAATATGACGCATAGGCAAACGCTCAAAAGCATTAAAATCAAACAATGAAATCGCATTTGGTGCAGTAGCCAGCGAGTTCACCAAATTTTGCTCCAAAAGACCGCCAAACCAGACCACATAATCACTATCACCAATCAATTTTTTAGCACTTGGACTAAGCTCGCCATGATGCCCAACATCACCTGCACCGAGCAACACTTGAGCAGATTCATCACCTGCGGTAACGGCATTAGAAAGCAATAATAAAGGGTAGTTGCTCACGGTAACCATGCCTGCATTTGCCATCATCGCACCCATCATTAATACAGATGCCATGCCCATTTTAATGACTTTACCACAATCCCTAAAAGTAAATTTAAAATTCATAAACCATTTCCAAAAGCACAACTTAAAAATAAAAAATAGCATTTTTTAATAAACCAAAAGAATACAAACCGCATCTTTGACTATCTAATTAGCTTCAACACCACTCAATAAATTAAAAAGCAAACATGGGTATTTTGCTACATTATAACATTTGTAACTTTAAAAATGTATTTTTTAATGCGGTGATTGATGATTTTTTTAAATACAAAAAAGTATTTTTCAATAGAGAAAAAGGGTCATTATAAGGTATAATACATTTTGTCAGTATCATTTTTAATGATGCTTACTCACTAAATAATCATTCATCTGACCTAATTAAAAAACATACCACCATGACAACAACCACACAAAACACCTGTGCTTGCGATCACCACCACAATGTTCACCACCATGATGTCAAAAAACGCATTGACGAGGCTAGGGTTCATTGCCAGGCTCGTGGCATGCGTTTTACACCGTTGCGTGAAGAGGTATATTCTTTGATTTTAACATCGGACAAACCCATAGGTGCATATGATTTAATCAGTGCTTTACAGTTATCACGCCAACAAAACGGTATCATCAACAAAAATATCGCACCACCTACCATCTATCGTTCACTTGATTTTTTATTGAGCGAAGGTTTGATTCATCAATTAAGCTCTTTAAACGCCTATGTGCCATGTTGCCACCCACGCTCCAAGCACGCAGCCGCATTTTTGATTTGCAAATCTTGCCATGCAGTTGAAGAATGTAGCAATCTACCAGTTGATGGCATCATGAATTTTGCCAAAGATGATGCAAAATTTAACATAGAATACACCATCATTGAATTAAAAGGCGTTTGTCGTGATTGCCAAGAATGAACCCATATTAAGCCTACATGATATCAATCATCAAATCGGTGATACGGTCATTTTAAATGACATATCGCTGGATTTATATTTTGGTGAGATGGTAAGTCTTATTGGCCCAAATGGTGCAGGCAAATCCACCTTGGTTAAACTCATTTTAGGCCTATTAAAACCCACTTCTGGACAGATTCGCACAAATGCTGTAACACTTGGCTATGTACCACAGCGTTTTAGCGTGCCTGAAATTTTACCGTTACGCGTTCAAGATTTGCTCAGCCAAACAAACTCAAAGCGACTAACCTTTGAACAAAAGGCGTTCATTCTAGATAGTCTATCCATCAAGCCACTTGCTCACAAACAAATGGCATATCTATCAGGTGGAGAGACTCAGCGTGTACTACTAGCCAGAGCATTACTAGATAAGCCAGACCTTTTAATTTTAGATGAACCGATGCAAGGGCTTGATCCAGACACTGAAAGCTGGCTGTACCATTTTATTGATGAGCTGCCTGATTTTTTGGCATGTACAATGCTGGTTGTATCGCATGATTTGCATTGGGTAATGAAAGGCTCAAAACGGGTCATCTGCCTAAACAAACATATCTGCTGCCAAGGCGCGCCAAGCGAGATTGCTCATGCCCCTGAATTTAGTCGCCTGTTTGGTCATTTTCAGCCTTACATACATCATCACGACCATTGCCAGCATACTGACAATTGCCATCATGGCCATGACTACATATACAGGAATACACGATGAATGAATGGTTGCCAATCATTGCCCCTGCATGGATAGCAGGCTCACTGCTTGCATTATTGTCCGCACCACTTGGTTGCTTGGTACTGTGGCGACGCATGGCATTTTTTGCTGATACTTTGGCACATGGTGCATTGCTTGGCGTAGCTCTTGCAGTTTGGCTCAATCTACCTACTGATATTGGCATCGGTCTGGTGAGTGTGTTGGTCGTCATCACTCTTATTTTTATGAACAATAAAAAACTGCCCAACGATGCCACGCTGTCCATTACAGCTGCTACTTTATTATGCCTTGGGCTACTCACACTAACTCAGCTTACTCAACAGCAAGCAAATGTGTTGGGTTTTTTGTTTGGCAGTCTGCTAGATATGGACTGGGGTGATTTACCTAGACTGGCAGCGTTGGTAACAGCAGGTGGGGTGTTTTTGGTTTGGATTTGGGACAAACAAGTCAAACTTGCTACATCGGAAGCCTTGGCACGCATTTCAGGCATTAACCCCTTACAGCAGCGGATTTTTTTTATGGGTTTATTGGCGGGATTTTGTGCCGTTGCCTTGCAGGCCGTTGGTAGCCTACTGATCAGTGGACTACTTATCCTACCTGCTCTAAGTGCTCGCCTGCTTGCGGTATCGCCTAGGCAGATGGTTGCCATCGCCATGATTTTGGGGCAAGTTGGCATAACAGTAGGCGTTTGGGGAAGTATTTGGCTTGATGTACAAACGGGACTTGCCATTGTAATGACCTTAGCCTTGGTCTTTTTTACCTTATTTGGCTTTCATAAATTGAGCAAAAAAGATTAACTTAAAAATGGCTGATCAATCAAAAAGTGATTCACCAAAAACCATGAACCTGACTCACACCCAAGATACCTTTAAAATTGCTCAAATCAGCGACTTACATTTATCAAATCCAAAAAGTTTTGATGATTTTTTACAAGTGCTAGACTTGGCATTATCGCATTCACCAAACCTACTGATTTTAACAGGTGATTTGGTGAACGATGGAAAAAAACATGGCTATGATTGGTTGTTTGACACCCTTGACAAGACACGCATTCCTTATTTGTGCATGGCAGGCAATCATGATGTAGCGCACGAAATTGGGCATCACCTACCCTTTCATGAACGAACTTTCTTACCCATAGACCCAGATTTACGATTGCCCAATCATCAACGCCTAATCATACAAATGCCTAGTACAACTTGGCAAATTTTGACATTAAATTCTGCAATCAGCGGGCAAATTCACGGCAAGATTTCGGCAGACAGCTTGCAATTTTTAAGACATCATTTATCAAATGATTTATTGAAAAATTTGCCCACCATCATCGCCCTACACCATCACCCCCGCTCTGTTGGTTCAGCATGGATTGATGAGCATATGCTAATCAATTACAATGAATTTTGGCAAACGCTTGCAGGTTTTGATAATATTAAGGCCATATTATGCGGTCATGTACACCAAGCACACACCATTCATTTTCAAGGCAAAACACTCCTAACCTGCCCTGCAACAAGTCGGCAATTTGCCCCCCATCAAGATGATTTTGCCATTGACCATGTTTCTTCAGGATTTCGACTGATACAAATTTGCAACAAAAAAACGCTAGCAACTTGGGTAAAAAGAACCCAAAATTAACAACCAACTCATCAAAAATCAACTAAAAAATTGTAAACACACGCAATAATTGCCTAAAATGCTTGTAAAAGTCAACATATTTTGGCAAACTATGAAAATTTTTAAACTCGATGCCCAAGCTCCATCAATTGAGCATCTTTTTTTACAAATCATCAAATCTTTAATTTGTATTTTGTCTTAATGTTTGGTGATACTGTTAATTGTATCATCATCACCCAAGTCGCCGTTTATGGTGCATTTTCAAGGATAAATCAGCACATGACCACTCAGACTTTCTTGCCTTATGAGCCAGCCAAAGATGAAGAGTATATGTCAGAGCAACAGCTGGCACATTTCCGTGCTCTGTTACTTGCATGGAAAGAAGAGCTTGTGTCAGAAGCAGAACGCACCAAAGATTACATTAACGAAGAGACAGGTGCCATGGCAGACATCAACGATCGTGCCACTCAAGAAGAGGAATTTGCATTGGCACTGCGTACACGAGACCGTGAACGCAAATTGATTCGCAAAATTGACAAATCCATTGCTGAAATCGAAACAGGTGATTATGGCTACTGCGAAACTTGCGGTACAGAAATTGGATTAAAACGCTTAGAGGCTCGTCTAACCGCCACACAATGCATTGACTGCAAAACACTTTCTGAAATGAAAGAAAAGCAGAACTTGGGCTAATGACGGATAAAACAACAAGCCCTCGCCCTGTTATTGGGCGATTTGCACCATCGCCAACAGGACACCTACACTTAGGCTCGCTCACAACTGCTGTGGCGAGTTTTTGTCATATCAAGTCGCTTGGTGGTCGCTGGTTGGTTCGTATGGAAGATGTGGATTTTGAACGCTGCAAGCCAAAATATAGCACATCTATCTTGCAAGATTTGGAAAGTCTAGGGCTATATTGGGACGATGAGGTCATTTTTCAGTCAGACAGACTGGCAATCTATGATGACTTTATTGAAACCATCAAGCCTTTGACTTATGCCTGCCGATGCTCACGCAAACAAATTAGCCAATATTTTGGCAATCACCCAAAAAGCAAAGTAGCGCCAGTGATTTTTAGTGATGTACTAAGACAAATGAATGCTGTTGAGGGCTTAAATACACCCCCAATTTACCCCAGATTGTGCTTGCACAGTCATCATAAAAGACAGCATTTGGACAGTAAAATTCGCCTAAGCCTGCCTGATGTACTGAGCGGATTTTATGATGGCATTCAAGGTGTCATTTGGGACAATCCCGCCAAAAGCCTAGGAGATGTTGTCATCAAACGCCAAAATGATATGGTCAATTACATCTTTGCGTGTGCTATTGATGATGGATTACAAAACATCAGTCATATCATGCGTGGACTTGATATCATGCCAATGACCACAGCCCAGCTCACCATCAATCATGCTGCACACCTACCTATTGCCGATTACTTTTATCACCTACCGCTACTGCATAATCAGAATGGACAAAAACTCTCCAAACAAAACCTTGCTAAGCCCATCAAACAATCCTGCCCAAACAACCTACTTATTCACGCCCTGACCTTATTAAAACAGCCCATCGCCGATGACATGGCAGATGGTACAGTTGGTGAAATTTTAGATTTCGCCATCAAGCATTGGGACAATCAACCCCTCACCCACCAGCATAGTCTTGGGACAATCAATGATTCACGCCAAGATACAATAACACCTGACTTAAACAACTTTTAATACCAAAAATTTTAATCCCAAAAAAAACTTGATATCGAACAAAAAACCGCCTAACTTAGCGGTTTTTTATGGCAATGATAATAATGGCAAGATAGTATTACAGTTTAACAATCAATAATCACGACTTTGCCCCATGCGTTCAATATGAACGCTTTCTTTATCAACTTTTAAAATCAAGCCAACCATCATCATACTAACCAACAATGCTGAGCCTCCATAGCTATAAAATGGCAAAGTTAAGCCTTTGGTTGGCAACATTCCCATGTTCATGCCCGCATTGATGAATACCTGCCCAAAAATCAGCGAAGCAAACCCCATAACCATATAACTGAGACGCAGCTGACGGCGTTTGAGTGTAGCATAGCTGATAATAACGATGCAAAGCACTATGAGCGCCTCTAAAATCAGCACGAATGCCACACCAAAAAAACCCAACTCCTCACCTGTAATCGCCAAGATAAAATCGGTATGTGCTTCTGGTAAATGAGACAGCTTTTGCACACTATCGCCATACCCCACACCTGTCAGCTGTCCACGACCAAAGGCAATCAAGCTACGAGACAGCTGAAAATCGCTACCTCTAATATCATCAAATGGATCCCAAAAAGACAACAAACGCTCACGACGATAGTCTGCAAGAAAAATACCCAATATACCAATAATCAGCGTGATCACAAAAATCACCACATAATCTTTGAGTGGTGAACCACCAATCCACGCAATGACCAGTAAAGTTGCCATAATCACTGCAGTTGAGCCATAGTCTGGCTGAGATATTAATAACAATAAAATCGGCAAATACCAAACAAACAGTCGCCAGCCTGTAAAAATACTGCCACGCATATCCGCAGACCGTCGCACGACATATTCTGATGCCACCATCACCATCACCATCTTGGCAAGTTCTGCCGCCTGCAAGCTAAAACCACCAATACTCAGCCAACGCTTTGAGCCGTTGATTGGTGTGGCAAAAAGAAAAGTCAAAAATAAAAGTATCAGAACAATCAGCCAAAGTAGCAAAATATTACTTATTTTACAATAAATTTTTAGGGGCAAATGATATACAACAAAAGCTGAGATTAAACCAATACTGATATATAGCAGTTGTGACCAAAAAAATTTCATAGGATACATTCCCTTGGTTAGAGCAAAGGGAATGGATGCTGATGCAATCATAAGTAGGCTTAATGACAACAACAACCCCAAGCACACAATCAGGGTTGTACGCGCTGAAGGCAAATTAAGTATGGATAATTTTTGAAAAAATGCAGGCATGGATTTTATATCTAAGCAAATCAAAGTTATTATTATAAACGACTTTTGGGCGAATCGTAGAAAAATTCATTCAATTTCAATATTATTTAGCACAATATTTTAACCAATCGTTCAAATCGCCAACAAAGTATTGTACACAAAATAAAAAACCACCTAAAAGATGGTTTTTTGACACTCATATCATGGCTTTGCCAGTGCGTTTACCATCGCTACAAATTTATCCCCGCGATCGCCATAGCTGGCAAACTGATCAAAACTGGCACACGCAGGTGATAGCAAAACTGCCTTTGCTGCACCTTGGCTAGCCAAGTCAACTGCTTGCTGCATATCGCCCGCATGGTGAGTGCGATTGACAAGTGATGGTCTGGTAAATAGCCCCTGCTCAATTGCTGGTGCATCTGCACCAATTAAATACACAGAATGAGCATATTTTTCAACCGCCTCACCAAGCTCACTAAAATCTTGACCCTTACCCAAGCCCCCTAAAATGATGGCAAGTGACTGCTCGCCATATACCGAACCCAGCCCATCAATAGCAGCCAGAGTCGAGCCAATGTTTGTACCCTTTGAATCATTAAAATAAGCCCGACCCGCTACTTGGTTGATATATTCACAACGATGTGGCAAACCCTTAAAGGTCTTTAGAGAATTTAGCATACTTGGCATATCCAGCCCAACTGATTTACCAAGTGCCAATGCAGATAATGCGTTTAGCAAATTATGCCTACCCTTAATGAGTAATTGACCATCAGACATCAAATGCTGGCCATGATGGCATAGCCAAATTTCATCATCTTTCTTAATCAAACAAAAGTCTACATGACGGTCACAATTAAGCATGCCACTTGTTGTGATGATAGCAGCGTTTGTCTCACCTTTATCAGCCAGCATATTTTGGCAAGCTTCTTTTAAGTCGGCATCATCATCACAAATGACCACCGCCTGCGCATCTTCAAAAATTCGTAATTTTTGTGCCAAATAACCTTTCATACTGCCATGACGATCAAGGTGATCGGGCGAGATATTTAAAATGGTCGCAACATCTGCACCCAAATCCGTGATGTGTTCAAGCTGAAAACTTGACAGTTCAAGTATGACAATCTCCATATCATCTATGTCAAGCAATTCAAGTGCTGGTGTGCCAATATTGCCACCAACACCGACAATTTTGCCCGCTGATTTTGCCATCTCGCCTACCAGCGTGGTTACGGTAGATTTGGCATTTGAACCTGTAATGGCAACTATTGGCGTATTCTTACCAGTTTTTTCATCACGCTCACGCAAAGCATCAACAAACAGTTGAACATCACTCACCACAGGTATGCCAGCTGATTTTGCAGCAACGATGGCAACATGGCGAGGGTCCACACCTGGGCTGATGATGATCTTATCTGCCAGGAGTAGGATTTTGCCATCAATACTACCAAAAAATACCTCTACCTCTTTTGGCAATTTGGGAGCAAGGCTGGGGGCAGGCTGTTCGTCCACCACCACAACACGATGTCCATTTGTCAGCAAAAAATTTACCGCCGACAATCCAGAGCTTCCAAGCCCCACCACCACATACAACTTTGCCTGTTCTGTCATGATCACACTCCCAATCTAACTTATCTCAATATTGTAGCAGAATTTCACACAATGAACATTGAATTTTTATGGTATTTGGCGGTATAATTGAACCAACCATTAACAAAACCAAGCCACCGCCAAGGACATTTCATGAAATTAATTTCGGCAATCATAAAACCATTTAAACTAGACGATGTGCGTGAGTCACTCTCAGAGATTGGCATTAATGGCATCACCATTACTGAAATTAAAGGTTTTGGCCGTCAAAAAGGTCATACTGAGATGTATCGTGGTGCCGAATATGTGGTAGATTTCTTACCAAAAATCAAAATAGAAATTGCCTGTAGCGATGAGATGGTTGAATCTATCATCGAAGCCATAATTAAAGCTGCCAATACAGGCAAGATTGGTGATGGTAAGATTTTTGTTACACCACTTGAAAATGTCATTCGCATTCGTACAGGCGAGATGGACGAAGATGCTTTATGATTGATTTTATAAAAAAAATACTCAGCCAAATTGACTGAGTATTTTTTTATGAACTAAGCGTGGGTTAAGAAAATATCATTTCTTTTTCCAAACTTGAGTTTTGCCAATAATTGTCTTTGTAAATGGCACTTTATAACCACCTTTAAGGGTCAGTGAATCACCATTTAATGTTGCACTCATGGTGTATTCCTTACCATCTCTTGGGTCAGTAATTGTACCACCGCTGTATTTGCCATCACCTTGGGCTTTTAGACCGTTAATGACAACCACTTTATCTTCAGCGTATTTTTTAGCTTTAGGGGTGATGCCCTCTGTAACCACACCAGTGAACGCACCACCTTTTTCAGTGATGGTAACAACAGCTTTTGGCTTGCCGTCTTCTTGCATCACCCACTCCCCTAGAAGAGGATCATTAGCAAAAGCAGCACCAGCAATGGTAAGTGTGGCTGTCGCAACAAGTAATTTAACCAGTTTCATAAGAATTCTCCTAAAATCCTAAAATAATATCATAAACCTAAAAACCAACTTGTTAGCTAACAAATCAAATTCATTATAACCAAGCCAAAAATCAAAATCAAACATTAAATGCACTAAATTGCGTTATTTTTGTTATGATTTTAGGCAATGTGCGTATGTTTTTGTTATTTAGGTTAAATATTGATCAGGCAAAGGGGTTGTCCATCGTATCTATATGATTTGGCGATGGCTTATTTTTGAGCAAATTTGATGGCTGTTCTAAGGTCTGCACAAGATTTTTAGCAAAATCATACAACGCTTTTGCATGCAAAACCCCCACTTCGTCCACACCAATCTCAACATCGCCATGAATGACCACACTGCCTAAATTATTCTCAATGGTTAAATTACCAATCGTCAGCACTTCGTGGTCATTTTGAAAAATATCCATAAAACCTCCAAAAAATTATTTACTCATCAAACCAATAAAATATTTAAAAATTTCAAGCAATAACAGTAGCCACCCTTGTTTGTCATTAAGGTTAATTTTGTTTTTGTCAGACGGCGTTTCATCTAAGACAATCATGCCATCTGGCGTAGGTCTTGGCAAGTTAGAGGCGATGTTTTGCACAGGATTGGTCAATGTTGGCATGGCACGAATCCCTGTGCGATGTGTAAACTCAGCAAGGCTGATGATTTCATAGCTTGGATTTTGTGTATTTGGCGAATAATACACGCCTGCTGTGTTAAGACTTGGAATATAAACTACCTTAAAAAAATGGCTTGGAACAAGCACACGCCCACCAATACGAGAGACTGTCTGCCCATCAAAAATCACACCTGTTACCACATAAACGGCCCCATATTTGATGGCAAGGTTGCGTGTGGCCGTCTCTATATGTCGCCAAACATTGCGATTGTGCGTGCCATTTTGTGGTGCAATATTGGCAAGGCTAAAACTTTCATACTGCGTATTGACATCTGCCATATCGCCATTGGGTGCCAAATGCCCACGATCCAAGCCTGAATGCCGATAATCAGACAGCTGAGCTCGATGGTCATGAGGCAGCCTGCTTTCCACACGAAAGCTGTCTTGTCGTGTCAATTTGCGTGCTTGCTCAATGCGAGTTCGGGTCAAGTATTCTGCTGACCACAACGGCGTACGAGACACACCAGAATGCAAAACAGCAAAACCATCAAAGCACAATGCATCAACTTTTTGATTTAATTTTGCACCTTTTTCACCAACCAACATTGGTGCATTGCCATCATAAAAATGCTTGCGACACTCACCAAAAACATCATTAAAACCTTGTACAAAATCATCTGCGGTCGCTACCTGAGCATGAACATTTGGAATACAAAGAGCAAAGCAAGCAAAAATCGTTGCAAAAGATAATAATTTCATACAATCATTATAACAAAATCTACCACAAAAGACAGGGTCGCCCCTTAAAATCACAAATTTTTTATCAATTCATCAGTTACCAAGCTACCATTTAAACAATCAATGATGAAAAATCTCTCCATCGTCCCCATAAAGCTCTTTTTTGCTTTAATACACCAACTTACCAGACCAAACTGATGAATCACCAAACTTTTGCCCCACGCCTTTTATCTTGGTTTAAGACACATGGTCGCCACGACCTCCCATGGCAATATCATCATCAACAAAAATCCGATATTTATGCGGTGTGGCTTTCTGAAATCATGCTTCAACAAACGCAGGTTACTACTGTATTAAATTATTTTCCAAAATTTATGGCCAAGTTTCCTACGGTGCAAGATTTAGCGGCTGCTGAATGGGACGATGTGGCAAACCTTTGGGCGGGGCTTGGTTACTATGCTCGTGCCAGAAATTTACACAAAGGTGCAAAACAAGTGGCCAATTTCATCGCCAAACATGGATATTTCCCAAAAACGGTTGATGATTGGCAAAATATCAGTGGCGTTGGTCGTTCTACCGCAGGAGCGATTATGGCAATGGGCGTGCGTGAGCGTGGCGTAATATGCGATGGCAATGTCAAACGAGTGCTGACACGCTGGGCAGGCATTGATGGCGATATTACCAAATCTGCCACTGACAAAATATTGTGGGGCCTTGCTGATGCACTCACGCCAGAATATGAGAGCGGAAAGTTTGCCCAAGCAATGATGGATTTGGGTGCCACTGTCTGCACTCGCACACGCCCTGATTGCACCCAGTGCCCTATATCTGACGATTGCATTGCTTACAAAGAAGGCAACCCTACCGCCTACCCTATCAAAACTAAAAAAGCGAACAAACCCCACCGCCATTCATTGGTGTTTGCCCTGCACTTTCAAAACAACTTACTATGGATCAAAAGAAACAACAATGGCGGTATTTGGGACGGTTTATATGTCTTACCCATGCTAATGATAGGCGATGAACCAAATAATCTACCAGCAGATTTAATTTCTGCTAAAAATCATCACGATAAACTAACAGCCACCCAAGCATTAAGCCTTGCCGAACAGCAGGTGTTTGATATTCTGCCTAATGCCACGCTGACCGCAGATGCAACCATCAAACATACACTCACGCACTTTCATTGGCATTTGTCGCTGGTGCGTATTGCAATTAATGACAGTCTATACCAACAAATCAATCATGCCCTCACCCAAATTCATGCTGAATTTGTCTGGCATGAAAATAGCGATAAAATAGGCGTGCCAAAAGCCATGGAAAAAGTGCTGATGCAGACAGATTGAGGCCGTCGGTATCTATCAACCTTTTTTTGTTTACAAATCTTATAGACCTTAGACGCCTGCCATATTTAGATGCTTGCTATTTATATGTCTTTAAGCGGTTTATTTGACAATCCTTTATCTATTTAACAATCCTTAACGCTTGGCGGTGCTTAACAAAAACTCCAACTCTAATAATCTCTTTGTTGCAACCAGTCCACCACCTGCAACAACAACTCATTTTTCTTACCCAAACCCATCACCCGCTCTCTTGCATTATCAAACAGCGTATTGGCATAAGTACGAGCGTTGTCCAAACCCAGTAGCTTGACATAAGTGGATTTATCCAATTTCTCATCGCTACCCGCCATCTTACCAAGCGTCTTGGTATCCACCATCACATCCAAAACATCGTCTTGCACCTGATAAGCCAGCCCCATCAGTCGTGCATACTCCTCCAAATAAGCAAAATCTTCATTGCTTGCCCCGCCGCACACCGCCCCCATCAGCACACTGGCGATGATTAACGCCCCTGTTTTATCTCGATGAATTTGCTCCAATTCACCTTGACTAAGGTGCTCTTTCTCTCCATTTAGGTCTGCTTGCTGACCTGCAACCATACGCCGTGCATTAGGCGCTAAGATTTTAGCAAGTCTGGCAAAAACAATATCATCAACTTTGCCAAATTTACCAAACTCATCAGAGCCTAAAACCTCAAAAGCAAGAGACTGCAACACATCGCCCACAAGCATGGCAACCGCCTCTCCATAAACGATATGACAAGTAGGCTTACCGCGTCGTAGCTCATCATCATCCATACATGGCAAATCATCATGCACAAGCGAATAGCCATGCACGCACTCGATGGCAAGCATGGCACGACGCACCATACCAAATGCTACCGAATCCATGCGACCACCGACTGACAAAAAACTTGCCAGCACCAAAATCGGTCGTACTCTTTTGCCCCCATTTAAAATGGCGTAATCAGATGCTTTACTCAAAGGAGCGGGCAAATCAACATACTCAAACAATGCCCCAAAATCCATCAAGAGCTGTTTTTGTACAAAGTCTTGCACGCTTTTTAAGTCCAAGTCGTCATCACTTAATTCATCATCAATTTTCTTATCAATCATCACCGCACCAAAAAAAATGATACACAAAAGAGCTATCATAACCCAAAATTAAGGCAATTTGGATAAATTTGAATAAAAAGCCATCAATTTTGATAAAATTTTAAAAATTTATCAAAAAAGTGCTTGCAAATTTTTTAAAATTGGCTATAATGTGCACCAATTAGCCAATAAGCTAACTGGCGCGATAGCTCAGTCGGTAGAGCAACGGATTGAAAATCCGTGTGTCGGCAGTTCGATCCTGCCTCACGCCACCATTTTTTTAAAAACACTCAAATTATTTTTGAGTGTTTTTTTATTTATATTTTGTTTTATAGATGAACAAAACAAGCACCTTTTAAACTTCATCACAAAATATCTTCCATCTAATTTAATAAAAAAAATCGCCTAACAGACGATTTTTATGCAAATTTGTTTTAATACAACAACATTATTGATTGCATGACTCTTAGTTGCACGATAGTCGCACAAACCCTAAAAATCAACGCATTCTGGCAATCAGATTGTCTTTTATCACAAATTGATGATACAGTGCCGCACCGATATGCAGAGCAATCAAAATACACATCGCTGACCACACAAATTCCGTATGCCACCAATTCATCAGTTTTGCCATGTCTCTGTCTACCCCTACGATGGCTGTCAACTCAAATAGTCCAAACACACTCACGCCATAACCACCATACATTGACATTAAAATGCCTGTAATTGGCATGGCAAGCATCGCCACATACAAAGCCAGATGCGTCAAATGTGCGACCATATTTTGCCATGCTGGTGCCGACACATATGCTGGTGTCTTGGTAACAAAACGAGTGACGATACGCAAAATTGTCCAAATCAAAAAACTTGCCCCAATAGATTTATGCAGACCAATATAATCATCGTTCAAGTCAGCAGCAAAAAATGCCAACAAAATGAGTAATGCGCCCACCCAATGAAAGACACGCACAGCCAACGCATATTTAGCAACAACCTTTGGTTTTTTTAAGGACTTTTCAAAACTCATAGAATCTCCAATTTTTTAGCACCCTTAATGGCATTTAATTTTAATTCAGTAATTTTTAATTCAGTAATAAGGCCCAACCAATTATATGAAAAAATTCACACATTGTATGTATCAATTTGTTAGTAGTCTGGTGGCAACAAAATATCAAAATCACACAAAAAAAATATGTTAAGATGAAGGTATTTTAACATATTTAAAGATAAACCCATGTATATTAGCGTGTTTAAATTTATGCTGGTGATTGCAACAACCGCACTGGTGCTAGGCTGTGACAAACCCAACCAGATAATGAGCAAAGTCAACCAAAAAATTGACCATCGTGAAGATTCTGCCATCACCAGACGAGACCAACAACTTCAAGACAATGTCAATGAACACACCGCCATCATCAATGAAGACACGGTTATTTTGGCAGATGGCCACCTAAGTTCAGTAAAAACTGCACGCTATCAACCAAGTTTTTCATTAAAGGGTGTCATCACGCCTGCTCAGCATACCACCTTAAAAAGCATGAGCGACGCTACAATAGATGCAATTTTGGTTAATGTAGGCGATGCGGTCAAACATGGGCAGGCACTCATCACGCTATCTACAATCACACCAGCCCAAGCAGATGATTCACAAAACAAAAAACCCCATCAAATCATTACAATAACCGCCCCATTTGACGGCATAATTGACAGCATTGACATCAATCAAACAGATACCATCAGCACCCATACTCCACTGATTAGCCTATCAGATGTGTCAAAATACCAATTCATCAGCCACTTACCAAGCAACCTACAATCGCACATTCAAATTGGCAATACCGTGGATTTAACCGTACATGGCAGACCTTTTAGTGGACAAGTAGCACTTATCGAAACTTCGCCATCAAAGCAAAATACGATTGATGTATATGTAAAAATCTCCCCCACCAAAGAAAACCGTAATGCACTCAAATCTGGGCAAATCGCCAAAGGCATCATTGAATATGGTCAAATAGAAGTAGGTGCCCTCGTACCAGATTTTGCCATCATCGGCGAAAACCTGCAACCTCTTAACCTTGCCCAATTATATGCCCCACCCCACAAACCCCTTGCACCAATTCCCGCTTACGCATGGGTCGTCAAACAAGACGCAAGTCTAAAACTTGCAAAAATCCATGTCATTGAATACCAGACCACAACACGCCGATTTTTAGTATCAGGCATCACCGATGACAGCCTGCTTGTGTTGACAAACTTACCCAAAGATGCCAATGGTAAGCGTGCGGTCATTGATTAGACCCATCTTGTTCAACGCAGGTCAATTGTTACAGACGAATCATAAAAATGGATAAAACCTTACGCAATTCTTGGAAAGATTGCACAAAATCCATAAAAATTCAAAATTAGCTACAATTTAACACTTGCTAATATTGTTAAAGATTGGCAAGATATACCCTAATTTTTAGTTTTTCTTTTTAATTTTTTTTTGGGAATGTGGAACAACAGCCATGAATAAGCAAATTTTACTCATTGAAGATGACCCAGATTTGGCAGAATTAGTCAGTGAATATCTGTCAATGAATTACTACGAGATACATCATGCCGCCACAGGCCAAGCAGGCCTTGATTTACTTGATGCCAAAGAACGCGACATCAGCCTGATTGTGCTTGATTTGATGTTGCCTGACATGGACGGTATGCAAGTGTGTCAAAAAGTGCGTGGTGCTAAAAACCCTCAGATTAATAAAGTACCCATCGTGATGCTAACCGCCAAAGGCGATACCACCGACCGTGTATTGGGTCTTGAAATGGGAGCAGATGATTACATCTCCAAGCCATTTGAGCCACGCGAACTGCTGGCACGCATCCGTGCTGTACTGCGTCGCCACGAGACACCAAATCAAGCCAACCTACACTCTGGCAGTCTAACCTTTGGGCGTTTGGCCATATTTCCAGACAGCCACGAGGTAACCATCGATGACAAAATTGTTCGTCTAACCACTCATCAATTTCAACTATTGCACTACTTTGCAACCCACGCAGGCAAGGTGCTCAATCGTGAACAACTATGGCAAGCCATGCCAAATGATGACAGCTCTGAGAATATTGACCGTGCGATTGATGTGCATATCTCTCGTTTGCGTGCATTGATTGAGGACAATCCACGCCAGCCTAAGCGTATCATCACAGTACGAGGTGTTGGCTATCAGTTTGCCACCGACCAAGTGTGATCTTTTTATGTTACAAGACCATCACTTAGATGGTCTTTTTTGTTTAAGTCAAAGGTGCTTATTAAATGATTTGTTTTAATAAGCTTAAAAAAAATTCACATCAAAATTGGCATGATTTATGAAAAATCGTTTTGGTCTTAATTCAGTTTTTGCTCAGCTTTTTGTGAGTGTTTTTTTGGCAATCATTGCTTTTGCGATTGCCATGGTACTGCTTGCCCAATTGGTGCATAATAATTCTGACAGCATGCGTTCAAAGGCAATTGCCGAACAAATCATGACGCAAATCAATCCGCTCATCGCCGAAGCCGAAGCCTTAAACAAAAAAAATGAATTGCTACGAGCAAGATTTATATTGGTCATCGTTAAGCGTAGCTTTGATATTTTTGATGAGAGCTTAAATGCCAAAATTGGATTGTACGCACCTGATGGTGAGTTGGTCTTACAAACCGAAGACAGTGGTCTGCCACCAAAAATTAGTCAAGACGAAACATGGCTTGACATCATCATGCCTGATGTGTTCTCACCCACCAATCACCATGTTACTTTGACAAATGCCTCAGGCTATCGATTGTGGTATGAAAGTCGCACACCACCACCAGAACGGCCATTTGTTGCGATACTAAACTTATTTACAGGCACACTACTGCTTGTACTCATCATGTCGGCAGTGCTATGGTGGATTGCCCGAAACATCACTTGGCGTATCAATCATCTAAGCCGACAAATGCTAAAACTCGGTGATGGCGATTTTAGCGTAAGAGCCGATGAACAAGGCAATGACGAGATTGCCACACTCGCCTATGGTTTTAACCAATCTGCCCAAAAAATTGAACAGCTTATCAACGCCAACAATCTGCTTCTTGCTCATGCCTCACACGAGTTTCGCACGCCAATCACACGCATTCGCTTGCAAATTGAGATGATGAATATGCTTGCTGACAAACTAAATGATGACGATAAAGCGAAATTTGACAAGCGAGCCACCGCCATCAACCGTGATTTGACAGGACTGAACGACTTGGTAGAAAGTATCTTGCTGGTCAGTCGTCTGGATGCAGGTCATGCTTTAGAATCTACCGAACAAGTTGATTTGTATGAGTTGATACGCACAGAATGCCAGCATTATTCTGAAGTATCGTTATTTGCCGAATCTGTTGTCATGACCGCTCAACCTAAGCTACTGACTCATCTGATACGCAACTTACTTAACAATGCCATGATTCATGGCATCGCACCCATTGAAGTCTATGTTTATGAGACAATAGATGCGACCAATGCAGGCGATATTCCAAGTACTTTGGTAGAGACTTCACTTACCGCCAATGACAGCGAAACGCCCAAGAAAGTCAAAAAACCTTTGCTGAGTTTTTCAAGGCAAAAAGACCAGCCGTCCAAAGAACCTGCTTTTGCTGTGATTGCAGTAATTGACCAAGGCAATGGCATACCCCAAGACAAACGCATTGATATTTTTAGTCCATTTGTGCGTCTAAAACAAGAAAAAAAGGGCTCAGGGCTTGGCTTATCACTGGTTTCACAAATCATAGAGGCACATCATGGTCAAATCATTACCGATACATGGCAAGGTAAGACTCGCTTTTTGGTAACACTGCCCTTAAAGTCAAAAACAGGCTTTAAGGACAACCAAAATACCTAATCAAACCAAAATCAAAAGCCATCATAACGATGGCTTTTTGCTACTTAATTCAACACCATTTGATAGAATAAATCATTTTTTTGCATCAAACATTAAGCGTGCTGCTTCCAAAACATAAGCTTCGTCCTCTGGTAATTTAGGGCGTAGATTTTCTTTCATTGCACCACGCTCTTCGGCCAGTGCATCTACGCTGGCTTGATAAGTCGCCCAATCGGTATAAGGCTTTTCACCCATGGCTTGACGGCGTGCATTTTCAGCAGCCAAAGTACGATTCTCAACTTCTTTGGTTTTGGCACGGCGTTTGTCAATATTGACATCGGTCGGCTTTTTACGGTCATCAAGAGCTCGAATGGCATTAAGTTCAGTAAGGTACTGAAACTGTGGATTTTTGGCTTGGCGAGCTTTGGAAATGGCGGACAATCTTTTAATCAAATCTTGGTTGTACTCACCTTCTGCAACAAAATTAGTGGTAGCAATCATGTCCCATTCAAGTGGGTTTTTATACTCTCTTTCGCCAAACTCAATACCCTCATAGATATTGACCAATTCAATGTCAGGCACCACGCCCTTGTTCTGGGTACTACCGCCATTGATGCGGTAGAATTTACGCTGAGTAATCGTCGCTGAACCAAGTGCCAAATCATCACGCCGAGATTGGGCAGAGCCCTTGCCTGTTGTGGTGCTACCAACAACCAAACCACGCCCATAATCTTGTATCGCCGCCGAAAAAATCTCCGATGCAGATGCTGAACCCAGATTAATTAATACTGACATATCGCCCGCATACAACTGTTCCCCACCATCTTCATCAGCATAAACTTGTACATTGCCCTGATTGTCACGAATTTGCACGACAGGACCTTGTTTAATAAAAAGCCCAAGCATTTTTGCCACTTCATCAAGAGAGCCACCAGGGTTGTTACGCAAATCCACCACCAAGCCATCAATACCCTCTTCTCTTAGTGCTTTTAATGCTTTTTCGGTATCAAAACTAACCGACCGATAATCATTAACACCAACACCGCTAAGACGGGCTTTGAAATTTAAATAAAAACTTGGAATCTCAATCACGCCCACACGCTTGGTTGCCCCATCGTATGGCACCTCAACCACACGATACTGCACACCAGATTCATCTTGCTTGACGACATCACGCACAATAGTAACATTGCGTGCAGCACTGTCTGGAGCATTAGGCTGTTTGACCTTGATGGTTACAGGCGTTCCTTTTGCACCACGAATCAATGCCACAATTTCACGCGTGGTAAATCCAATGGTATCAACCATTTTACCATCTTCTTGTGCCACCCCAATAATAAGATCATTAGCTCTGATTTGCCCTGTTTTTTGAGCAGGTCCACCATCAACCAAACTGATGATGCGTGTATAGTCAGGGTTTTTGCGATCAGGACGAATTGACACACCGATACCTTCTAATTGCAAATTTGATTGAATCTGCATTTCATTAGCCTGCACAGGTGCATAATAATTACTGTGTGGGTCATATGCCATCATCGCCGCATTTAAGATACCCTCCATAATTTCATCATTTTTTAGGCGGCCAAGTTGTTGCTTTTGGCGATTAATGCGATTAAGCAAAATTTCATTTGGCGTACGGTTCTCACCCTTAACCAAATCCTGACCCTTGGCAAGCTCTGGGTTTTCCAAAAACGCCTTGTCTTTTGCTTTATCATCTTCTTGGTTTAGCGTGATATTAATGAGTGCATAAGCGGTCTGGTTTTGCCAATATTGTCGTTGTTCCGCCTCATCTTTAAAGCGTGGTGCATCTTCACGGTCAAGAATGATGGCCTGATCGGTGTGCAGATTCACATCACCTGCAAGCATTTGTTTGGCCGTGTCATAATATTCATTAGCACGAGTGCGATAGCGTTCAAAAATCTCTATCCCTGCGGACAAATCGCCTCGTTTTAATCGTTCAGCATAAGTATCACCATACTTATTCATGAATTCATCAACATCAGATTGCAACAGCAGCGTGCGTGATGCGTCCAAACTATCAAAATAAGTTTCTAGGATTTTTTTGCCCATTTGACGGTCAAGCGGTTGTTTTAGATAATGTGTGCGATCAAGCAATAAAGACACTTGGCGTGCAACCATTTTTTGCTCAATATTTGGCTCAAAGCCCTGCTTGTCTGACGCCTGTGCCACCATGCCAACACTTTGTGCCAATAGTACACTCACAATGGCTGTCGCCATGCCCGACCACAAAAATTGTCGTTTCATTATATTCACCTATAATTGCAATCAATATTAAAAATTATTAAGAAAAATTGGCATTATCTTATCATACTCAATCTTGTTTGTGTGATGGTTTTTGTGAGTAAATTTCTTTAAATAGATACATTCCTCCAAAATCATGGCATAATAAGCAACATTATTAAAATTTTAGCAAAATATAGGTAAAACATGGCAAATGGCATCATTATGGCCGATGTAGATGGCACAGTTTTAACAGACGCAGATAAAAAATTTTTGGCAAATGATGAGATTGGCGGTATCATCATCTTTGCACGCAATGTCCAATCTGCCACACAAGTGCGTGCACTTACCGATGCCATACGAGCCATCAACCCAAACATCATCATTGCTGCCGACCAAGAAGGCGGACGCGTCGCACGCTTTCGAAATGGTTTTTCACCCCTGCCTGCCATGGGTGAACTTGGCAAAATTTATGACAAAAATCACAAGTTGGCCTCATCGCTTGCCTATGATGCAGGCTATTTGATGGCGTGCGAAGTGCTGGCAGTGGGTGTAGACATCAGCTTTGCACCTGTGCTAGACATCAATGGGTGCAGCACGGTGATTGGCGACCGTGCTTTTCACACCAAACCACAAATTGTTACCAAGCTGTCTGCACAATTCATTGATGGTATGCACGATGCTGGCATGAAAGCCACGGGCAAGCATTTTCCTGGTCATGGCTCCATTGCTCCCGACTCACACATTGCTGAGGCGGTAGATAATCGCAAGCTTGATGAGATTTGGGAACAAGACTTGATCAGTTTTAGACAAAATTTGGATAAACTAGATGCCATCATGCCTGCTCATGTCATTTTTAGCCAAGTTGATGATAAGCCCGCTGGCTTTTCTACCATCTGGCTGCAAGAGATTTTAAGAAAACAATTGGGGTTTGATGGCGTCATTTTTAGTGATGATTTATCTATGAAAGCAGCCTGTGTCGTTGGTGGCGTCAAAGAGCGTGTTGAGTACGCCATCAATGCAGGCTGTGATATGGCATTAGTATGCAACAATCGTGAAGATGCCCTACAAGCTGTACATACTGCCAAAAAAATGCCCAATCTGCCAAACCGTTTTCACCGCATGAAAAGCATCATTCCTACTTGGCAAGGCGACTTAGACTCATCTTGTCAAGTTTTCCCACACTATCATGTTGCCAAAGACAATATACAACGCACTTTTTTTATGAATCATGCAGACACCATCAAACCAAAAGACCCAACCGATTATATTAATAAGGCATAAAACAAAGAGGTGATCATGTATCATATATTCGGACACACCAGCCCTGACACAGACGCTTTTGCCTCAGCGTTTGTGATGGCATACTATCTAAACGCACAAGACATTCATGCCACCGCCTATCGACTTGGCAAGCCAAACCCTGAAACAGCTTTTATGATTGAGCATTTATCCAATTGGTTTGCTGATGAAATGTACAGATTGGACAACGATTTATTGCCTTATTTGGATCCCAATAATCCATTGACCACCTTAACAAAAGGGGATAAAATCGGCTTAACTGACCACAACGAACAGACTCAATCGATTGCCAATTTATTTGATTTTGACATTTGCTTTATTATTGATCATCACAAATTAAATTTATCCACACCCACAACCGCTTATGTTCGCATAGCACCTTTTGGTTGCACTTGTACAATTTTATACGAAATGCTTGTTCAAAAATCCATCACCATCACACCATTCATTGCCACACTCATGCTATTTGCCATCATCTCAGACACTCTTAATTTAACTGGCCCTACCACGACTGACGATGACAAATATGTGTTAAAAAAATTATTAAAAATCATTGGCTTATCAAAAAATGATCAAGACAAACTGGCTGAGCAAATGTTTTTGGCAAAAAGCAATATTCATCATCTATCTGCTCGTGAAATTTTATTAATGGATTATAAAGAATACAACTTTGGTGATAAAAAATGGGGCATTGCAGGCATTGAGACAATGGACATTTCTCAGATTTTGGCACGCTGTGATGAATTGGCACAAATGGCCCACACACTCCAAAAACAAAAGAATCTTGACCACTTTATGGTTGCCATTGCCAACATTAAGGATAAAATCGGCTATGCCCTCACCCATGATGCCAAGCAAGACGCCATCATCAGTAAGGTCTTTAATGCCGTACCAAAAAATGGTTTGTTTATTTTAGATGGTATCGTCAGTCGCAAAAAACAAATTGTTCCTTTGCTTGAAAATCATTACCATCACTCATCAAAAAAGTATCTCACATCTGAACAATAACAAGGTTAAAAAGGTTTGAAAAATGTTTGGCATCACCGACTTAATCACTTATCTTATTGGCGTCATTGTGGTCATCACACTACCTGGACCAAACACTCTATATTGCCTATCAGTATCGGCCTCACAGGGTAGAAAAGCAGGAGCATGGGTGATGGCAGGCGTTCTCATCGGCGATAGCTTGCTCATGCTCGCTACCGTCTTGGGGGCGGGCACACTGTTAAAAATCTATCCTGCTGTGTTTGATGGCATCAAACTCATCGGTGGAGGTTATTTGGCATATCTTGGCATACGGCTCATCATCGGAGCGTATCATACCTTTAAAAATCGCCATATGATTGCAGGCAAGACTTTCACTCCGCCCAATATCCCCAAGCAAAACTTTTTTTATCGCTCTTTATCACTGAGTCTTACCAATCCTAAGGCAATTTTGTTTTTCTTATCATTTTTTGTGCAGTTTGTTGATCCTAGCTACGATAAGCCATTTTTAAGCTTTTTTATCTTGGCGTTGATTTTGCAAATCGTGAGCTTTTCTTATTTGACCTTACTGACTTTTAGTGGCAAAAAACTGGCTGATCTGTTCGGTACCCGCCCTATGGTGATGGCGTTGGCAATGCTATTGGTTGGCTGTTTATTTATTAGTTTTGGGGTGAATTTATGGTTGACAAAGGTATAAACTGACCAAAACCTTCTCAAGCCGATTGATTTAGATTTTAGCTTGCCATACCACCATCTAAATATTTAAAAAACCCCAAAGCCGACACTTTGGGGTTTGTTGTGTTCAAGGTTTATGTTGTTTACATTGAGAGCTTGATAAAAATCAGTCGCCTGTATAGCCTTTTAACTTCAATCTGGCTTTGTGCAAAAGTGGCTCGGTATAGCCTGACGGTTGGTCTTTGCCTTCAAATATCAAGCTGACAGCGGTATTAAAAGCAATATTGCTGTCAAAGTCGGTCGCCATTGGGCGATAATCTTTGTCGTTGGCATTTTGGGCATCTACCACTTTTGCCATTCGTTTTAGGCTGTCCATGACTTCATCTTTGCTGACGATGTTGTGCATAAGCCAGTTGGCGATATGCTGACTTGAAATTCGCAAAGTGGCACGGTCTTCCATAAGTCCAACATTATGAATATCAGGCACCTTAGAACAGCCCACGCCCAAATCCACCCAACGCACAACATAGCCTAATATGCCTTGACAGTTGTTATCAAGTTCACGGCGTTTTTCATCATCGCTCCAATTTGTATCGCTTGCTAGGGGTAGGGTCAAAAGCGTGTCAAGGCTTGGCATTGTTTGTGATTTTAGGTCAAGCTGGCGGTCAAATACATTGCATTTGTGGTAGTGCATAGCGTGGATAACCGCACCACTTGGCGATGGCACCCACGCACAGCTTGCCCCTGCTGTGGGGTGTTCAATCTTGGTGCGATACATATCGGCAAGCTCATCAGGCTTTGGCCACATACCCTTACCGATTTGGGCTTTGCCAGTTAGTCCTGCATTTAATCCAATACTGACATTGCGTTTTTCATAAGCATCAAACCACGCTTGGGCTTTGATGTCGGCTTTTTTGACAAACGCCCCTGCGTGCATTGCCGTGTGAATCTCATCGCCTGTTCTGTCCATAAAGCCTGTATTGATAAAAATAGTACGGTCTTTTGCTTTTTCAATACAATTTTTTAGATTGATACTGGTGCGTTTTTCTTCGTCCATAATGCCTATTTTTAGGCTGTTTTTGGGTAGATTTGCCAGTTTTTCGGCACGCTCAAATAATTCTATGGCAAACGCCACTTCTTGTGAGCCGTGCATTTTTGGCTTGACGATATACATAGAGCCTGTGCGAGAATTACGCAAAGTATTTTTGCCACGAATATCAATCACGCTAAGTAGTGGCGTGATAAGCGTATCCATAATGCCTTCAAAAATTTCTTCGCCGTTTACCAAAATCGCAGGATTTGTCATCAAATGTCCAACATTACGAATAAGCATAACCGAGCGACCGTGCAAGGTTTGGGTTTGTCCATTAATATCGGTAAAAGTACGGTCTGGGTTTAGCTTGCGAGTGATTTGTTTGCCGTTTTTTTCTAGCTTTTCAGACAAATCGCCTGTCATTAGACCCAGCCAGTTGCGATAGCCTTCCACTTTTTCTTCGGCATCTACTGCCGCTACTGAGTCTTCTAAATCTTGAATGGTGGTAACGGCCGATTCTAAAATCACATCTTTGACGCCTGCTTTATCGTCTTTACCGATTAAATGATTGCGGTCAATTTGGATAATGGTGTGTAAGCCGTTGTTTTTTAGGATAATTTCGGTGGGATTTTCTCTTGTTCCGTTATACCCAATGAGTTGTTCGGGAAATTTCAAAATCTCAGAACTACCATCAGAAAATATGGCAATTAACTGATTTGGAACGGTTGTAAGATACTCTTTCTTAAACACTGCAACCAATTCCGTTTTTGAAATAGAATATGATACTACATCAGAATGGGAGCGTTTATCGGTTAATGGGAAAGTTTCATCAAGAAAATTTTTGGCAAATTCAATGACTTTTGCCCCACGAATCGGATTATAGCCTTTGCCTTTTTCCGCACCGCCCGTCTCATCAATAACATCAAAACCATACAAAGCGTCATACAAACTGCCCCAGCGTGCATTGGCGGCATTTAGAGCATAGCGGGCGTTACGCACAGGCACAACCAGCTGAGCACCTGCCATTGTAGCAATCTCATCGTCAACTTGTGTGGTGGTAATTTCAAAATCGTCCACAGGTTTTTCAAGATAACCAATATCGCTCAAAAACTGCTTATAGGCGTTTAGTTCATAGGCGTTGTTTTTGTGCCAATCATCAATTTGGGTTTGTAATTGTTCACGCTTTTGTAAAAGTGCTTTATTTTTTGGGGTTAAATCAAGCACCGCTTGTTCAAAGTTTTGCCAAAATTCATCGCTTGCGATGTTAGCAATCGGCAAGGCTTCATTTTCAATAAAATCAAATAAAATTTTATCAATGGCGAGCAAGCCTTTGTTGATACGAGTTGTGGGCATAATTTTTTCCTTTTGATTTGGGTGTTGGATTTAAAATTTTAAAGTGAAATTAAAAAGCGTAAAATAAATGATAAAATTTTCATTTAAAAAAGCTGACTTTAAAATTTTAACCAAAAAATTTTTAAAAATTAACAATTTTATGAAAAAACGGTGTTTTTACCAAGCAAAACACCGTTTTTATCTTTGTTTAAAAATTAACCACCAAATTGGTTCATTGTGTTTTTACTGGCGTCGCCTGCTTTTAGGGCGTTTTCGCCAGAAAAAATCTCTTTGTGGTCATCGCCAATATCCGAACCTGCCATTGCTTGATGTTTGACACAAGCGATACCGCCACGGATTTCTTTACGCTGAACACCTGCTACATAAGCGAGCATACCTTCATCGCCAAAGTAGCCTTTGGCAAGCTCGTGGGTAGAAAGTGCAGCGGTGTGATAAGTGGGCAAGGTGATTAAATGGTGGAATACACCTGCTTCACGAGCAGCATCTTTTTGGAAGGTACGAATTTTGTCGTCCGCATCAAGTGCCAGTTCGCTGTCGTCATATTTAGCGTCCATTAGCTTGTCTCGCTCATAGCCTGATACATCTTTGCCTTGTGCGACCCAGCGGTCATAGGCTTGCTGACGAAAATTGAGCGTCCAGTTAAAAGACGGCGAGTTGTTGTAGACCAATTTGGCGTTTGGTACTTGTTTTTTGATATCATCAACAAAGCGTGCAATCCCTGCTACATCTGGGGTTGGTGTTTCAATCCAAATCATATCCGCCCCATTTTGTAGCGAAGTTACGCAGTCTAGCACCACTCTGTCGTGCTGAGTGCCTTCACGGAACTGATACAAACCAGACGCTAGGCGAGTGGGTCTGTGTAATTTGCCGTCTCGTTTGATTAAAATTTCATCGTCAAGCGCATCGCTGATGTCAATTTCGGTGGTTTCAAGATAGCTGATGTATTTGCTTGCCAAATCGCCTTTTTGTTTGCTGACTGGGATTTTTTGAGTTAAGTCCGCTCCTTCTGAGTCGGTGCGAGCGACAATTACACCATCATCTACGCCAAGCTCCAAAAACGCATAACGCACAGCGTTGATTTTTGCTAAAAAGTCTTCGTGTGGTACGGTAACTTTGCCTGCTTGATGCCCACATTGCTTGGCGTCTGATACTTGGTTTTCAATTTGAATGGCACACGCCCCAGCTTCAATCATTTGCTTGGTTAGTAAATAAGTAGCTTCTTCATTACCAAAACCTGCATCAATATCGGCAATAATTGGTACGATGTGTGTCTCAAAGTTGTCAATTTGGCTTTCTAGCTCTTTGACTTTGGCACTATCGCCAGCGTCTTCGGCTTTTTGTAAGGCACGAAATAGGTCGTTTAATTCTTTGGCATCAGCTTGGCGTAAAAAAGTGTAAATTTCTTCAATCAGCTTTGGCACAGCGGTTTTTTCGTGCATAGATTGGTCAGGCAGTGGTCCAAATTCAGAACGCAGTGCCGCCACCATCCAACCTGACAGATAGATGTAGCGTTTGGCGGTTGTGCCAAAATATTTTTTATTGGCAATCATTTTTTGCTGGGCGATAAATCCGTGCCAACAGCCCAAAGACTGTGTGTATTTGCTGTTGTCAGCATCATACTGAGCCATATCTTGACGCATAATGCCAGCGGTATATTTGGCAATGTCTAGCCCTGTTTTAAAGCGGTTTTGCACCATCATACGAGCCGCATCTTCTGGACGAATGGCGTGCCAAGTGCCACCTAATTTTTCTTTAACACCACGAACGTGTTCTAATGCTGATTGATAAGTCATCGTAATCTCCTAAATTCCATGTTGGTACATTGTCATCAGTGTAGCAGCCTGCCACACCAGTCAAATCACTGCCGATACCAGTGAATACTAGTAAAAATTAACTGCGTGCGATTCTTGTCATACAGAATACTCAAAAATACAGCTTTTATCCAATATCAAGCCATAATGTTCAATATTTTTAAAATAAATGATATAAAAATTACCATTAAAAATTTTGTATCTTTATCATCCAACCTTATGAAAATACATTGATTTTATTAAAATCCACCATTTTTGATATCCAAAAATCACCAAAAAAATTATTAAGATTCCCCTTAAAATATTTAAAAAAGTCATAAAAAATTACCAAAATTTTCTTAAAAATCATCGCTAATTTTTAAGATATATTGCTTTTTATGCTACAATCTTACGGATTAAAATCATAATTTTCATTAAAAAACCTTCACCAAAATGACACCACCAGCCACCCTACTACCATACCTAACCACGCAAGGCTCACTAACTGCAATGCTAGAAGCTAAGGCAGGTCAAATCCTGAGAGTCAAAGTCATCAAAGAAGAATGGCAACCCATTGATTTTAAAAACAAAAAAATCTTAAACTTACCAGTTCACCGCCCTGCTTTGGCCTGGGTGCGTGAAGTACTACTTTTTGGCAATGATGAACAGGCATGGATTCACGCCAAAAGTATCTTTCCTCAGCCCAGCTTAATTGGCAATGCCAAACGATTACGCCATCTAAAAGACACGCCAATTGGCTATGTGATGTTTAAAAAATCAAGAACCTTGCCTTGTCAGCGACATATTTTTAAGCATGATGGGCAATTTAAAAGAGCCAGTATCTATGATTGGCAGGGGCGATACATTTTAGTGGAGGAAATTTTTTTACATGGCTTTATCACAAGTTTTGAAAAATTTTAAAGCCATGTAAACTGGCTTTAATGCCTCATTTTTATCAAGCCAAATCGCACGAAAACACATAAAGCATTGTGTTTATTTTTAATAAATTATGATACACTAACAAAACTTTCAACTCATCACTCAATCCCAACAAAAGGTGCAAAATCATGTTTAAAGACATCTCTTTACACGCCTACGACCCAGAATTGGCAGCCATCATTGATAAAGAAGGTTGGCGTCAAGAAAACCATATTGAACTCATTGCATCAGAAAACTACTGCTCTCCTTCGGTCATGGAAGCCCAAGGTTCAAACCTGACCAACAAATACGCCGAAGGTTATCCAACCAAACGCTATTATGGTGGCTGTGAGAATGTGGACATCATCGAGCAAATTGCCATTGATCGTGCCAAAGAACTTTTCGGTGCAGATTACGCCAATGTTCAGCCACACTCAGGCTCAAGTGCCAATGCGGCCGTCTATTTAGCTTTATTAGAAGCTGGTGATACCGTCATGGGCATGAGTTTGGCACATGGTGGACATCTAACACATGGTGCAAGCGTATCATTTTCTGGCAAAACTTATAATGCGGTGCATTACGGCATTGATGAAAACGGCCTGCTTGATTATGATGAAATCCAGCGTCTTGCCAACGAGCATAAGCCCAAGATGATCATCGCAGGCTTTTCTGCCTACTCACAAATCATGGACTGGCAACGCTTTCGTGAGATTGCCGATAGCGTAGGTGCTTATCTCATGGTGGACATGGCACATGTGGCGGGCTTGGTAGCTGCTGGCATCTATCCAAATCCAGTACAAATCGCTGATGTAACCACCACTACCACTCACAAAACTTTGCGTGGCCCACGCTCAGGTCTTATCCTTGCAAAGGCCAATGAAGAGATTGAGAAAAAACTAAATTCTGCCGTATTCCCTGGCTCGCAAGGTGGTCCGCTCATGCACGCCATCGCTGCTAAAGCCGTATGCTTTAAAGAGGCCATGACCGATAAATACAAAGCATATCAACAACAAGTTGTAAAAAATGCACAAGCCATGGCAAAAACCATCATCGCTCGTGGGTATGATGTTGTTTCTGGCGGCACAGAAAACCATCTAATGCTCATCAGCCTAATCAAACAAGGCATCACAGGTAAAGAAGCAGACAAATGGCTGGGCGATGCTCATATCACCGTCAACAAAAACTCTGTACCAAATGATCCAAAATCACCATTTGTCACCTCAGGCATTCGCATCGGTACACCTGCCGTAACCACTCGTGGCTTTAAAGAAGAAGAATGTGTAGATTTGGCAAACTGGATTTGCGATGTGTTAGACGCTCGTGGTGACGAAGCAGTGCTTAGTGAGGTTCGCAAGAAGGTTGGCGAGGTATGCAAACGCCTGCCTGTATACCAAAAATCAAAAACCAAAGAGCTTTTTGTCAAAATCAGTGAAATGATTGACGAACAGGCTGACAGTGAATTTGTTCATACTGCCAAAGAAAAATTCAATGAGTTTTATGAAAAAGCAATGGAAAAAATCAATAAATAATCATCAAATTCATCTCACAAAAAAGCCACCCAGCAAGGTGGCTTTTTTAACACATACAATCACAAGGCCAACCGCCTCATATATTTCTCATATATTTTGTCAATTTTTCAATCTATAAATTTAAATCTATAAACTTGGCCATAGACCATCTGATAGCCTATTTGGCAATCATTGCCAGACACTCTGACACCATCACCATGCCAACAACACTTGTTACCGCCACTGCAGAACCATAACCACCACAGTTTAATCCACTTTCACACGCTGTCGCCATTTTTAGTTGCTCGGTCGAATAGACGCATTTCATGGCAAATTTACCTTTTTTATTTTGGCTGATATTTTTTTCTTTTAAGCGGGTGCGTAATTTAGCAAGCAATGGATCTTGGGTTACATCTTTTAGGTCTGCCACTTTAATTTGTGTCGGATCTATCTTGCCACCCACACCACCTGAGATGATGAGCTTAATCTTATTAAATCGGCAATGCAAACTGATGGCAAGTTTTGCACTCATATCATCAACACAATCAAGCACAACCACTTTAATGCCTTGTTTGGCCAATGCCCAAATTTCATTTTTAGATGGTAAAATTTCTTTGATATTATCCGCCGTCAAAAAATCATCAATCAAATTTAGTGTTAAATTTGGATTAATCTGATGCAATCTGTCTGCCATGGCATGAATTTTAGATTCGCCCAGCGTCCCATCAAGTGCAGGCAACTGACGGTTAATATTGCTCTCAACCAACACATCCAAGTCCACCAAGGTCAGCTTACCCACACCAGTTCTAGCAAGCCCCTCAATCGCCCAAGAGCCCACGCCGCCCACGCCGATGACATAAACATGAGCATTCATGAATTTTTCAAAGTCTGCTCCATATAGCGTACGCGTGCCCATAAAACGGCGTGTCATCAAATCACTCATCATTCATAAATCCACTGCTGGCGTAACGCTTCATTGCTATTTTCCCATAACCGTCTTGCCAAAATTTCTTTATCCATACCAAATAAATTCGCCAACTCATTAATCACATAAATCAAATTGGCAGGCTCATTTGGACCACCCAAATGCTGGTGAGGCAAAGGCATCATATCAGGGCAGTCTGTTTCAATAACAAATGCATCAGCACCATATTTTTCAAACACTGCCATCACCGCACGACGAAGTTTTTTTGCATTTGGATTGGTGATTTGCCCTGTAATACCAAGCTTAAACCCCATTTTAACAAAAGCAAGCGCCTCTTGTTCGCCACCGCTAAAACTGTGTGCGATGCCACCTTGTTCATCAGCACGATATTTTTGAGACTTTAAAATTTGCAATACCTGCCCATGTGCTTTGCGAATATGCAAGATAACAGGCAATCCATACATCTTAGCAAGGTTGATTTGCTCAATAAAAAATTTTTGCTGTTTTTTAAAAATTTCAGACTCATTAAAATATTTCGGATAAGTATCTAGACCAATCTCAGCAATGGCAACACTCTCATACGACCTAATAAAATCATCAAGTAAAATCAGGTCATTTTCACTTTGTTCAAGGATATATAAGGGGTGCAAGCCAAATGCCAAGTGTGCCTGTACAGCCAAATTAAATTTCAACATTTCGCTTTGAACATCTATCATTTGTCCAAAGTATTTTGCCAAAAACCCAATCAGCAGCAGATGACGCACACCATTTTCATGTGCTTTTTTTGTCAAACTGGCACGATTGGCATCAAACTCTGACACATCAAAGTGTGTATGCGTATCAATCAAACGAATCATGATGGCTTAGGTTTGTCATTAGGTTTTTGAGTGCTGCGTCTTGGTAATAACAATAAAGTTACAGCAATCACAATTTTAATTAAGGTGATTTTCTTCATCACAACAGTTCTTGCGTTTTTTAATGGGTTTGAAAAGCTTACTTTTTAGCGGTCTTTTGGTCAGTTCATTAAGCAATGATGCTGAGTGGTATGGAACATGTGCTGATGGCACAATTTTGCGTGCAGCCTCAATATGTTTGACATGGTCATCAAAGAAAATATGCGGTGCAAAAGTTTTTAGCACACGGGTTTTGCTCAACCCTCCTAAAAAAAACGCCACATCAACACTGACACCCCATTCACGCAAAGTTTTGATGGCTCTCATATCAGCAGGAGCATTTCTTGCAGTTACCAATGCAATACGAATTGGGCTATTGTCGGCATTGGTATCATTTGGTAGCCTGCTTTGCAATCTAGATAGTTTAATTAAAAAATCTGCATAAGGACCCTTGTCCATCGGCAAATCCATTTTTTCATTTTCATAGCGATGAAAGGCTTGTAATCCATGTTGCTGAAAAACCAACTCACTCGCCTCATCAAAAAGTACAGCATCGCCATCAAAAGCAATACGCAATTGTTCTGTATCCAGCTTTGAAATATCAATAGGGCCAGCATCTAAAATAGCACAAGCACAAACTCGCGCATCGGCAACTTTTTGAGCATCTTCTTGATTGGTGGTTAAAAATAAATCAACATCAAAATCTTTAATATAGTCTGTTACCGAAGCCCCAGAAATAAAAGCCGAACGAGTAATCTCCAGACCGTGTGTACGGATAGCATTTAAAACCTGAATACCCATATCTGGCGTCGATTTTGAAACAATCACTACTTCAACAAATGGTGATTCATTGTGATACTCTTTATCTTGATCATATTTATTTAAATTTAAAAGAGCCTTAATGAGTGGATAACCAGTTCCCGCTGCAAGTGGCTCTTTCTCATGTGCTTGCATATATTCATGAAAATGTTTTGCCGCTGTTTTTTCATCTTCTTGCACAAACTTAGCCATTGTTTTTTCAACATCTGTCAGATCAAACAATGCTGTTGCTGAAATTGCCACTATCAATGTGTTTGAAAAATCTACCGGCATCTTTATCCTCAACAATCAATATTCAATCTACTTCCATATTTTTCTGAAACCATACCATTCATATTAACAACTATCTGAAAACTATGAGTTTTTTCTTTAAATATATTACAGTACTTGATATGCCCAAAATTACCCCGAGGTTTGCCTGTATCGCCCATGAACTTTATATAATCCCGACCAGCAGAAACGCTCATACTGATTATACCATATCTAAGAGACAACGCCTCTTTAATGATAACAATATCCTTTTTCTTATCAAATTTATTATTTCTATTAGTATCGATAAAAACCAAAAGATTGTCTTGAGCAACTTTACTACACACATCATTATTCATTGGACAAATCAAGACATCTTGACCACGAATACGGCTTTCAATTTTTGCCAAGCGAATGGCCTCATGAATGTGCCTACGCACCTCATGCGCTTCAATTCGTTGCATCATGGCAATATAAGTAGGCTGTGCAAAAAAGATAAGTACAGCCACAATTGTAAGAACTGCCATCATTTCAACTAAAGTAAAACCGCTTTGCCAAAACCGTATCAAGGCCACTTCTCAACCCCTCCTTTTAGTTACATCACACCCCACTGTCAACCCCCAAAAACCCCCTCCAACAACCGTTGAAGGGGGCTAAATAAGGTGCTGACGATGACCTACTCTCACATGGGCGAACCACACTACCATCGGCGCTAAGACGTTTCACTTCTGAGTTCGGGAAGGGATCAGGTGGTTCCATCTTGCTATTGTCGTCAGCGTAAAAGGATTAACAACGCTGCTATGAGTCTGTTTTTTTAAGTTTGTTTCACTTTTTAAGTTAAAAAGTAAATTCATTCAAGATTGATTCAAGCTTGTTAGGTAAAATCTTACACTTACCATTCAACACTGAGTGTTTGATGACTGATTCACAGTATCTAAACCACTTGGGTGTTGTATGGTCAAGCCAAACGGGCAATTAGTATTGGTTAGCTACACACATCGCTGTGCTTCCACACCCAACCTATCAACGTCGTAGTCTACAACGGCCCTTTAGGGAAATCTTATCTTGAGGTGGGCTTCCCGCTTAGATGCTTTCAGCGGTTATCCCATCCGAACGTAGCTACTCGGCAATGC